>PLEX01000018.1 GCA_003136575.1 Bryobacterales bacterium | reverse complement strand
CATCGGCACCGACCACCCTCGCCATGCAAACCCGCCGAGGCACCGGCTTCTACAAAGTGCCATTCCTGCGCGGCGTCTGGTATTGCAACGCCTTCGGCCACGGCGGATGGGCCGAAACGCTCGAAGAATGGCTCGACCCCGCCCGCCTGAAAGACGATTACGTCCCCAAAGGCTTCCACCTCGGCCCGGGCCCGATCAAAGGCCACGAATTCGGCCTGAAGCTATCGCCGGACGACAAAGTGGCGCTGATCGCGTTTCTGAAAACGCTGTAGCCACCTCAATACTTCGCGGCTTGTTGCGGCGAAGTGCAGCCGGGGGCGAGAATGAAGTGATGACTGGAATCCAGTTTGTAACCGACCAACACGGACGCAAGACGGGTGTGCTGATCGATTTGAAGAAGCACGGTGCTATTTGGGAGGACTTTCGGGATGGCCTCGTGGCCGAATCGCGCCGCAAAGAGAAAAGCGTTCCCTACGAGCAGTACCGGGCGAAACGCCTGAAGAACATCCCCCCTCGTGGCTAGATTCTCGCTTGAGATCAAGGCGTCCGCACAAAAGGAGCTTGATGAACTGGACAATGCTCTGTTTGGTCGAATCGACCAGAAGATTTTGTCGCTGGCGGAGACTCCCCGGCCTGCCGGCTGCAGGAAACTGAGGGGCTACAAGGACTTGTGGCGCATCCGTGTGGGAGACTACCGTATCGTCTATCGGCTGGACGACGCCGAGGCACTCGCAACTATCGTGCGGGTCGCCCATCGTAAGGAGGCCTACGATCTTTGAGGCGCGAGGATCTGAACGACCGTAAAAACGTCGTAGCATTATCGAAACGGTACGCGCCGTCGCCGCAACATGGTGAAGGCATGATCCGCAAGAAGCGACATGCACTCCAGGATACACTTCATCGGTTGCGCGATTCTGTGGATCGCAGGAGCTGGCTCTTCGCAGGATTTCCATCCCGATATTCCGAAGGCGTGGGACGACAAAGAGGTCGCGAGCTTTGAAGTGCCGCTGGCGCAGCGGGATCGCTCTCCGCGCTACATGACGGCGGTACAAGCTCAAGTTAAGACCCATTTATCGTTCTTACCCGGTGTACGTCAAAGGTCGCGAGCCGGCGGGTTACATCGAATCGTTGAAGCAAAAAGAGCCGGAGATCGTTTTCGAGGCCGCCAAGCTCCGCACGAAGGAGGACTGGATTGCGGCTGGAAAAACTCGTCTTCGAATCGGATGTCGTTTCAGCCCGGCGCCCGCTGCACCACCATCGCCAGGCCCTTCAGCCTGTGTCGAGTGACTCCTCCTTCATCTTTTCCCCCGCTATTATGTGCGCACGAAGGGGATCGTGGAGGCAGGCCGCCTCTCTTGCGCCGGGTGTCACACCCGCGACATGTCCCCTGGCGCTGTTTTTGAAGGCGCCCAGGGCTCGGTAGGCAGCGGACCGTTTTGTAGAGGCAGCTCCGTCGGCGACGGCACACCGGAAACATTCCAACGGTGGTTGGATCGGGACTGGGCACTGTTTGGCGCTCCGTGGATCATTCCAAAGGCGCGGGACGACAAAGAGGTCGCAAACTTCGAAGTGCCACTGGCGCAGCGGGATCGCTCTCCGCGCTAAATGACGGCGGAGGAGTATTACAAGCTCAAAGTAAGGCCCATCTATCGCTCGTACCCGGCGTATGTCAAAGGCCGCGAGCCTGCGGGGTACATAGAATCTCTGAAACAAAGGGAGCCGGAGATCATCTTCGATCCTTCCAAATTCCACACAGAAGAGGATTGGATTGCGGCTGGCAAGCTTGTTTTTGAATGCGAAACGGGTTTTCGGCCTGCGCCTGCATCCGGTCCGTCGGCGGAGGGCCTCCGGTTCCCCGCTTCGAGCGAGGGTGTTCTCCCCTTCCTGGTCGAAGGCTACCGCTACATTGTGCGCAAAAGGGGCGGGTTGGAGGTCGGTGGAGGCTCCTGCGCTGGGTGCCATACGCGCGTAATGTCCGACGGATCTCTTATTGAAGGTGCCCAAGGCATCCTGTACCCACCTGTGTCTGCCGCCGCGCTAAGCGCAATACGCGATAGCACTCCGGAAGCTCTCCAGGGGCGGCGGCATTCTTCTGGACGAACTACGGTGCCCCCTGGATCATGAGCAAAGAAGAGCTTCGAAAGTCGCTCACCAAAGATGAACTGATTCGGTGGAGGGCGGCCAGCCATCCCGGAGTCATTCCCCGGCAAGGGACGAGTCCCTCCCACCCTCCGCACGTTCCTTCGCTGATTGGCATTCAGGATATCAAGTATCTGGATGCGACTGGGCTCGTGCGTCACCGTTCCATCGGCGACATCATGCGATACGCCGTCATCAACGAGGGATTGGACACAATGGCACGCTTCGGGGATTTCCAGCCAAGCCAGGGGCCTACGGCTTTCAGCGCCGAAGAAGGAACCCGCTACAGCGACGAGCAACTCTACGCCCTCGCCCTCTACCTTTACTCGCTCAAACCACCACCAAACCCAAATCCGTTCGACGACCAGGCCCGCCACGGCCAGCACGTATTTCAGCAACAAGGCTGCGCAGGATGCCACACCCCGCCGCTCTACACCAGCAACAAACTCACTCCAGCGCAGGGCTTCAAAGGTCCCGAAGACCTCCTGAAATCCG
>PLEX01000031.1:17167-17313 GCA_003136575.1 Bryobacterales bacterium | reverse complement strand
GCTCCGATAGCCTTACTCAGCGCGGCCACCCTCTCCGGATCGCCGATTTCCGTGAAGAGGCGGCGCATCATACTCGGGTCGCCGTTCTCGTTCCCGGCAATGCTCGCCTGAATCATCCGTTCGCGGCTCACCACGGAAAAATCGAG
>PLEX01000031.1:0-17162 GCA_003136575.1 Bryobacterales bacterium | reverse complement strand
GGCGGCGCGGCTGGCGAATTCTTCCCGCGTCAGGCCGCGCAGATAATTCTGGCTGGCAAGCCTTCGCGCGATGCGGTCAAGGCTCTTGGCAATGAGCTTGCCCTCCATAAAAGGCTTGCCGCCGATCTTCCGCAAGACCGGCTCCGTGGCGATTGTNNCAGGTGCCGGTGAATGGCTTTCAGGTGCGCAGCGTCGAAATTCCCAGTTGGGCCACGCCCGCTGTGAATTTGCAGGAGCCGACGCACGACAAAGCTCGCCTCGGCGGCCTCAAGCTCCTCGTGATTGGTCGCGCCAAGTTTGTTCCTGAGCGTTAAGCCGTCTGGAAGTGTGTAGCCAGGCAAGGAAATCAGAGACGGCAGTGCAGCGCATGAAGCCGCTGCTCAATTTCGGACTCGTCAATCTCGCCGCGCACATACTCCTCGAAGATCGCAGCGCCTTCCGCGTCCAGAAATTGCCCTTCAATGCGATTATGGGAAACCGCATACCGCAATGCGCCGCGGCGGCGCTCCATCTCAGCGGTACTGATCTTCGGTTTCGTCTCTGGTTTCGTCTCGGTGATGACGGCCATGAACCAATCTCCTGAATACCCTTCCATTATACCAGTTAAAAAGGCCTCAGACGCACCCCAATTGCTTCTGCTTCGCCCGAATCCACACGCTGGCCGGCGCTTCGAACCAGTGGTAAACGGCTCCTGCCGCCCCGACCACCAGTGCCAGATAAATAGCCGCGCCAATCGGCAACGGCGGGTGCATTTTTCCGTGCACGAAATACCTTCCGGTCCACCAGAGAATCGGCACGTGCAGCACATACATCGAGTAGCTCACCTTGCCAAGGAAATCCGCTATGCGCCCCGATAGCCACTTCGCCAACACGCCGCCGCCCAGCGCGAACCCGACGAGCAGTGCGACGTTCAGCGGACGCAGATACGTATTCAAATCGGCGCCGGAGCCGTCCACCACGTGCGGATGAACGATAAGCCAGGCGCCTATGGCAAGTCCCGGCAGATAGAGCCAATACCCGCGGGTTCGCCACCAGCGCCGGACGGACAACAGCGCAAAAATCCGCGCTGCCGCAATCCCGGCCACAAAGTCCGCCGTGTGATAAACCGGCTTCCAGTTCCATGGCACTCCTGCTCGATCGAACGCGATCGGCAGCAGGATCGAGACCGCTATAGCGGCCGAGATCGCCATCCACCGCGCGTTCCGCAACGCGGCAAATAATAGCGGGAACCACAGGTAAAAGAAGAACTCGCAGGAAAGCGACCAGGCCGGCGTATTCCATCCGACTCCCAGCGCGCCGGTCCAGCCCTGCAGAACAAACAGGTAGTTCGTCAGCAGGCTCGCTCGCTGCCCGGCCTGCCACACCGGCGCCAGCAGCATTTCGATAATGAACGGCGAGAGCACGATCAGGCTGACGAAATAGACCGGATAGATCCGCGCGAATCGCGCCGTGAAAAAACGGCCGAGGCTGCGCCGATCCCACGTTGCGTCCGCATAGGTCCGCGCCAGCACAAAACCGGAAAGAACGAAGAACGTCTGCACTGCCAGATATCCGCCGCGCAGCATCTGCAATGCCGGCGCCGGAAGGCCACCGGCCCACGCGTGCAGCATCATCCCGTTACCGGTGATATGGTGCAGAATCACCCATACGGCAAGCCAGAAGCGCAAGCCTGTGAGAGCGGGCAGATAATCCGCAGCCGGGCGATCCGGCGACGCGCCGGTGCCGCGAGCGCGTCCCGGCAATTTTGCCGCCGCGCGGGCACGCCGCGTTGCGACGACCGGAGCGATTTGGAGTGTGGAGGGGATTCCCCAATTGTACTGTTTGCCCCATCATCGTGTATCGAACGTTACAATGAAGACAGCAATGGGTTGCGACGGCGAAACCGAAGGCGCTTGTCAGTTTGCGCTGGTGTGCTACATACCGGGGCGTCTGGCGAAATTTCTGGACGGCTTACGCGCGGAACTGAAACCGGGCTGTGCCCTTCGTTCCCATGTCACCGTGCTCCCGCCCCGGCCGATCCATCTGAATGTTGAAGAAGGTGTCCGTAGGATTGCGGCGGAAAGCCAGGACGCGACGCCGTTTACGGTTGAACTTGGTTCGGTGGCAATCTTCGAAGCCTCCCATGTTGTCTACCTTACGCTTCGCCGCGGCGAGCGCGAACTGCGTGCCCTCCATCGAAATCTGAACTGCGGCCAGCTGGAATACCACCCGCTTTTTCCATATCATCCCCACATCACGCTTGCGCAGGATCTGACGCGGGAACAGGCCGAAGCGCTTGCCGACGTGGCGCGGGAACGCTGGACCGGTTACGAGGGACCACGCCAGTTCAGTGTGGAAGGGCTTTCGTTTGTCCGCAGCGAAGTGCGCGGCTGCTGGCACGACCTGGCGCACGTCGAATTGATGGCGCCGGTTTCGGCAAGCCGATAGCGGACGGCTTATCGTTCGCTCTCCGTGGGCTATGGCGCAGATTCCCTGCGTGGCCCGCCTTCAGGTGCTGCCCGAGTTGCGCTCTGCCTTTGGCTGAATCCCGTGTCCGCATGGACCTTAGGGTTACCCCGGGAGGAATCTTGCGGTGCCTGAGCTGGTTCACCGAGTCCTGAGTAGCTGAGCCTCTTCCCGGCTGACAACGTCCCTCGGCAGCGCGAGATAGCCGAGCGCTGCGGCCTGCAACTGGCCCGGCCCCGTCATCCACTTGAGGAATCCAGTCAATGCCTCTCGCCTTCCACCGTCCAAATCGCGCGACGGCACGACAAGCCATGTGAACGACGCAATCGGATACGCCCCCGCTCCGGGCGCATTGACGATGGAGACCTTCAGATCCTCGCCCATTGCAGCCGCCTTACCTGCCGCAATGCCGATGCTTCCCAGGCTTGCCGCTACAAACTCTCCATTCTGGTTGCGTACTTTCCCAAAGCTCAGATGGTTCTTCAGCGCGTAAATGAACTCGACATAACCGATCGATCCGCCGATTTCCTTCACCATCTCCGCCGCTCCCTCATTCCCGTTGGCCGCTCGGCCGACGGGCCACGCCGGATTCAGGCTGGCGCCGATCTTCGCCTTCCATTCCGCGCTCGTTGCGGAAAGATAGTCGGTCCAGACGTAGCTGGTGCCGCTGCCATCCGATCGGTGCATCACCGTGATATCCAGGTCGGGCAGGCGAACCTGCGGATTCACCTTCGCCAGCGCCGGGTCGTTCCACTTGCGAATCCTGCCGAGGTAAATCCCCGCCAGTATCTCCGGCGTAAACGCAATCTGACCGGCCACTCCAGGCAGATTGACGATCGGGACAACCGCGCCGACTGCGGCCGGAAAGAACAGGTATTTCCCCTCGTCGCCGGGAGCGAGTTGGCCGATCGCGGCCGGACTGTCGGAACCCGCGAAATCGACGTCGCCCGACAACAGCTTACGAATGCCGGCTTCCGATCCGGTCGCATCGTAGGTGATTTCAAGATTCGGATTCGCGCGCCTGTAGTTCGTGATCCATTTGCCGTAAAGCGGAGACGGAAAAGTCGCGCCCGCGCCTTTCAGCGCGCGGACCGCTACGCTCGGCGGGCTGTTACCCGGGACGTTCGTCCCGGCTTGCGTGGAGGGAACCGGCGAGGGCTGTGCGGCATCGTGCTGTAACGCCTCAGCCACGTGTTTCGCGATTTGCTTCGCAAGATTCTTCGAGACATCGCCGAAGGCCGAATTCGGCGTTGCGAGATAAGACCAGATTGTTCCGCCCTCCTGATCTCTCAGTTCGACGGCAAGATACCCGCCGTAAATCGGCGTTCCATTCGAGGGCGATGTGCCCGATCGGGGATTCAGGCTCCGATAACCCCGCACCCAGATTTCGCCGCCACCGCCCAGAATCAACCCCGCCGACGCGGCGGTGGAGGCGACCGATACGGAACCGAGCTTCCGCAATTCACCGATGACGTCGTCCCGCAGTTTTGCCGAGCCATCCCCGGTGGTGAATGGTTCGACGAAGACGGGCCTTCCTGCGCCCATCATCGGCATCGGCGTCTGCCATGCCGCAGAGGAGAGCGTGGCCGCGAAGAAACAAGCAAGACGTCCAATCCACCGGCGTCCGGCGGCGCGAATCATGGTCGGCAATTCCCCATCCTGACACCGAAGATGCGGCGCAAAATGACATTGACGTTACAGAATGATGAAGCTTGGACTACTCGTCCGTAGAAGCGTTGACAGCCACCCGGCACATGCCTAACCATGAAAGGGCCTGCGACTTTCCGTTCTAATCCTCATTCTGGCGCCGTGTTTGTCATTTTCTCAGGACACGTCTGCCAGTACTGCCGCGACACAGGACAGCGCAATCGCTCCGGCAGTTCCCGCCGAGGACGCCTTCTCGTTCGCGGATCGATTCTGGGTTTCGGGTCAGATAAACCTGATCCGCCAGCAGGATCCGTCGTTCTACGCGAAGTACTCGGGTCCCAACAGCTTCGGGCCACACAAAGAGCATGCAACCTCTCGCGTGGAGACGGTCTACCTCGGGTTTCGCATTACCGGACGCCTTGAGATTCTCAACGACATCGAAAGCGCCGGCGGCGCCGGACTCAGCAACGCCCTTGGAATAGCCGGTTTTACGAATGTCGATGTGGTTCGCAATCCGACCCTGGGCCAGGCGCCGTACGTATCGCGTGTGATGCTGCATTACACCATTCCTCTGGGCAAAGCCATGACCGAGGCCACGCGAAATCCGCTGTCGTTGGCCGCAATTGTACCGGCCCGCCGGCTGGAGCTGAGGGCCGGAAAGATGAGCACGGTCGATTTCTTCGATCTGAATTCGGTGGGCAGCGACAGTCACCTTCAGTTCATGAACTGGGCGACGGTGAACAACGGCGCGTTCGATTACGCGGCGGATACCCGCGGCTATACGTACGGCCTGGTGGCGGAACTGTATGCGGGCAAATGGGCCGCGCGCTTCGGCGAGATGCTGATGCCTACCGTCGCGAACGGCATCAAGCTCGATTGGGACCTTGCCCGCGCGCGCGGCGAGAACTTCGAAGTGGAATACCGCCCGGAACTGCTGCCGAAGCGGGCGACCGTGGTACGCGCCCTTTCGTTCGTGAACCACGCCAATATGGGCAACTACAGGGAAGCGATCGAAGGCTATCTTTCGGGCAGGGATTCGGTTCCCGACGTGACGCTGTATCGGAAGCAGGGCACCGTCAAGTACGGTTTCGGGCTGAATGCCGAACAGGAATTGACGTCATTGTGGCGCGCCTTCACGCGTCTCGGCTGGAACGAAGGAGCCAACGAATCGTTCGCTTACACGGAAATCGACCGGACCGCCGTGATAGGCACGGATTTTCGCGGAAATCCGTGGCATCGGTCGCAGGATAAGCTCGGAGCGGCCTTCGTGGTCAACGGCCTTTCGGGCGATCACCGGCGCTATCTGGAACTCGGCGGGCTCGGCTTCATCCTCGGCGATGGAGGACTGAACTACGGCCAGGAAAAGATCGTCGAAGCCTATTACACTGCCCACTTGTGGCGCGGGGTTTCAGCCGCAGGCGACTACCAGTTTGTGGCAAATCCAGGTTACAACCAGGACCGCGGCCCGGCCTCGGTGTTCAGCATTCGGATTCATATCGAGGACTCGGTGCCGTTCGACAAATTGCGGAATTAATTGGGCGATGGCCGCTCCACGCGGTCGACCACCAGCATCTCAACCTTTTCCTTCTTCGATTCCAGGTTCAGTCCGAGTTCCCCCTGCATGGCGGCCACGATGATGCCTGTGGTGTTGTCAAACTCCATTTTCATGACGTGCTCTCCCGGTGGAAGATATGCGGTAAAGTCCAGCGCGAGATCGTATCTGCCTGTCAGCCCGGTCATATCCACGACGGGCGCCTGCAGTGGGCCTGCCATGAAGTCGCCGAATTCCTTCATGGTGATCGCCTTGGCTACGGTGCCTATCGCCGAATTCTCCCGGGAAGGGCTCGTGCCCGCGGCCGATTCGTGAAACTTGTGTCCGCCCTTGCCAACGGTCATCACGTACGAGCGCAGTTCTTTGTCCTGCCGGTGAAACGAAAGTTGAAAGCGGTCCTTGAGCAGAGACCGCATCATCGCCTTCATTTGTTCGTCTCCGACCGGCTCGTCCGCTTTCGCCATGATGTCGAAATGTTCCGTCTGAAGCCATTCCGGTCCCGAAATCTGGCTGTCCTGCAGCGTATAAGCCCACTTGATGCACGTGGCCACCGTGACGTCGCGCATGCGCAGATTTCCGGGCGTCGTCTCCGTCTTGCCGTCGTGCTCAAACTGAACCTGTTGGGCGCTGGTACGGATCGACGCCACGGCAAAAGACTGTGCGGAAGCAGTCGGGCACCCGCCCCATAGCCCACAGGCAATCAGAAAACCCGCCGCGATTATCCTTCGCATTGATTCCATATTCGGAACAAACGAGAGTGAATGGCTTAAAGTTCCCGGTTACAGGCCGGTCGAATACCGAAATCGACAGGAATAGCCGAATCGGCTTGCTCGCGCGCCCGCGCCGGACGGCTGCCGGGAAGCGCCGATCCCGCCCCCTCCCGCCCGCCGCGCACTTTTTACTTTTCCGATTTGAGTTGCTGCACGAACGCGAGAATATCGAAGCGGCGGATTTCACGATCGGGGAAGAAGCTGTTTACGGCTTCGGTCTCGTCGTCGTAAACCTCGAAAATCGTGTCGATCTTCGTCAGCAGAAGCAGTTCCAGATTGCGTCGATTCAGTTGTGCCAGTTTCGCTACGCCGCCGACCTTCCGGAGGCGCGTGTAGAGCATCACCATCGTGCCCAGCCCCAGACTGTCGATGTAATCCACGGCGTGGAGATTCAGAATGATCTTCACATCCGTCTGCGACACCCTTTCCACTGCGTCCCGGAACAAGCCGGCCTCCTCGCCGGCGACAAGACGACCCTTCAGGTCAAGCACAACGATCCCTTCTCGTTCGCGCTGCTGAATCTCCAGATGCATTTGGGCCCGATACCTCTGCTCTCAGTCTAGCGGCATCCACGTGACAAACTCTTCAAGAACCGCCTCGGGCGTCATACCGTCCGTGAGTATCCGAAGGACGTTCCGATGCCCCGCCGGCGTCCATCGCCGTGCAAAACGCTCCGAAGGAGCGCCGGCGAAAATCGATATCAGCGGCACGCCGGCTGCCGCGGCGGCATGTTGGCCGGCGGAATCGTATCCGGCATAAAAGTCGGATTGAGAAATGATCGACGCGAATCCGGCAAATCCACCTTCCCAGAAACGTACGCGATCCGCCACCAGACCAGCTTCGACCGCGGCTGTGACGCGGCGCGCTTCATCGCCGCCCACTCCGCGATCCACCCAGACAGTCTCGAAGTGCATCCCCGACACTTCTATCAGTCGCGTTTCAAAATCTCCACCCAGGCGCTTCGATTCGTTCTCGCCCACACCCAGACTTATCGCCGCGCGCCTGCCCGCGCCAGACACAGGTTCGCCGCGTGGTGCGATATACGCGGACCCGGAAACGCCGAATGTCGTTTGCAGCCAGCGGACGACCAGATCCGTGAGATTCTCGCCGCTTTCTCCGCCGATTGTCCGGCTCGGGAAATGAAAGCACCGTTCGGGGTCGCAGACTGGAATCAGCCCGAGCTGGGTCATACGCGAATCCGGGTCCACAACAATGCAATTCCCGCCCTGGAGCCGCGACCGCAGGTCGGCGGCGAATTCGAGCCGCGCGCTCAAAGGCCCCGAGCGAGGGTAATCGGCGTTCAGATGCTCAATTCGCCGATCCGCCTCGAACAATTCCGCCGACTTCCGATTCGCGACGAAGACGATTCGCGACTCGGGAAAGCGCTGCTTCATCGACGCCAGAATCGGGCTGACGATCTTGATATCGGCGCCCAGCGTCACGCGCGAGAGTACGTATACAACGTCGACCGCGGTCGGAATTACCGGTGTGGCGGCGGGCAACTCGGGAATCCAGACACGCATGAGCCGTTCGTAGATCGCGGCCTGCGCGGCGTCGAACGAATCGGCCAGTGGCTCGACCACCTCCCGGAAGAATTCGCCCGCGCACGTTTCTCCGAACTCGCGAATACTCGCGTCCGAGGGCCATTCGCCTGGACCGCCCTCGTTGAGCAGCGCCGACAGCAGCTCCGCCGCGCGCTTTTTACAGGAAGTATTTGCCGACAATCGGCTCCAGCTTCCTGATCGTGGCGGCGGGCACCAGTTTCTTATCCGTAATCAGCGCGTGTTCGAGCGACGATCCGCACTTGCACTCGCGCTCGCCCGGCATCGCCCGAACGGCTCCGGCCACCACGCGCGCCGCGTTCGCCGCGTTCTGCGTCAGCACGCGAATAATATCGGTCACTTCCACCGCATCGTGATCCGGGTGCCAGCAATCGTAATCGGTCACCATCGCCACGGTCGCGTAACAGATCTCGGCCTCTCGCGCGAGTTTGGCTTCCTGAAGGTTCGTCATGCCGATCACGTCCATCCCCCATGAACGGTAAAGGTTCGACTCGGCCTTCGTCGAAAACATCGGGCCTTCCATGCAGATATACGTACCGCCCTTTTTCACGTTGACGCCGGCCGCGCGGCAAGCCTCGTCAACCGTCGAAGCCAGCTGCGGACAAACCGGATCCGCGAAGCTGACGTGCGCCACCAGGCCTTCCCCGAAGAATGTTGAGATGCGTCCGCGCGTGCGGTCGACAAACTGATCGGGAATGACGAAATCGAGCGGCCGATGCTCTTCTTTGAGCGATCCGACGGCGCTCAGCGAAACGATTCGTTCCACGCCCAACGACTTCATGCCGTAGATGTTCGCGCGGAAATTCAATTCGGATGGCGAGATGCGATGTCCGCGCCCGTGCCGCGCCAGAAACGCCACTTCATGGCCTTCCAGTTCGCCCACGATGTAGTTGTCCGAAGGCGCGCCGAACGGCGTTTCAACCGTAACTTCGCGCTGGCCGGTAAAACCCGGCATGGAATAAAGACCGCTGCCGCCGATGACGCCGATTCTTGGCAAATTCCGCTCCTCGTTACCGCCCCTGATCCTGAATAATCTCCCATAGTACGCCACCCGAACTGGCCGGATGGACGAACATATAGAGGTGCCCGCCGGCGCCCCGCTGCGGCGTTCCGAGGAGCTTTGCGCCAGCCGCTTCCAGCCGGTTCATGACAGCCGAAAGGTCGTCAACCCGCATCGCAACGTGATGCAATCCGGGTCCGCGTTTGTCGATGAACTTTGCGATCGTCGAATCCGGCGACGCCGGCTCCAGCAGTTCGATCCGCGAAGGGCCGACCGCGAGCATCGCGACATTCACCTTCTCCTGCGCGACCATCTCCTGGCCGAGCAATTTCATTCCCATCTGATCGGTATAAAACGGGAGCGACTCGGCCAGCGATCGCACGGCGACGCCGACATGATCGATGAGCCACCTCGGGTCGGGCTTCAGCAGCTTCCGTTCGCACCGCGCCAACGCATCGACGAGTTCCGGGACGCCGGCCCCGTCGATAGCTGTTGTTCGAAAGATCGGCGGACGCGAACCCTCCGGCGCCAGCGAAAGCATTGCCTCGAGTTCGCCGACCGTTTGCTCCACGCCGGGCCGGTCGGCTTTGTTGACGACGAAGATATCGGCGATTTCCATCATCCCGGCTTTGATCGCCTGAATGTCGTCGCCCATTCCGGGTACAAGAACAACCAGGGTCACATCGGCGGAGGCCGCAATATCGATTTCGTCCTGGCCGGCGCCCACGGTCTCCACAAGGACGAAGTCGAATCCCGCCCCGCGAAACAGGCGCGCGAGCGACGCGCTGGTTCGCCCCAGTCCGCCCGACGCCCCGCGCGTGGCCATGGACCGAATGAAAACGCCCGGGTCGCCGTAGTGGCTCTGCATGCGGATGCGATCACCGAGGATAGCGCCGCCGGTCGCTTTGCTCGAAGGATCGACTGCGACAATCGCGACCGTCTTGCCGCGCCCGCGCATTTCCGTGGTCAAAGCGGCGGCGAGCGAACTCTTTCCCGCGCCCGGCGGTCCAGTGATCCCGACAATCAGGCCTTCGCCTTCGGAATGTTCCGCTGGTATCGGACTGCCGTTTTCTACGGCCGTTGCCAGTTGTGCCAGTTCGCGCGTAGTCATGGGTCAAATCGCCTTTGTGGAGGGCAGGCGGTTTCGCGTGGTACCACTAAGCCAGGTGCCTGTTTCCCATCGAGTGGGGCGGCCCTTCCGGGCTGCCGCCGGGCTTCTGCCCGGCGTGTTCTTGTCACGGATCCTCGTGTGTATTCAATTGGTTGAGCGGGCCGGAAGCCCGGCCCCACAATGTTATTTTCATCGGCAAGCTATTGTCACTTAGCTTATTTCCTGGAGCCGCTGGCGGCACCAGGCGGTTTCGCCTGCCGACTGACCTTCAGGCCGGCTTTGTCTCTTCGCCCCGGCTCATCGTCTAATCCTTCAGCAACTGCCGCGCAATTACCAGCCGTTGTATCTCGCTCGTACCCTCGCCAATCGTGCAAAGCTTCACGTCGCGGTAAAACTTCTCGACCGGATAATCCTTGATGAATCCATAGCCGCCGTGGATCTGTACCGCTTCGTTGGCTATCCAAACCGCGCTTTCCGACGCAAAAAGCTTAGCCATGGCCGATTCCCGCGTCACTCGCTTACCGCTGTCGAGCATTGTCGCGGCGCGATACGTCAACAGCCTGGACGCATCGATCCTGGTCGCCATATCCACCAGCTTGTGCTGAATTGCCTGAAACTCCGAAATGGGCCGGCCAAATTGCTTGCGCATTTTCGAGTACTTCAGGGAAGCGTCATAAGCCCCCTGCGCCATCCCGATAGACAACGCCGCAATGGATATTCGCCCGCCGTCGAGAATGCGCAGGCTGTCGACGAACCCCTCGTCCTGCCTGCCCGCCAGTTGCGAATGCGAGACGCGGCAATCGGTAAATACCACGTCGCCCGTAGCGCTGGCGCGCAGCCCGAGTTTATTTTCCTTCTTCCCCGCCCGGAATCCCGGCGTGCCTTTTTCCAGTATGAAAGCCGAAATGCCATGCTGCGCCGCGCTGCGGTTCGTCACCGCCATCCCCACGCACACATCCGCATAGTGCGCATTCGTGCAGAACGATTTTGTTCCGTTGATAATCCAATCGTCGCCATCGCGAACGGCGGTCGTTCGCGTGCCGGCGGCATCGGAACCGGCCTCCGCCTCGGTCAGCGACCAGCAGCCAAGCCATTCGCCCGAGGCCAGCTTCGGCAGATATTTCCGCTTCTGTTCCTCGCTGCCCGCCTTGCAGACATGATTCGAGCAGAGCGAAGTGTGGGCGGCGACAATGATTCCCACCGAACCATCCACGCGCGACAGTTCTTCGATAATGATCGAGTATTCGACGTAGCCCAGCCCCGCGCCGCCGTACTCTTCCGGGAAAATGGCTCCCATGTAGCCGAGCCGGCCCATTTTGCGAATTACTTCGAGCGGGAAAGTCTGCGCTTCGTCCCACTCCATGACGTGCGGCGCGATTTCAGCCGCCGCGAATTCCCGCACTTCGCGCCGAAGCTGGATCTGCTCGGGCGTGTATTCAAAGTCCACTGATTCCGATTATGGCAGCGAATCAGACCGCGCGCTCGCCATCCAGATAAACCTCTTCCACCGTGATGCCGTTGCGCGCGCTGAACACGACGAGGTCGGCGCGTTCCCCGGCCACAAGGCCATTGGAGCGGCCTTCGAGATGAATGACGCGCGCCGGATTGACGGTCGCCATCTCGACCGCATCGCGCAGCCCGACTCCCGCCATTCGGATGACGTTCGCGACCGCGTCCTTCATCTTGAGCGCCGAGCCTGCCAGCCGGTCCGTGCCGGCCATCACTACGCGACCATCCGGTGTCAGGTCGGCTTCCTGTTCGCCGAGCCAGTATCGACCGGGTGCCGCGCCCGCCGGAGCGGAAGCGTCGGTCACCAGCACGGCTCGCTGGACGGTTTTCGCCCGCAGGGCAGCGCGCAGGAAGGCCGCTCCCAGATGGATTCCATCCACGATGAAGCTTGCGCTGATCCGGTCCTCCGCAAGCTGGTCCCAGATGTAATTCGGATGCTTCGGCAGCACAGCGTGGCCCGCGTTGCCGATGTGCGTGGAAAGCGTCGCGCCTGCGTCCACCGCCTCGCCGATTTGTTCCGCGCTTGCGCCGGTGTGGCCGATGCTTGCGGTGACCCCATCGCGCGTGATGGCCTCAATATACGCTGGCGCGCCTGGCCAGTGCGGCGAAAGCGTAATGAGGCGAATGCCATTATCCGTCGCGTCCTGCCATCGCCGGTATTCGTCGAGATCGGGAGGGCGGACAGACTTGAGAGGATGAGCGCCGCGCGGGCCATCTTCCGCGGCGATATGTGGGCCTTCCACGTGGAAGCCAGCCATCGCGCGGCCCATCGGCAATTCGCGCCGCGCGCGCGCAAGATTTCGCAGGCATCCGATCATGTCCTCGGGAGGCCCGGTGATCACCGTCGGAAGACATCGCGTGACGCCGGTCGAAAGAATCATGTCGAGCGCGCGCCGAATCTCCGTCTGGGGCGTGTCGGGGCGGTTGAAGTCGACGCCGGCGAAGCCATTGACCTGGATATCGACGAACCCGGGCGCGATCCACCTGTCCGCTTTTGAAGGGGCCGTTGAAGGCGCAACAGCGCTCACGCTGCGTATGATTTCGTCGAATTCAACCGCGACAAAATCGCCGGTTGCGGCATTTCGTCCGGAACAGATCATCCCCTCACCGTTTTATCCACAGCTCGTCCACAAACTTCCAACAGCGCCGGCGCGTAAGTCCTGTATCTGGAAGGAAACAAACCTGTTGAAATCCCGTGAAATGCCCCGTTTTGCCGTAGCGCGCCCAACCCCTCTCACGATACAACAATGACACGGATAGGCTGGCGCGTGACTCCGGCGGTGAATCTCGGGGGAGACGACCGTAGTGGGGTCGCGCGCGCAGTCGTCTGGAGCTTCTCCGGTAGGTTTGCGGAACCGTGCGAAGTCGAAAATTGCGGAGCGACAATGGCTCGGAGGAATCCGGGCCATTGCCATTTTGGCCAGCCGGACCGGCGTGAGATGATTTTTCGATGAGGCGCGCCGCAATCTTTCTGGGAATTCCGCTGCTGTTGATCGTCGCGGCGGCTTTCGCGGTCCACCGCTACATCGACGCCGACCACTTCCGGCCCATGCTGGAATCCGGACTTTCCGCCGCTCTCGCCCGCACTGTCACCATCGGTTCGCTCAACCTGAGCATCACATCGGGTACGATCACCGCGAGCGGCATATCTGTTTCCGACGACCCTTCGTTTGGCGCCGAACCGTTCCTTCGGGCCGAGTCCTTGCGGGTCGGAGTTGAACTGCAGCCTCTGGTGTTTTCCCGCGAACTCAACATTACCTCCGTCCAGATCGACCAGCCCGAGATCCGCCTCCTCCGCGACTCTTCCGGCCGGACCAACTACTCGACACTGGGGCGGCCTTCCCGCAGCATCCCGGCGGCGGCCCCGACGCAAGCAACGGCTACGGACTCCCCAGCCCAGTCGTCGTTTCCGAACATGAAAATCGACTCGGTTCTGATAAAAGACGGCCGGGTCTCCTTCCCCGCTCCGGAAAGCGGCGCGAAACCGATGGTGCTGAATAAGGTCAATCTTGAACTAAAGGGCATCACGATGACAAGCGAGGTGCCGTTTACGCTCTCGGCGAATCTGTCGGACGACGAGACGATCGAACTCACCGGTACCGCCGGTCCACTCGACCAATCCAGCCCTGCCAACACGCCTTTCACAGCCGACGTCCATATCGCGAAAGTCGATCTTCGAAAAACGGGGTTCTTCGATTCGGCAAGCGGCATCGATGGCGTCGCGATGCTGAACGCGAACATCGTCGAAAAGGATGGAATTGCCTACGTGAAGGGCCGGGCCGCGATCGCGAAACTGAAGCTCGTGAACAACGGCGTGCCCGTAAACCGGCTTGTCGACATCGATTTCACGCTGCAGCACGATTCCCGCCAACGCGCCGGAAAACTGACCCGGTGTTCTGTCGGCATCGGGCACGCCGTGACCAATCTGGTTGGCCGTTATGACTTGGGCGGCGGCGTGCCGGTGATTCACGCACAACTGGCCGGACAGGAAATGGAGTTGGCCGACCTCGCCGCGATGCTTCCGGCGCTCGGCGTCGCTCTCCCCAAAGGCGTCGATCTCGACCAGGGAACGGCCTTCGTGGACCTTTCCGCGGATGGTGCGCTCGACAAACTGGTGGTTGCGGGCAAGTTGGGTGTCGCCAATGCGCGGCTGGCGAACTACGACCTGGCCGCCAGACTGAAGGTGCTGAGCGCCCTGGCTGGCGTTAAGATTTCGCGGGATACGGACATACAGCTGTTAAGCGCCAATATTCGCATGACGCCGATGGGTGCCGCGCTCGACGCCATTCACGTGGTCGTGCCCACCATCGGGGATATCACTGGTTCCGGCTCGGTGAGTCCGGACCGCGCTCTCGGATTCAAGCTACGTGTGGTCGTGAGGAGACAGCCGGGGACCGTTCCCACCGCGGCGGCATTGGGCGCGATCCCGTTCTCGGTCGACGGGACTTCCGACGACCCCAGATTCCATCCGGACGTGAGAGCTTTCGCGTCGGATAAAGCGCACTTGGTGACGAGAAGCGCGGCTGCCGCGGAAGGAGGGATCAGGGCGCTCGTCAGGCCCGGAAGCAAGGGCGTCGTTGCGGCCCAGGAACCTAAAAAGTAATATTGTCTTTCTTCGCCGTGATCGCAGCGACGTCGATGCCATCCACTTTCTTCACGCCGTCGAGGTCTTTGAAGTCGCCGTTCTTGGCCCGGTAGGCGATGATCGCCTGGGCCTGGTCCGCGGTGATTGCCAGCGTCGTCTGCAATTCGCAGGACGAAGCTTTATTGATGTTCAGCTTCTTCGCCGGCGTGCCGAGGCATTTGGAAAGGTAATCGAGCACGGTCGCATAATCGGCGTCCGTAATGGAGAGGCCCTTCTCGGTCATGGTGGTGATTGTCCGGTCCCAATCGTCCCCGCTCTTGTGATACGCGGAAAACATCTCCGCCCCGTGACAGCCCGTGCAGATGCGCTCGGTGACGGGTCGGCCTTCTCCTTCCGGTAAATCCTGTGCCCACACAGGCGCGATGAAAATGGCGGTGAGGATGGTCAGAGTTCGTAGCATAAGGAATGTAGTCGGGCCGCTCGCGGGTGCCTATAATTCGTTATACCGCATTCGGACGTCCGTTGACGTAAAGGGGTGTCACGACCACCCCGATTGCAGCCCCTGGAACGCCCGCCGAGGACCCGGCGAAATCAGCTGGCGCGGCTGCGGCGCACGATTCTCGCCAATCTTCCCGATAAAGACCACTCGGACAGCAGGCATACTCGACTCAAACTGTGCAATAGCCGGGGAGCTCCAGGCGGACAGAAGACGCTGCGTGAATTCCCGTCGCGCGTATTTCGGTCGGCAAGCCCTGTCAGACAGGCTTGCGCCATCCGACCGCTCGCGTGACTGATAAAATTTAAAAGGACGCCGCGTCTGCTGACTGCCGATGACATAATGCCGCTGGTTGCGTCTCTGACCGACAGTGAGCGCATCAAACTGCTCAGGCGCATCGCCGAGCCACACGACTCGGACGCTTCCGCCTACAAGACGGCGCCGCCGGCCCGTGACGAGTTCTCGGGCGATGACGAACCGCTCGCCTGGGAATCGGACGGGTGGGACGAGTTCCTTGATCGGCCGTGAAATGATCCGCGGCCAAATCCGCTGGTACACATTTCGACCTCCCGATAAGCGCCGTCCGGCTCTGGCGCTCACGCGAGACGAAGCAATCGACCGATGAGAGAGCCAGGAACGGGTCTGCCTGGTAGAGAGACGTAGCCGATATTGTCCGGCGCGCCATCCCAAGAGCGGCGCACACTTTACGCGCCTGCCCGGGGAGAAAGACAAGGGCGAGTACAATGCGGCGAACGCAAGCCATCCTTTAAACAGCCTGACTTCAACGTCGTAGAATAGCTACGATGATGCCCACACCAACGGACCCGCCTCAAAAGGTGGTTTATGTCCTGGGTGCTGGCTTTTCAAAGCCGGCAGGCGCGCCAAGCCAAGACGAGATCTTAGGCGAAATTCTTCAGCTCGGGGAAGCAAACGGACGGGTTAGCGAAGCGAAACGTAATCTCCGGGAATTCCTCTCGGGAGACCTGAATCTTGACATTGAACATCCCGAAAGAATCGCCCTTGAAGATATCTACACGCCGATCGATCGCTGCATCGCCGATGGCACATCTCTGAAGGGCAGGACTTCTGCCAACCTGAGCGAACTACGAGAGCACCTGGGGGGCCTGATCTCTCGCGCCATCAGCGCCGCAATCGCTCGTCATTTTGCGGGAAATACGGGTTCCTCCGGATATGTGCACGATTTTGCGTCCTACGTCGTTGCGAAGGCTGCGCGCCGGGGAGCGCTCGCGGCGAGTGCGGCTAGTTCAGCTTTGGCGAAAGGCTACGATCCACTTTCGATCATTTCACTTAACTGGGATATCCTCCTCGACAGCGCGATTCACGAATCGCTATTTCGCCAATGCCCAAAGCAAGGGGATTACGACGCGTTTGGTGTTGTCGACTACTGCTGTTACGTCAGTTCGCTCGATCCGGGAGACTCGCGAATCCGACCGGGGCTGTGGAGCTTGGGGTGTCGTGGGTACAACGTGAAATTACTCAAGCTGCACGGCTCTTTGAACTGGTTGCAGTGTCCGAATTGTCAGCGGCTCTTTGTCGACTTCGGTTCAAAAACTGAGATCCTCGAGCATGTTGGAAAGACTCCGTGTCGCCATTGCGGACGATTTGGTTACCGCCACGCGCTCGCCGGATCGTTGGTGATGCCCACTTTCCTGAAGGACCGGAGCAACTTTCAAATTAAACTGGTGTGGCAGAACGCCGGCGTAGAGTTGCTGGAGGCCAAGCGTCTGGTGTTCATTGGCTACTCCCTGCCGCACGCCGATTTTGAATTTCGTCAGCTTCTCTCCCGAATGACACACCGCGCGGCTGCGATCGACGTCGTATTGCATAAAGAATCTTCGCCGCAGCGGTATGACGCCGAGGTCGACCGCTACCGTCAATTCTTTGGACGCCGCGAACTCACATTCCACCCATCTGGCGTTATCGACTTTGTGAGCTCTCTTCGCTAGCGGCAATACTCTTCACTT
>PLEX01000053.1 GCA_003136575.1 Bryobacterales bacterium | reverse complement strand
CCGAACTTCAAGATGGAGAAGCATCTGATCGACAGGCGTCTGGAACAGATGCGGCGCGAAGGCGTGGAGTTTGTCGCCAACGCGCATATCGGTGTGAACAGGAAAGCCAGCGAACTGCGCGACAATTTCCACGCCATCGTGCTGGCCGCCGGGGCCGAGTTCCCGCGCGATCTTAAAGTCCCGGGGCGCGAGTTGAGAGGCATCCACTTCGCCATGGATTTCCTCCCACAGGCTAATAAAGTTTGCGAGGGCGATACCGTGCCGGATCAGATTCTGGCAACGGGCAAGCGTGTCGTCATCATCGGCGGCGGCGACACCGGCGCGGATTGCCTGGGCACTTCGCATCGCCAGGGCGCCGCGCATATCACGCAGTTCGAACTCATGCCGAAGCCGCCGAACGAGCGCTCTCCCGAAACTCCGTGGCCGATGTGGCCGATGCAGCTGCGCGTGGAGAGTTCGCACGAAGAGGGCGGCCTCCGGGACTGGAGCGTGAACACGGTCAGGTTCTCGGGCGATGCCGAAGGCAACGTGAAAAAGCTCCATGCCGTCCGCGTGGGATCTCCGCCGAAGTTTGAAGCGCAGCCGGGCACGGAATTCGATCTGGATGTCGATCTGGTTCTCCTCGCCATGGGCTTCACCGGGCCGGTCCGGGCGGGCATGCTTGACGAACTGGGCGTCGTGCTGGACGGTCGCGGGAATGTAGCGGCGGATTCGAATTATATGACCTCGGTCCCCGGCGTTTTTGCCGCGGGCGACACCCGGCGCGGACAATCGCTGGTGGTTTGGGCCATCGCCGAAGGCCGCAAGGCCGCGCGCGGTGTCGATGAGTTCCTCATGGGGACGTCGAAATTGCCTGCGTGATCGGTACGCTTCAAATCAGGAAAGCCGAACCCACCGAGGTGGACGCAGTTCGCGAACTGTTTCGCGAATATGCCGAGTGGGTGGGTAGCCCGATTTGCTTTACGAGCTTTGAACGCGAATTAGCTGAGTTGCCGGGCCACTACGCGCCGATCCTGATCGCGGCCGAATCCGGCCAACTGGCTGGCTGCGCGGCGCTTCGGAAAATCGGGAACGGAGTTGGCGAGATGAAGCGGCTGTATGTCCGGCCGGCGTTTCGAGGCGGCGGGCTGGGACGCCTCCTCGTTGACCGGGTGATCGCGGAAGCGCAGACTGCCGGCTACCGATTGCTCCGGCTCGATACACTCCCTGTTATGGAACGCGCAATCGCTCTCTATCGTGGAATCGGGTTTCGCGAGATTCCGCCGTACGGCGACAATCCCCCGGAGGCGATCTGTTTCGAACTCGCGCTCTGATTGCGCTTCTCGCGATTCCACTGTTCGCTCAGACGAAGCCGCCCAACGTGGCCGTGTTGGTGGCGCAGGCGCTGGGCGAAGGCATCGTACCGTACGCCGCCGTAAAACCAGTGATTGCGGATTTCCACGGCGACGGACAGCCCGATCTTGCGGTCATAGTCGATTTCAACAAGAAGCTCGCAGCATGGCTGAAACGAGGCACCGTGATTCTGAACCTGGATAGCCCCTCGCTCGCGCCGATGCGCCTCGACAACGAACAGCATTTCTGCTTCGGCCTGCTGGTGCTCGAACACATGCAACCGGAGCGGAAGACCCTGTTTTACGGGTGCTTCACAGGCTGGCGTTTGGCTCCAGGCACCGGGCCAATCAAGCGCGCCGCACTGGATCTGGATATGGAGAGCGGGTCAGTCCTTCGCCTCTATTACGACGGCACGCGGTTTCGCAGCCGCGTCGTTCGCAGGAACTGATCGGCCGTCTCCGATACAATTCCTGGTGGAGGTTTGATATGAGATTCTACTTCGCTTCCGCCGTCGCTCTGGTCGCCGCGCATTCGCTATGCGCCGCCGACCTGACCGGGAAATGGGTCGTCGCACCGGTCGCCGGACCTGGACGGGCCGGAGCGCCCGCAACACCCGGCGCACCGCCGCTACCCGCGAATAACGAGACTGCCTACTACATCACGGCCACCGGAAATTCATTCAGCGGCTACCTGAGCCAGGGGCAGACGAACTCGCCGATTACCGACGGCAAAATCGACGGCGACGACGTCACCTTCACCATCGTTCGCTCCTTCGGGGGCAACGATACGAAGGTCGCGTATACCGCGAAGCTCGCGGACGACACGCTCACTATTGCGATCCCGGCTGCCGGTGGGCGTGGCGGAGGCGGTGGGCGCGGACGTGGTCCGGCCTACGGCTTCGGCACTCCTCCCGCCGCGAACGCCCCAGCCACGCCGCCGCAGCCCGCGCAACAAATCGCTCGCCGCGTCTCGACCGCGGCCCCGCCTCCGATGCCAGTCCCGCCCGCGAAGGTCACGCTGAAACCGCCGCCCGATGGCGTGAAATACAACGGCCTGGCCACAACGCCGCCGATGGGATGGAACAGCTGGAACAAGTTTCAGGCGCGCGTGAGCGATCAGGTGGTCCGCGAGATCACCGATGCGATGGTGAAGAACGGCATGCGCGACGCAGGCTACATCTACGTCAACATCGACGATACCTGGGAAGGCACGCGCGACGAAAAAGGCAATATCCGCTCCAACGAGAAATTTCCCGACATGAAAGCGCTGGCCGACTATGTCCACAGCAAGGGCATGAAGCTGGGCATTTATTCGTCGCCCGGGCCGAAAACCTGCGCAGGCTATGAAGGCAGCTACCAGCATGAAGAGCAGGATGCGAAAACCTTTGCCGCATGGGGTATCGATTACCTGAAGTACGATTGGTGCTCGGCGACCCAGGTTTATACCGCCGATTCGCAGCCGGGCGCCTACTCGAAGATGGGCCAGGCTTTGCTGGATGCGGGACTCGATTCCGGCCGTTCGATCCTGTACAGCCTTTGCCAGTACGGTCAGGCCGATGTCGGCACATGGGGTGCGAACGCCGGCGGAAATCTCTGGCGCACAACGGGTGATATCAGCGATAACTGGGTGTCGATGTCGAATATCGGCTTCGATCAGCAGATCGGGCTTGAGAAATTCGCCGGCAGAGGCCACTGGAACGATCCCGACATGCTGGAGATCGGCAACGGCGGCATGAACGACACCGAATATCGCACGCACATGAGCCTGTGGAGTTTGCTCGCCGCGCCACTTCTGGCGGGGAACGATCTGCGCAGCGTCGCCCCGGACATTCTGGAGATCCTGACGAATAAGGAAGTGATCGCAATCGACCAGGACGTATTGGGCGAGCAGGGAGTGCGGGTTTCCAAAGACGAGGACGCCGAAGTCTGGGTCCGTTCGCTCGATGGAGGTGTGGCCGTCGGGCTGTTCAATCGGGGCCGGACGCCGCTCCCGGTAACCGCCGCGTGGAGCACGCTGGGAATTACCGGAACATACAAAGTGCGGGATCTGTGGGCGCACTCGGATCGCGGTTCGGGCACAGACGCGTTCTGGGCCACTGTCCAGCCACATGGCGTGGTGCTGTTGAAACTGACTAAATAACCGGCCCGTTTACAGTCTTAATACCGCCGGAAAGATTATCAGGAGAGGGGGCCGCTGCTCCACACAACGGCCCCGCCATGGCACTGTAAGGACCGCCAACCATAACGGCCCTTGCAGCACAGCGGGCAGGGGAAAGGACCCTGCCCGCGAACCGGAGGACCGCCGCCCCAGACGGCCATCCGGTTAAGTCGTCGATGAGCCGCCGCACAAACGGCTCGTCAACGATGAGAGGGCTCTCCGCGCCGGCGTTGCGCCAACAACGCCGGGGTGAGCACCGTCTCCTGATTGAAGTAAAACACGCGGTTCTTGACCTCGATATGTAAATCGTTGATTCTATTACGCAAAATTCTTGTGACCGGCTTCTCAAAGAGCGGCAAATCCCCTCGGCCGATCTGGCGCGCTGCAAAAAAACGCTCGAAAGCGCTGAGGTTAACGCTTTCGAGCGGCCAAACCCTGGTTAGCGGGCAGCGGCCTCCTACTACTTAGCCGCGATCTTCACGTAGTCTTCCTGCCAATACGCATGGTTGCCCGGATAGCCGGCCGTATCCGGCATATTGGCCAGTATGCTGCGGCGGAAGTTCAGCAGGTCGGGGGAAGGAACGACATCTCCGGCCTTAGCCATCGATCCCTCTTTCTTATACAGCACCTTGCCATCGGCGCCTATGACGATTGTGAACATCGAATTTGCCTTCCACTTTTCGCCAAACGCGGCCTGAACGGCTGCCAGATCCACGGTCGATTGAACGTTCGTTCCCGATGCGTACTGCTTCTGGAGGAAATCCATGACCGCATCTTTGCCCGAAACCGGATCGGTCGAAACGGTGACGAAACTGAACGCGCGCTGCCGGAACATGCGGTAGGTGGTTTCGAGCGCGTGGAACGTGTCCGCACAGGCCGTACACTTCGTAGACCAGAAAGTCACCACCTCGACTTTCCCGGATCCGTTGGCCTTCAGTTTCTTCAGTGCATCCGCATCGGCGGTGTCGAGCTTCACTGGTTCCTTCATGATTCGCTGCATCTCGGCCTCGCGGGACTGCGCGCCGGTCGCCTTCGAAAGCCACTTGGTCGAGCATCCATGGACGCGCGTCTCGGCCACGGTGACGGGCTTACCCGCCAGCAATTCCTCAAGCGCGTTCCGGGTATCTTTCGTGGTTACCAGATCGGGGCGTTGGTTATTGTCGATCTGGCCTTCAAAGCGCAGATTGCGCTCCTGATCGAAAATGAATACATGCGGCGTCGCGATGACCCCGAATTTCGTGGCGGTCGCCTGGGTTTCGCCGTCGTAGAGGTAGGGCCACGTGATATGCCGGTCGGCCATGCGGACCTTCATCTCCGGCAGGGAGTCTTCAAGATCCGTGTAGCCGAGTTCATCCAGGCGGACCGACGCGGGGTTGTTCGGGTTGATGGCGACTAGTTGAACGCCCTTGCCCTTGTAGTCCTCATATAGTTGCTTGATGCGGCTTTCGTAATTCTGCGATTCCGGGCAATGGTTGCATTCGAAGACAACCATCAGATATTTTGCGCTTGCCCATTCCTTGAGGCTGTGCATCTTGCCATCCGCGCCGGGGAGCGTGAAATCGGGTATGTGAGTGCCGATTTTCATCACGGGATGCTCGGCGTCGGCCTGCAGGCCACCGCCGCCGCGGCCACGGCCGCTGAAGCCACGCCCGCCGCCGCGACCGCTCCCGCCTCCTGCCTGCGGCGCTTGCGACCACACAACGGTGCCGGTGAGGAGCAGCGCCGCCATTGGGATCAACCGGATGCTGCGGGAGTAACGGAGTGAACGGAATTCGGATAACAATTTGGGTGCTTTCATTTCGGAGTGGAACGATCCTTTGCGAAGAATGTCGCTGGGGTTTACTATATTGAGTCGCGGGCCGATTGTCAATCGGGGGCTGGCCGAACTGGCCGGGCGACCCCGTTTGTGCGGGACATCGCGTTATCATTTCGCGGCGAACACTCGCTCCGTGTATACCCGGCTGCGCTTCAGATCCTCCACCAGCGAACGTGTGCGCTGTGTCTGCGGATCCCACGCCAGTTCCACCGTCAGCCAGCCTTTGTAATGCAGTTTCTTCAACTCCGCTGCCACAGCGTTGTAATCCACATCGCCATCCGCAAGTTCTTCCAGCCAGGTGCCGCTCACCGAATTGCGCAAGTGAATGTCGCCGATCCGGGCTCCGGCCTCTTTCAGAATGTCCATCACGTTCTCGCCGCCCCGGTACACCCAGTGAGTATCGAGGCAGATACCAACGCTGGCCGCTGTAGTGTTGTGAAAGAAATACCGCCATTCGCGCGCATGGTCGGCCATTTCGGGAGCATGGGCGTGAACCAGCAGGCGCAAGCCACGCAGCTTCAGATCCGCGCCCAATTGTTCGAGAGCTTGCGCCTCGGTCAGCAGTTCGGCGTCGGTCTTGGCCTCGCCGCGCGGCTTCGGATCGCAGTTGAAGCTGATGGCCTCAAGTCCCTTGCGCGGCTTCAACCGGTCGGCGAACGCCAGTGCGGTGTCGTGGGTTTGATGCCACCGGTCGTCATGCATCGGCCCGCCGATATAAGCGACGGGAAGAGCGAGTTTATGCTTGTCGAGCAGGGCCAGCGAGTCCGAGGTCTTCTCCGGCGGGAAATAAGTCGACGTCAGTTCCACGGCGCGAAATCCGGCCGCGCTGACGTCGGTGAGAATCTCATCCACATGATCGATCGTCTTCTGCTTTCTCTCCCCGTACTGCTGCTCGAAGACGTAGCACTGGCAGGCAACGCGATCGGCGACCGATTTCGCGGCGGCTTGCCCTGAGATGCCAGGCAGCGCGGCGGCGAGCGACATCCATTGGCGGCGGGTTAAAGGCGGAAGACTGGAAGACATAGGCGTTTCCTCACCTTAAGAGGCTACACCAATCAGCGCTGCGCGGAGCCGATCCCCGCGCCGGGACATCCCGGCCGCGTCTACCCTCTCACAACCCATTGCGCCAATTCCGCGAGTTTTGGCGTCTTGCCCTGTGACAAGATCCCGATGCGGAAAATCCTTGATGCGGCCCACACAATAAACAACGCGTACGCAATCGCCCCCGCCAGCCCCAGCCAGGGCTCCCACCACGGAACGCCGCCTGGCAGTCCCTGCCGCAGCAGCATCACAATCGGCGTGAAGGGCGGGATGAACGACATCGTCGTCGCGAATACGCCGTTCGGCTGCTGCATCACCGGCGTCAGCGTGAACATCGGGATGAAGACCGGCAGGAACAGAAGGAACGCCAGTTGCTGCGCGTCCTGCGTGCTGCTGCATGCCGATCCCAATGCGACGGCCAGAGCCGACAACATCGCGACTTCCACGATGAGAAACGCAAAGAACCAGGGCAGCAAATCCAGCGGAGCGGCGCCGAACATCGCCAATCCCGCCAGCGCAAACATTCCGCCGATAATATAAAACGCCGAACTGGTCAGCGCGATTCCGAGGGAAGCAATCACTTTTCCCATCATCAGTTCGAAAGACGACGCCGAAACCAGCAGCATTTCGAACACTCGCTGCACCTTATCCTCCGCCACCGCTCCCAGATTCGGCGCCGCGCCCGCCATTACCACCAGGACCAAAAGAAACGCAAGGAAAAACGGCACTAACTCGGCCTGCGCCGCGTTGCTCTTTTCACTCTTTGCAACCGCGCCCGTCGCCGGATCCCTCGTCACCAGGTCCATCCGCTCCACCGGAATAATCCGCAGGCTTTCGTCAACCTTGGCCGGCTCGACGCCGAGTTGCTCGAGCCGCACGCGGCGCAGGCCGTCGTTGATCGCCGCGGGCAGCCAGATGCCCTGCAAGTTAATGCCGGTCGCATTGGTGTAATAACGGATGACATGGGTAGCTCCCGGGGGAGGCCTGAGCGCGTTGGCCGAGATATCCACGAACATGAATAACCCGCCGCGTCGAACGCGATCGGACAATTCCAGCAATTGCGCCGGTTCGTCCGCCTCGGGAGCTACTTGTTCGAAAACGAATTTCTGTGCCGCGCTCATGCCTCCGGAGTTGGCATTGCCTTCGCGGCTCGCTTGCTCGCATGCCTGAATCAAGGTTGCCGCGGAGACGCCGGTCCGGTCGACAATCGCAATGCGCTGTTCCTTCGTCCCGCCGCTTTTGTTGGCGACCATGATCGCGAGAAATCCGCCGCCAAACAGCAGTGGCATCAGGACCAGACCAAAGAGGAATGCCTTGCTCAGCACCGTTTGCAGATAGTCGCGCCTCGCAACGATCAGAACTCTATGCATCCTGCACCTCCTGAATGTCGGCATCCGGTTGCGGCCCCGCGATGCGAACGAATATGTCGTGCAGCGAAGGCTTAACCACGGCGAACGACGAGATGCTTGTACGTGCGGCCAGCGTGTGGAGAACCTGCTGCGGATCGCAATCCGGTCCCATTCGAAGCTCCTGCACTTGTCCCCGGTCTTTCACCGCCTCGATGCCGGGCAAATCGCCAAGGCCTGCAATCCCGCCCTCGACGGCCACGCGGATCGTATCGCTCCCGTAACTCGCCTGGATTGCCGCCAGCGTACCGTCCAGCACTTTCCTTCCACGAAAGATCATGAAGATCGCGTCGCAGAGAGTCTCGGCTACGCCCATGTCGTGCGTGCTCAGGATGACGGTGCAGCCTCGCCCGCGCATTTCCAGAACCGCGCTGCGGATCGAGTCCGCGCTCACCGGATCGAGGCCCGAAAACGGCTCGTCGAGAATCAGCAGCTTCGGCTCCGGTACCACGGTCGCGATGAACTGGATCTTCTGGCTCATGCCTTTGCTGAGCGTTTCCACCTTGCGCTCGGCGCAGTGCGCGAGGCCAAGCCTCTCCAGCCACGCGTTCACCTCGGTGCCGACGTTGCGGCCACCGCGCAGTTCACCGTGGAATTCGAGCAGATCGCGGACACGCATCTTTCTGTAGAGCCCCCGCTCTTCGGGTAAGTATCCGATGTCGCCCGAACGCGTGCCGGCGCGCTGCTGCCCGAAAACACTGATAGTGCCCGAGTCGGGATAGAGGATGTTCGCGATCATCCGCATCGTCGTCGATTTGCCGGAGCCGTTCGGGCCGATAAAGCCGTAAACCGCACCGAGGGGTACCGAGAGCGACAGCTGATCGATCGCGCAAACGGATCGAAACGTCTTTGTAACGTTGCTGATTTCGACGGCAGACACTGTTTGGAGCCTAACATGCTATGGAAAAGGAAGTCCAGTCACGCGTCCGACTATTATTCGGGATGCATGCCGGTTGCGCGTCCGCATTATGAAAACCACACATGAAGAACAGAACGGCGGCGTTCCGGTTGTCGGCAGCCTTTGGGAGCGCATCAAAGAACACCCCCTCGCGCGAGTGGGGCCGGGCCTGATCACGGGCGTGGCCGATGACGACCCCAGCGGCATCGCCACTTACTCACAGGCCGGCGCGCAATTCGGCCTCAACATGCTGTGGACTATGCCGCTGGCATTTCCACTGATGTCCGCGATTCAGTCCATGTGCGGAATGATCGGCCGCGTCACGGGAAAAGGCCTCGCGGCCAATATTAAACTCGCATTTCCGCCGCTTGTACTGCAAGCCGTGGTCCTGCTGTTGCTCATCGCAAACACGCTCAACATTGCGGCGGACGTGGCAGCCATGGGAGAAGTCGCGGAACTGGTGACCGGTTTCAATCGTCACCTCATGACGGCCGTTATTGTGTTTACGACGCTGGCGCTCCAGATTTACATTCCCTACCACCGCTACGTTCATTTTCTGAAATGGCTTACGGTTTCGCTGCTGGCGTATGCGGCGGTGTTGTTTACTGTTCACGTTCCGTGGGGCGAAGTCGCCCTGCGGACGGTTTGGCCGAAATTCGAGATGAATTCCAACGCCGCGGCCGTGATCGTCGGCGTCTTCGGAACCACCATCAGCCCTTATCTGTTTTTCTGGCAGGCGTCGGAAGAAGTGGAGGACATGCAGGCGAAGCACGGACGCGCGCTCGTCCGCAACGCAAACCAGGCGGAGCCGGAACTTCGCCGCATCCGCTGGGATACATGGAGCGGCATGCTCTATTCCGATATCACCGCCTACTTCATCGTCCTGGCTACCGCGGTTACGCTGCACGTAGCCGGCGTCACCAATATCGACACGGCGGCGAAGGCCGCGAGCGCGCTTCGGCCCCTTGCCGGCGAATTCGCATATCTGCTTTTCGCGGTCGGCATAATGGGTGTGGGTTTGATCGGTGTGCCTGTGCTTGCCGGTTCCGCCGCCTACGCGCTGGCCGAGGCCATGGGCTGGAAGGAAGGACTGGAGCGGAAAACGAAGGACGCGCGCGGATTCTACGGCGTCATCGCCGTCAGCGTGCTCGCCGGGCTTGTGATCCAGTATTCGCCGATCAGCCCGATGAAGGCCCTGTTCTGGAGCGCGGTCATTAACGGCGTCGTAGCCGTTCCGCTGATGGTGGTGATCATCGTGCTCGTCTCGAAGAAATCCGTAATGGGGAAGTACACGGCCAACCGCAAGATCGTGATTCTTGCCTGGATCGCGACCCTCGTGATGGGCGCCGCGGCGGTGCGGATGTTTATCCCCGGCTAGCAGCAATACTCTTCACTTAACGATC
>PLEX01000030.1 GCA_003136575.1 Bryobacterales bacterium | reverse complement strand
GCCTGAAGGTGATCGTCACTACCCGGAAGGGGCTCGGGTCTGTGCCGAAATCGCCCGTTTCGCTGGCCAGTGACGACAGGCCTTTACCCGCCCGGACGTCAGGCTAAGGATGCTTTATTGCGCGCAGCGCGCGGAATTAAGATAGAACGTGCGCCTCACGTTCTCCCTCGCTCTGCTCTTCGTCCGGATCGCCTGTGCGGACGACCTGCAAACCTACGAAAAAGTTGTCACGAAGGACGCCAAGACCAGCACAGGTCTCTTTACCGTCCATCGCATCGCCGACCGCTTCTACTACGAAATCCCGAAGTCCGAACTGGACAAGGAATTCCTTTGGAATACCCGCATTGCGAAAACGACCCTGGGCGTGGCGTTCGGCGGAGCGCTTACCTCGGAACGCGTAGTCCGCTGGCATCGCAACGCCAACAAGCTGCTGCTCCTGGACGTCAACTTCGAAGTTACGGCGGATCCGCGCACTCCTATCGCCCCGTCCGTTGCCGCATCCGACAACGAGACGATCGTCATGAGCTTCGATATCGCGACGCTGGGTAAAGACGGCGCGCCTGTGATCGAAGTCACACGGCTGTTTGCCGGCGATATTCCGGAGTTCAATGTGCGCCAGCGCATAGGCGCAACTTATCTTGATGCGGACCGCACGTGGATCGACCGGATCTCACCCTACCCCGACAACATCGAAGTGGAAGCCACACAGACCTGGACCCGCAACGATTCGCCCGCGCCCGCCGCGGGGCAGATGCATCCCGGTAATGCCACCATCGTGGTTCACCACAGCATGGTGCGTCTGCCGGAAACGCCCATGAGACCGCGCATTGCGGACGATCGCGTCGGCTTTTTCACCAGCACGCAGGTTGACTACAGCCGCGACGAATAGCGCGCTGCCGAGGTTCATTACATCGACCGCTGGCGCCTTGAGAAGAAGGACCCCGATGCGCCCGTGTCGGACCCGGTGAAACCGATCGTCTATTACATCGACTCCGCCACACCCGTGAAATGGCGCGACTGGATTCGTAAGGGTGTGGAAAGCTGGCAGCCCGCGCTTGAAGCGGCGGGCTTCCGCAACGCCATCGTCGCGAACATGGCGCCCGATCCGAAAGACGACCCCGACTTCAGCCCGGAAGACATCCGCCATTCCGTGATCCGCTGGCTGCCCTCCACCATTGAGAATGCGTTTGGCCCGAATATCCACGATCCCCGCACCGGTGAGATCCTGAGCGCCGATATCGAGTTTTATCAAAACATGCTCAACCTGACGCGAAACTGGTACATCACTCAGGTCGGCCCCCTGGACACGCGCGTACGCGAACTGCCTCTGCCGGACGACGTGGTTGGCGAATCCATCCGCTACATCGTGGCGCACGAAGTGGGACACACGCTTGGCCTGGAACACAACCTCAAGGCGAGCTCCATGTTCCCGGCTGACAAGGTGCACGATAAGGACTGGGTTCACAGGATGGGCTATTCGCCATCGATCATGGACTACGTTCGCTACAACTACGTGGCCCAGCCTGAGGACGGCATTCCCGTCGAGGATCTCGCGCCGCGCGTCGGCCCTTATGATATCTGGGCCATTCATTGGGGCTATACGCCGCTGCCTGAGTTCGAGGAAAAGGCCACTCTCGACAAATGGGCTCACGAGGAGGATGAAACTCCCTGGTATCGCTACGTGACAGGCAACGCTTACGGTGCGGAACCCGGTGAGCAGCGCGAAGCGGTGGGCGATGCGGACGCCGTTCAGTCGACCGCGCTCGGCATGAAGAACCTGAAGCGCGTTGCGAAAATGCTGGTTCCGCTGACCGCCGCAAGACCGGACGAAATGTACACCGATCTGCCCGAATTGTACGAGGCAACACTGGCCCAGTGGACCCAGGAAATGAACCACGTGATCGCGATCGTTGGCGGTGTCAACGCCCAGACCAAACACACCGGCGACCCCGGCCCTGTCTTTACGTCCGTGCCGAAGGAGCGGCAGAAGCGCGCGGTCGCATTTCTCATGGAGAACGCCTTCGCCACGCCCACATGGGCCATCGATCCGGAAATCGTCCGGCGCTTCGAACCGGCGGGCACCCTGAACCGGATACGCAATGCGCAAACCGGCCTGCTCAATAATCTGTTGGATACCAACCGCTTCACACGACTTGTCGAACTGGAATCGTGGTCTCCGACGGAGTTTCTGACGGCTGTGCGGAAGGGCGTATGGCGCGAACTCGATCAGTCTACGGTTTCAATCGATGCGTACCGCCGTAACCNNGGCGCTTGCGCCTGTTCACGGGACATGGGGTGACGCTGAAACACTTGCTCCATCGCCCGCCCCGGTGTTCGGACACTCCCGATACTATGATGAGTCCAAGGTAGGACAGGCGCTTTCGCCTGTCCTGAACGCGCGCGCGAAGCGCAGCGTACCCGCCTACCTCTGCGCCGCAAATGACGACATCAACGGCGCAACCTTCTCCGGCGACCCGCTGAATACCTGAGTCGGCATCGTGCGGAACTTAATGATCTGGCGATATAAATAATCCTCCAGATTCGAATTAATTCCCCAACCCGCCAGATAACTGAGCTTCAGATCGCCATCGGTATTATCCGCCGCGCCCTTCACATATGGCGCAAGATCGGCCGCGCTGCCCGAATAAGTCGAGAACAGATCGTAAAGGTTCTCCACTCCGATATCCCGCAGCGATTGCCTTACCGTCTCATGCTCAGGCAAATCATAGCGCCGCTGTACGCGGTCCAGGTCGATCCGCAGCGGCTCCAGTTGCCCCATGAACACCATGTCGTAACCGAGGTTATCGCGCGTATTGGACCACACACTGCCTTCGGGGAAGGCTTTGAAGAACGTTGCCAGTTCACTTTTGAATGTAAGTTCGTCGGTTTCGTAGAGCGGCACGTAAAGGGTAAAGATGCCGCCGGGATTCAGATGGCGCTTGACCGATTCGTAGTATTCGAGGGAGTACAACGCCGCCGTCCCCTTGACGAACACGTCCAGCGGATCGGACGCGATGATGTCGAATTTGTCCTTCGTCGTCATCAGGTAGTGGCGGGCGTCGTCGTAAACGATCCTGGTCTTCGGATTGTTCTTGACCCCGTAATTCTGGGGCGCAAAATATTGCGTGGATGCCGGCGGGATCACGGGCTCGATCTCGCATACGGTAATGTGTTCGATGCCCGGATAACGCGTGAATGTACCAGCGGAAACGCCCGCGCCGAACCCGATCCCCAGAACCGACTCCGGATCGGGATGCACGATGGCTGCCAGATGGCCGACCATGCGCTGCAGCTTCATATCGAAGATTTCGGTAGTCGCTTCCACATGACCGTTCACGTTGACGTAGATCGCTCCGTTGTTCCAGCGGGAAATCGCCACCGAGGAGTTCCGACCCTCCTTGCTGTACAGAATTTGGGACATGCCGGCGTTATTACCCATAAACCGGCCGTAGGCGATCAAATCGCCGGGAACCGCTTCGATGCTCGTGGCCAGCAATATTGCGGCGATCGAGGCAACCGTCAACTTAACGCCGTCCGACGACTTTCGCACGGCGGGTATCAGCAGCAACATGCCACTCGCTGCCGACACAATCAGAAGAACCCGCTGCGAATTCTGCGATCCGATCCAGGGGATGAGCACCAGACTAACCAGCAGCGCTCCGACAATTCCACCGAGAGTGTTTGCCGCATAGATGCCGCCGGCGGTCTTGCCGGAATCCTGCCCGGGTTCTGAAACCGCCGCACAGGCAAGCGGAAAACTTGCACCCCAGAACAACGTGGCGGGGAAAATCGCGATTGCGACCACCTTGAGATCGAGGAAATACATGTACCAGCCATCGTGCGTCGTCAGGACCTCCGGATTCCAAAACGGCAGATGAAAAGTATTGACAATCGTGTAGGCTGTCCAGGCGAATCCGATCGTGAGGAATATCTGGCACCAGCCGAGCGCATTGCGGGGGTTGACCTTGCGGAGCAACCAGGAGCCGCCGGCCGTGCCGATTGCCAGGCCTGTCAGGAATACGGCGAGAATAATCGCGAAAACATAGACGGTGGCGAGGAGCAAATATCCGAGCAACCGGGTCCAGACCACTTCGGCCCCAAGGGCGACCGCGCCGGAGAGGGCGATCGTCACATAGACCGGCCACTTGCTGACGGGCGCCGCCGCGGGAACTGACGATTCGGCCCCTGCACCCGTCTCCTCAGCGGGCGCAGGACCGGAAACAGGAATGGTTTGCGGTGTCGACGTAGAGAGCGCCAGGCTTACCAGCGCAACCACCACATTGATGGCTGCCGCAAATAAAGTGGCGGTGAAAACGTTGAAATCGCGTAACAGCCAGAATCCAGCCAGCAGGCAACCGACAACCGCGCCCGCCGTATTTCCACCGTACAGCCATCCCCACCAAGCCACCGCTCGGGGCGAAGCTTCCAGCCAGCGCACGATCGCCGGGAGCGAAGCGCCCATGAGGATCGTAGGCGGCAGCATGCAGACGGCGGCAACGACGCCGCGCAGCAGCATCCCGGGCAAACCGGTCTCCGCGCCGGCAAAATAAACCTGGCTGATAAACGGCATGCTGTATTGCACCAGAACGGCAAACGCCGCGATGCAGAGTTCGATCAGGGCATACGTGCGCAGCGGGTGACCCTTCAGGATGCGCAACCGCGGAAAAAACGTGCTGCCGATGCAGAGTCCGCCCATGAATGTCGCGAGGAGCACGCCAAGCGAGACGGAAGTGGAGCCGATCGCGAGTTGCAGGGCCTGATACCAGACGACCTCGTAGATCAGCGCCGAGCAGCCGCTGCCCGCAAAAAGCAGCAGGAGCAGAGGAAGGTAAGCGCCGCTGCCACCGCTTCCGGAAGATGCCTCGGTGGCAGGAGTGGATGTTATTTGTGCGTCGTTCATGGATATGGGAAGGCTCTAAACGGTTCGACTACAGGGGCATTGCCCGAAAGCGCACGGGCCGCGACACGCGGCGCGGAACAACTCAGGAATACCCGTCCAGCCGCGTGGTGCGGCCAGCTCGTGCGCGTATTCCCCAAAAGAGGTTAGGGTATCACGGAACGGCCTCCTGGCATTGTAAACCCGTGTCATCGGCGGAACGTGGGCCGGGTCGGGATGTTCAAATCAGCTCGGCGAAAGATCGGCGAAGCCTGCGAGACCCTTTGACGGGGGAGTTCGACGCTGCTCATGCCCGGAGCTCGTCACGCGATGAGGCCGCACAATTACAGGCCACGAGCGACCATTTTCACCGGGCTCCGCCGGATCGGATCTCAGTTTGGAGCCGGCCTCTCCGCTTGCACCACCACAAAACTTTCAAGAGCCTCCTTTGCCGGGACCAGCTTGAGACCAAGCTGGTCTTCAACCAGCCCAAACAGCGATCCGTCGTTCTGCCGAACGGCCGTCGCAGCGCCTTTCAGCGTGATATCGTAAAACCCCGTTATACCCGTACGATCCAGCACTGGCCGCTCGACTCCTTGCAGCATCGACAATTTCTGCGCAAACTCCGCCATGGAGGTCTCCGAAAACACAAAGTCCCCGCCGGCCACTCGCGGCAGCGACTCGGCGCTATGCCCCGGGAATCCCTCATCATCCGCCTTTACTGCCGGGAGTTTGGCGCCGCGTCTGGTCACCATCAATTCATAGACAGGTATGAGCTTCCGCTCCCGGCGAAGCGTCAGCATAAAACGCTTCGCCAGCAGGTCCTGAAGCATGATTCTGAGTTGGCTTACCGGCACGGCGGTCGAGGACTTCGCGACAACCTCGTACCGTTCTCCGGCCAGGTCGTTACCACCGGAAATCTGGTCCTCCCTGATTCCATACGCCCACTGGATACAGTCGTTGAGATCGACATTCGACATCGTGAGGCGGCTCGGAGTGTACTCGACCCTGGAGCGCGATGTACTTTCGTAGCCCGTCAGTCCGGCCGCGACGGGTTTGACCGACGCGGCTTCGAACGACAACTGCCGGGGTTCCGGCGCTGCGGCGAGTGGGAGGGAGACCGCACCTGATAAAATCATCGCGGTTGCAGCACAAAAAAAAGGCCGCTCACTCGCGGACCTTCTTCTGGCCGAGGCTGGTCCGCAACACGGGCCGGCGCTCCGATACGTTCTCGCTCTGGCATTCTGTGTTTTGACTCCGGGTTCTATTGGTAAGTTCCGTACGTCATTTCCCGTCCAGGGCCAACTTCGCGGTCATCGTCCAAACGCAAACAACGCCCACATGTCGACTCCTTCAAATCAGATCGGCGAAAGATCGGCGAAGCTTGCGGAACCACGCGTGTCCGGCGAGAAATACAAAAACCGCCGCCAGAGTCGTCCACGCCAGCCCGCGCCAGTCCGGCGCCACGGACTCCAGCAAAATGCGGCGATAGTTGCGCACCAGGACATACATCGGATTCAACGCCATTAATCGCGCCGCGCCGGGCGACAGCGATGCCAGCTGCGATTCGGGGTAGCCGATGGGAGTCACAAAGAACCAGATCGTCAGAACGTAGCCGTTGATCTGCGCCAGATCCCGGACAAACACTCCCAGCGCGGCCAGAAACCAGCAAATGCCCGCGGTGAGGAGTACCTGAGGAATCGCCACCAGCGGCAAATAGAGCAGCGTCGCGGCGATATGGCCGCGGACAACGTAGCTGCCGACCAGAAAGATTGCGATTCCGAAGAATTCCGTCACCAGCCCCGTCACCACCAGATTCACCGGCAATGTTTCGACGGGGAACACAAGCTTCCGGATGAAATTGCGGTGCTCGATCAGTATGCCGGGCGCGCGGGCAATTGCATCGCTGAATGCCAGCCACGGCATCATGCCGGCCAGGAAGTAAAACGCGAATCCCGTCGCGCTGGGGTCTCCAGGGACGCGCGCGTGCATCACGACGCCAAAGATAAAGAAATACGTCAGCGTAATTAGCAGAGGATTTAACACGGCCCAAAGCGCGCCGCCGGCCGATCCGGCGTAGCGGCTCATAATGTCGCGCCGGACCAGAGTACGGATCAGGTTGCGGTTCCGCCACGGTATCTGCACGGGAAGCGTAAGCGCGCCGGCAATGTCGCGCATCAGGCGACGGCGCCGGACAGCCCCCTTATTTGCAACCCGCCAGCGGCGCAGGGAGGCAGTGCCGTTTTCGTCCACGGAAACGTCGATCAGAATAAACCGCCAGCCCCGATCGTAGAACCACGCGACATGCTCCCGCATGACTGAAACGTAGATCGAGTACTCGCCAGGCTCCGGCGGAATCGCAACCTGCGTTTCGAAGTGCCGATCGCCGCCCGCGGGAAGATCGAGCGGTGCGCGCTCCCCGTCCACAACAAGCGTTCCCGACGGCGCGTCGAAAAGATGAAAGCCCGTGCTCCATCCGTCCGCGCAGTTCCAGTCGGTTCGCGTGCGGTTGGCAATTTCGCCCCTGACGGACAGCGTGCGCCCAACCAGACGCACTGTCGTATTGCGGAATTCGGCTGTCGGTTTCATGGACGCGACCCTATGAGTACAACCACGTCGGCCAGCGGTCCTTCACCGCCTCCGTTTTCCGGGCCACGGCGTAAATGCCGTCGCCGCGCAGGTCGTGGCTCAGGTTGTAGCGCTTCAGCAGATGTGTCACCCACCCGAATTCGGGATGGGGCTCGTCCAGAAACTCACCGGTTTCGAGGCGCACCACCTCGAAGCCGGAATTGGTCAGCAGGTGCTGAATCTCCATCGGGACGTACTCGCGATTATGCCGCGCCTCAACCTCGCTGTCCCCTTCGCGCGGCCGGATGTAAGCGGGAAAAAACGCCGGATGATAGCCAAGCAGTATCGCGGAAACGGAACGGAGCGACCCGATATTCGGCGTCGTCAGCACCAGGTGGCCGCCGGGTTTGAGGATCCGGTTGATCTCGCCCATCATATGCATCGGATCGGCGAAAAGATGCTCGATCAGTTCGCAGCACAGTACCGTGTCGAACGACGCATCGCCATACGGGTATACATCCTTCTCGGCGTCGAAATGGTCGATATCGCATTCGAACACATCGCCCGTCTCCGACGTGATTGTCTTGTGATCGATGCGGCCGAGGGGCCCGAAGTAACACCCGCGCACGGTTCCGTAGCCCAGCTGGAACTTCAACGCCGCGGTGATTTGCATGTAAGCGCCCATTTCGAGCACGCTGCCGTAGGCGTCTCCGCGCGGCGTTATCTCCAGCGTATGGACGAAACGCGATCGGTGATTTGCCGCGTAGGCTCGCCCCTCGGGCGCGAGCCATGTCGTGACAGCGTCGACCGGAATGGCGGTCTCGTCGGGCGGTCCCGGCGATGGTGTAGCCTGCGCCGGCACGGGATCTGTGGGTACGTCCTCCGGTTCGGGCCGCTCGGGCGAGGGCGGCGTCTGCAGCGACTGTTGGGCCTGTGCGGATTCAACCGATGCCGTCGTCCCGGTTCCGCGCGCCGTCTCAGCGAACGGATTCCGCATGAAATCCAGATATCGCTCCGCGACCACACCCCAATTGCATTCCCGCGCCACCCAGTCCCTCGCACGCGCGCCCATAGCCTTCGCAAGGTCCGGCCGCGACACGAGCAGGTTCATATATTCAAAGATCAGATCTTCTTCGCCGCGGCCAGGCGGAACCTTCAGGCAAATATCGACAGGCAGCTCGGAGAACGAACCCACATCGCTGACGATTACCGCTTTGCCCAGCCCCAGGGCCCGCTGCAGCGAACCCGATGTCTCGCCAACCGTAGGGTAGCGAAGATTCAAAACGATGTCGCAGGCCGCCATATACTGCACGAATTTTTCAATCGGCGCAAAACCGATCACCCTCACCTGTTCGCTCAGCCCAAGCGAACGGATCGTCTGGTCGACGCGGAATTCCGGGTGCGGCTCACCGACCAGAATCATGCGTGCGCGCGGTTCCAGTTTCAGCAACCGGCGAAGTGCGCGCAGAGATTCGGCGATACGCTTGTAAGGTTTAAGATGGCCGAACGCGCCGATCAGGGGCGTCGATTCGTCCAGCCCCAGCTCGTGCCGGGCGGCCGGGCGATTCATGCCCGGTGTCTCCTCAGGCAGCCACGCTCCATGGGGGATCGTCGCAACAGGCCCGGTAAACCCCTGTTCGCGCGTGAGGCTGGCGACAAAATCGCTGTGAACGATCACGGCCTTCGATACCGCCAGCAGGCGCCGTGTCATCGGGACGCCCTCATAATCGGGTCCGACTTCAAGGCGGCGGACCCTGTGAGCGAACTCCAGCGCCGCCGGACCGCCATCGTAGCCGCATTCCGTCACGTATGCGTCCCAATCGTCGCGCCGGATAGTAAGATGCGCGATCAAATGGTGGAGGTTCCCCTCATGCATGACAACGAAGCCCGGATGGCGGAGCGCGGTCTCATAGACGAAATCGTGGTCCGGATTGTTGCCGACCTGATAAAGAATGGCGTCGTACGCATCAGCTGCAAAGCGCTTATCGGGCGTACGGAACACATCGACCTCGGCGCGTTTCGACAACTCCGACAACAAAGCTTCGGAATAGTCCGCAATGCCGCTTTTCGACGGCGGCATCGGGGAAAACAGTGCGATGTGCAAACCGCTCAGCGGACCAGCTCCAGGGAGAATTTTCCGATCGGCAAAGGAACCCGGATCGCTACGGGAGTCCGTGCCGGATCGCGGTCGAAATAAGCCTCGAAGCGGAAATCCGATGCCGGGCCTTTGACGTGGCAAAGCATCTTGTCGGTCAGAAGGCTCTTATCGCTCACGGTAATAGTTTCGGCTCCAGCGTATTCCAGGCTGATATTGTAACTGGCCCCGAAGATAACATCCTGGGAGGGCGGAACTCTTCCCTGCCCCAATTCGCGTCTCGCATAGAACAGATAGGTGAGCGCGTCGCGCGCACAATCCGGCACGCTCACGGTACTGATGCCGCCGCTCGTCGAGTGGCGCGTGGCTGTGCCCGCAGCGGCATCTATGGTGACCGTCTCACTGTTCTTGCGGGCACCATGCACGGAATCTTTGACGAACGTCGAGGAGCACAGATCGGCGCTCGAACTGGCCCGAAAGGTGTCCTTCACGACGAAGCCGGGAATACCCGCGTCTAAAGACAGGTCAAATTTCCATCCCCCGTTCTGGGCTGTCGCCGACAAATGGCCCTCGCCCAGACTTAGTCCGCTCGGCCAGGTCACGGTGTAGGCAAGACTTTCATTCGTGAACGGAAATCCGGTGAGAGCGGGCTGGACGGATTTGGGAGCAACGGGTTTCGCCGGGACGTTCTGAGCCGCGCTATTCGCCACAAAGCAAGCGAGGAAAACAAGGGCGCCGCGAAGCGCCGCGTTCTTCAGGAGCTTGTAAAACGCTGTGGGGCAGGCGGTTTCGCCCGCCTTGCCGGAGTCGAGCCATTTTCCACGGGCGCAACGAATTCCTCTCATGTCTTGCCGGCGGATTTTCCGAGTGCCCGCATTTCGGGCTGTCTGACAGGAACGGCGAACGGCGAATCAACGTCGTCTGCCCCGCTGCCCGCAGTGCGGCTGCCGCCAGCCACTTCACGGTAAATGTCCAGCGTCGCCTGCGCGCTTTTTCGCCAGTTGAAATGCCCCGCTCGTTGCAATCCCCGTCTTTCCATTCTTTCGCGCAGGTCGGCGTCCAGCAAAACGTCGGCCATCGCGCGCGAAATGCTCGCGGGATTGCGCGGATCGAACAACAGGCCCGCGCCGTCGGCAACCTCCGGCATGGCCGAAGTGCCCGAGCACGCCACCGCCCGCCCGCAGGCCATCGCTTCAAGAATCGGCAACCCGAAGCCTTCGTAAAAGGAAGGAAAGACGAAACACTGGCACGCGTTGTAGAGATGGACGAGATCCGAATCGGCGACAAAGCCGGTGAAGTGGATGCGGGAAGCCAGTCCGGAAGCCTGCGCCGCCGCCCGAACCTTGGGCGTGAACCAGGTATTCTGGCCAGTGAGGACCAAATGATGCGGCAATCGAGGGTGCGCGGCCATAAGACCGGCAAATGCCGTAATTAGTCCGATATGATTCTTCCTTGGCTGAAGATCTCCCACCGAAAAGATAAAAGGCGCGCTGATTCCGAAACGTTCCCGCACAATTCTCATCGCATGCCCGCGCGAGACGACTTTGAACTCGGAACTGGCGGCATTCGGGACAACCCGAACCTTGCCCTTCGCCGCAGGATAGGCGCGAAGGATAGCGTCGCCCGAAAAGTCGCTGACCGTGATGACGCGCGAAGCCCGTTCCACCGTGCGCGCCACGCTGAGCCGCAACTGTCTGCACCGCCAACTCGTAAAGTATTCGGGATGCTCGATGAAACTCACATCGTGGACCGTGACCACGATCGGCGTCCGGCTGAACAGCGGCGCGGTGTATTGCACGTGCATCAGATCGGGTTTGTCCGACGACAGATTCCGCGACAGATTCCAGCCGAGCCTGACATAGGGATTCGAAGCGACCCTGCGTGTCTGAAAACGCCGCGGCACAAACCGCTCGGCGTCCGGTTCGGAAACATAGGCGATGAAATCCGAAACCCGATCCAGCGCGGCAAATTCGCGCAGGAGGCTGCGTATATATACTTCGTTACCGGTCAAATGGCGGCCGATTGCGTGGGCATCAACGGCGATTCGCATTGGAATCCTCAGTATATAGGGGAGCGGTACCGGTACGGCCGGGTGACAGGGCAGTACTAAGGGCGCGCCACGATGCGTTCCATGTATAGCGCTCCTCAAACAGTCGGCGGCCGCTGGCGGCAATGCGCGCGCGCCTTGCAGGTTCGGCATTCAACCCGGCAATTGCGCCGACGATGGAGGGGCCTTCGTTTGCGATCAGCAAATCGCAATCTTGCCTATATTCTAAACCCTCGGCGGCAATCGAAGTTGCGACAACCGGTCTCGCCGCCGCCCACGCTTCCAGAATCTTGATCCGCGTTCCGCTCCCGGCGCGCAGCGGAGCGATCACGATCCGCGCCGCCGCGATTTCGGCGCGCGCGTCTTCAATGGGTCCGGTTACTTCGATGTTCAGCCCGGAAGGCAGCAGATGCCGTACGAACCGGTCTCCCCGACCCACCAGCCGGAGACGCAGTTCGGGACAACGACTGCGAACACCAGGCCATATCGAATTCGCCAGGAATTCCACGGCGTCGATATTCGGGTGGTATTCAAAGTTGCCCGAGAACACGACGACTGGTTCCTCCCGAACATTCGGAACCGGGACTTCGGGCAGAGAATTCGGATAAACCTCCACGCGGCCTGCCGGTGCGAGCCGGCGCGCCGCCGCCGCGTCCTCCGCCGACGCCGCGAGGCACAGTGAATAGCCCGGAAACAGCGCCGCTTCCAGCCTGCGCGAACAACGAAAAAAGCGTCTCTGGCCAAGGGCCACCAGGCCGCTGCTGGTCAAGGCGCATCGTTCATGCAGCACCGACTCGATATTGTGCAGATCGAGTGCGGTTCGATCGCATACAGCCGCGATTTGTTCCAGGTAGGGAGCGCACCAGAAGTGTTCGACGATGCCAAGATCGTAATGCCGGCCGGAGAGCGCCTGCGCCAGTTCCCCGGCGTGGCCGCTCAGGCGGTCGATAAGCGGTGGAACACCCCGGAACGCCCGGCCCGCGTTCCGGAAGTAGCGCGCAAAAATCCCTCTTTTGTGGATTGGCAGCCGGATCACGGTCTGCGATCTTACCAGCCCCGCAGGCAAGACAGCGGGCATGCCGCTATCCGAAAACAGAACCAGATCCACGTGCGCGAAGCGCGCAAAGTAGTGGGCCAGAGAAGCGATCCGATAAGCGCCGCCGCCATGCATCGGGTATGGCGGCTCGGGAGAGAGCATCAGAACCGACCGCACAGGCGCGTCGGGATCCGACGCCGCCGTGGTCAACGGTTCGCTCCCGTGATTACTTCCTCGTAAAGAGCGTGAGTTTCTCGGGCCGTGCGCTCCCATGAAAAATGGCGCGCGCGGGCAAGGCCTTTCTCCTGCAATTCGCGTCGCAGTTCGGCGCTGGCTGCAACGGCGCGCATGGCCTGCGCAATTTCCCCGGGCGAATCGGCCTGAATCGCCGCGCCGCCCGACGCTTCGGCCACCGCGGGATCGCGCGACGTAATCACCGGACATCCGCATTGCATGGCTTCCAGCACCGGAAGTCCGAATCCTTCGTAGAAAGTCGGATATACGAACGCAAGCGCGCCGGAAAACAAGGCTGGCAGTCCATCGTCCGGAACTTCTCCCAGGTATTTGATGCCTTCCATGGGAGGAATGGGTACGAAATCCGCCCGGGTCCGTCCGGCAATCAGCAACTCCGCGCCGGTGGCTTCCCGCGTTGCCTGCCATGCACCGATTAAACCGGCCAGGTTCTTGCGTGGCTCAAGTGTACCGACAAAAAGAAAGTAGGGCTTACCGTTCCTTAACTCGTGTCGCCCTTCGACGGCACGGAAAAGGCTGGATGCGGCCAATGGAACTGCCCTGACACAATCCTCCGGCACGCCGAAATGAGTCACGATCTCGGAACGCATCGCCTCACTTACAGTAAGAATCAGGCGCGCACGGCGGAGGCGGATCAGCCAGGGAGTCCTCGTTCGCACCCGTTCGGCCCCGACTGTGTGCCATGCCGGGTTGCGCCATGGGGATAAATCGTGAACTGTAAGAATCGCCGGCGTTCTCCCGAGATAGGGAACCTCGAAATTCGTGCCGTGAAATACCAGAGCTCCCGCAGTTGCGATAGCGTGCCTGACGCCGCGAAGCCACCAGCGCTTCCCTTTGTTCGTCTCCGGCCCTTCGACCAGGTTCGCGCAGGCGCCTCCGGGAAGCACGAACTTCTGGTCGGAGAGAAGTACATAGGTGTCTTCGGGATACCCTCGTGCCAGCGCCACTGACAGGTCCGCGACATAACGCGCAAGTCCGCCCGATGTAAGGGTCAGAGGCGTGGCATCGAGCGCGACAATCACAGGTTTAATGACCGCGACGGCTCGTCCGGTAACCCGCGCCGCCGCAAGCGAGCCGGCGAGTAATTCAACATCGGCCGCCCGGCCGTGCGACGCGGCCAGATCGTGCGCGAATTTTTCCGCGGCTCCGTCTTCCCGCGCCTACTTGTGTTGCAATTCCCAGTCATACGCGAGGTGCGCATCGTTATGTGGAATCCGGCCCTCGTCGGCCGGGTTGTAAAAGCGATCAGTGGCGTATATCAGCGTCGCCGGTCCCGTGCCGACGACCTTGTACCCATGTGCGACCCCGGGTGGAATCAGAATCTGCCACGGTCGCAACTGGCCGACGTAGAGCGCATTTCGCTTTCCAAACGTCGCCGATTCCGGCCGCAGATCGATCAGCACCACCTGAAACATGCCATTCGCCGGCGTCCAGCAATCCGTCTGGTGGCGATGAAAGTGGAATGCCTTGATAATGCCGGGGTAATTTATGGCGGCGGAAATCTGCGTGGTCTCCTTCGGGAAATGCCCCGCAATGCCAACGCCGATTCGCTGCACCTCCAGGAAGTACCCGCGATCGTCCGGCCAGACGGCAAACGGCGCGCAAACCACGCCTGCAATCAGCTTGGGCGAATCCGGCGAGAGGATGATATCCCCGATGCCTTTCTCACATTTGGGCAGTTCGATCACGATGTCGTGGACAGGACTCATTCCGTCGCTCCCCGCGTCTGGCGAACCAGGTTCGCGGCGCGCAGCAGCGAATCGAACGTGCCTGCGTCGGTCCACCAGCCCTCCAGGAACGAGTAGGTCATGCTGCCCTCCGCGACGTACGCGTTATTCACATCCGTGATCTCCAGTTCGTTGCGATGCGAAGGCTTGCAAACTTTGATCTTATCGAATACCGTGCCGTCGTACATATAAATTCCGGTTACGGCGTAGTTGGATTTCGGGTGCCTCGGCTTTTCCTCGATCCCCGCGATGCGGTCGCCATCGAACTCCGCCACACCAAATCGTTCGGCGTCGTCGACCTCCTTCAACAGGATGCGAGCGCCACGCTTCTGCGCGCGAAAAGCGTCGGCCGCGCTGCGAATATCTTTCTCGATGATGTTGTCCCCAAGCACCACGCAGATCGACTGCCCCGCTGCGAAGTGTTCGCAAAGGCCCAGAGCCTCCGCGATGCCGCCCTCGCCTTCCTGATAAGCATAGGCGATATGTTTCAGGCCGAAATGCTTGCCGTTAGCCAGCAGGCGCAGAAAATCGCCGGAGTTCTTTCCGCCAGTGACCACCATGATGTCGGTGATTCCGGCGTCGACCAGCGTCTGGATCGGATAATAGATCATCGGCTTGTCGTAAATAGGCAGCAGGTGTTTGTTGGTGATTTTGGTGAGGGGAAACAGCCTGCTTCCGGTTCCGCCTGCGAGAACGATGCCTTTCATGAGCAGCCTATAGGATACTGACTTCAAATGGACCAATACAACTGGGCTACAATTCCGTCCGAAGAACTGAACGAAAAAACGGTGCGGCAGGTGGTTCACACCGAGCGGCTCACCATCGCCAGACTGCTGCTGCGCGCCGGCGCGGTGGTCGGCATGCACCACCACGAAAACGAGCAGGTGACGATGATGAAATCGGGAAAGCTTCGGTTCGTTTTCGGCGGCACCGAGGCCGGACGCGAGATTGTGGTGCAAGGCGGCGACGTGCTGCAAATCCCGCCAAACGTGCCGCACATGGTGGAGGCGCTCGAAGACTCGATCGCGACGGACGTGTTCTCACCGCCGCGCGAAGACTGGATACGGGGCGACGACGCGTATTTGCGCAATCCGCGTTAAAGCCCGGTGCTCGCGGTAGCGCGTCGTCAGCGAATAGGCTCCTTGAACCACCCCTCCACAGCGGCGTGGGCGCACTGATGAAACCCTACCCGCGTACAGGGCCGTTGACGGCGAGCGTGCGTCCTTGGGAGATTGGGGCGAGGCCGGAACTGGCCAGCGATTCCGCGAATCGCTCCAGATCGAGGGCTGTGATTTCCGGGAGCTTCCAATCGGTCGAGCGCAGCAGTCGGTTGATGTCGCGCAGGTAAACGCTCCGGGTCAGCGGACTGCGTTGCCGGTTGAGCCACAATTCGATTACGTCGGTGTCGGAGAGCCGGAGCGGGACCTTCGGAGCGATGAACTCTATAACCGTTCTTATGTAGCGTTGGGGCATGAACACACCTTCGCTCTTTGGCGGGCTGAAAGCCAGCCGATTGTGCGGGCTGTTTTTGGCGGCGCTACGTGTTGTCCTAACGCAGCAACGTCGCCAGGCGCGAACCCGGCGGCGTGGTGGAAGGATTCGTCGCGGGATTTCAGCTCGGCTCGATTTCGGCGACCGTCCCGTATTCGCCGCCGTCGCCCTGCGGCCAGACCAGGTACTGCGAGTAGGGGGCTACTTCGTCTGCTGCGCCGCCAATCCGGCGTTGTTCCGGCTGGATCGCGCCAGTGGTGGCTCGGCGCGATTGACGCCCTATTAGGTAACGTCACGAGTTTAACGCCGGGTGTGATCTCGCGGTCGAGCTGTATTCTGTATCGCTGCCATCTGGCGGATTCAACCGAATTACAGCCTCGCTCAAATTCCGTAACTGCCGGCCAGTCTGGACCAGGGCTTGCCCGGAGACCTTGCCGCCCAGTTCGGTCGTAGTGCTCACATCCTCAGCTTCGCGGAAGCCGTTCCCATCCGAATAGCGAGACGCAATAACCTCAAACTCGTCAGCTATGGCAGCAAACGCGCCGACGACATCTGGGTCGAAGTGCCTTCCGGCGCCTTCGATGATGATCGCAACGGCTGCGTCATGGGGTATCGCGTCCTTATAAACACGGCGCGTCGTCAAAGCGTCGTACACGTCGGCAACCGCCATGAGGCGGGCGGAAATCGGAATCTCCGAACCCATCAGCTTTCGCGGGTACCCGCTGCCATCCCATTTTTCCTGATGATTTAGGGCAATTTCCTTCGCGCAGGCGAGGAACTCCACCTCAACGCCCAGACGCCGCTCCGCATTCTCAATGGCGTCGAATCCAAGTGTCGTATGTGTCTTCATGATCTCGAACTCTTCGGGATCAAGTTTGCCGGGCTTCAGCAGGATGCTGTCCGGAATGCCGACCTTGCCGATATCGTGAAGCGGAGCGGATTTGAAAAGAATATCGGTCTGATGCTCTGTCAGGTAGCGGGCGAAATCCGGATGCAGTTGCAGTTGCTTTGCCAGGGCTCTGAGGTAGTGTTGGGTGCGCTGAACGTGGCCACCGGTTTCGTTATCGCGCGTCTCCACCACCGACGCCAGAAGCATGATTGCCGCATCCTGCGTATGCCGTATTTTGCGGGTGCGTTTTTCAACCTCGCTCTCGAGGATATCGTTTTGGCACTTCAGGAAGTTTCGCGCCTCCTTCAGGGAAACCTGCATCGAAAAGTCCTTACGCAAAACGTATTCGCGCCACCATCCGACCACGCCCGCCAGAATGAACAGGGTTACTATGTGATAGGACCAGTAGTAGAACATCGGACGGTTGGCCTTGAACTCGAGCAGCATCGCCCCTTCGAACATCAGAAGGATTAACAATCCCGATGCAAGCGCGTATCTGAATTGGACGCCAAGAATGACAAAACAATAGAACTCAAGAAAAACGAAGTTGAGCACGCCGACCCAGCTGCTCAGCCCCATGCCGGCCTCGCGGTCGATGATCAGCAGCACCCAGAAAAGACTGCTGGCCACCAGGACGATGAATCCGGACATCACGGCTTGCCAGTGTCGCCTGGCAAAGCGCGAGAAGCAATAAGCAATACCCGCTCCCAGGATCGGCAGACAAAGTTGAAGTCGATATACATTTGCGCGTTCGGTCCTGAACGCCAGGTGATCCACCAGGAAATCGGCGGCGATCAGTATTATCCCGAGGGCGAGGCTTGCCTGGGCGTAGCGATAGTAGAAGGCGTGATAATGCAGGCCGAAGCTCCGTTCGAGCGAAGCGTTGGCAAATGCGAGATTCGGCTTTATCGGCGATGCGTCGGACCGCTCGAGGTTATCCACGGTGCCTGTCATCCTCATTCGTCTCTACAGCGCTTGTAGCCCTACAATCCAGCGGAAGGTGATTGATGGGTGCTGGATTTGTTAGTTCGCACGAGAATCTGGCGAGGGCTAAAGTGACACCCATCAAATCTTATCGGCAGAACCGGGAAAACTTTCGCTACCCAGAGCGATATTCTTGTTCGGTCGCTCCACGCACAACTACGGACTGGCTGTCTCATGCAAGCCGACAAAACGAGCGGAACGCGCCCGCCGGACGGCTATGACGCCCGTCAGTTTGGCGAGAAATGCGCTCGTGGTGGCATGGTAAGCGTACGTCCCTATATAGGAGAGCTAATTTGTCTCCCCAGCGGCGAACAGGCAAGAAATGGCTATCATGAGTACCAACTGATCCAGAATCAGCGAGATCGAAGGATGACGATGGATACCACGCGGACCGTTGCCACTGGTGCCAAGCCGATGGTGCCGACTTCCTCGAGATCAGGCGAAGTGTGGACTCCATTTGGACTCCACTAAGGGCCTCCTTAGGAAAGAATTCCCCGTAAGTCTATGAAAAATATGGTGGCCAGAGACGGACTTGAACCGCCGACGCCAGCCTTTTCAGGGCTGCTTACCGATAAGCGTTAAGGTGTTCAGAATCAACGGAAGTGTTTGGTGGAGAATCACTTACGAGAAACGTCGTTTAGTACCAATTGGGACGGTTTAGGCTGTTTTCAGCCGCACAATGTTCCCTTATTGTTCCCCCGAGTCTTAAATGTTTTCTGAACGAGAAGCGCCAGCCGAACCACGGCTGGCGCTGCCGAAATAATGAGCGGGGCAGCAGAACAATTCTTCGATTCAGAAAGCTTTCGCGGCGCAATTCAGGAAGAGGAATCAGCGGTGCCGTTGAGAAGATGCTCCAACTCGGATATGGCCGCGACAACCTGGTCCACGGTCGGTATCCGCCCGAAGATCATGCCAGACATGGCGGCATAATCCTGCCGCAAATCGGCCAACATTCCATTGTGAGGAGTTAGCGTGTAGCTGCCGGGAACGGCCGATGCCAGATCAAAGTCGGGCCGATTGAAGAACATTCGCGCGTGCCGAACGCAGTCTTCTGCCATTGCCGCATCTGTTATCGCTTGCCGGCCAACTTCCGAAGCCAGGAGTCGATAGACGTCGTAATAATGGCGCGAGACGCGCTGTCCTCCTCCCTTCAACTCGCCACGGCGGTCCCACCATCTGCGCAGACCGTGTAGGATAACAACCTTGTCCCAGAAAGTACGTCTGGGATCGACGGTTGTCACGTTGCCGATGGTGAGATCGAGGCTCATAAGATCGTCCGCGATGTAGGGCCTGACAGTCAGGAGAGAATGCGGATCGAGCGCCGACTTCGCGCCCGACTCGATCTTGATGGCTCGACGGATGTAGACATTTCCCTCGGCCGTCGCGGTGGGATACCAGAGCAGCAGGCCCTGGCGGTCCGGATCATCCGGGTCTGCTTCGACACGCGCACGATGGCCGCTCAGATTTGCCGTTTTGAGAGCTCGCCGTAAAAGGTCTGAAATCTGCTCCAACATCGGGCCGTGAATGTATTCCTGGCACGCTGTCTTGATCGCGTCCAGACGGGCTGTGCGTTTCTTTCCACTTAGAGCTTCAAGCTCCTGCACAGTCGCCGCCTGGCCAATGTCCTCCCGGAAGACGGTGATATCGATGTCTTCGGAAAACCTTTCAATCAGACCGTAACCCTTCGAGAGCGAGGTGCCCCCTTTGAAGAGCAGGCGTGGGCCACCCGCGTCCAGTTCATTGAAGAGCGCATCGAGCGTCCAGCAAACCCAGAAATCCTTTTCGATATTCTGCTCGGCGGTACCAAGCCGGTTGCCGGTTCCGATAAACAGGTCTTGGCGCTCCCGTTCGCTGGCCGCCAGAACGGCGTGAAAGGCTTCGGTCATCTGCTTCTCTTGGTTCTCGTGATGCTCCCGATCCCTGGAGCAGTTCCTCGTGCTACTGCCTTCGCGGATCGGGAAGCCTTTGACTTCTTATTTTCATTTGCACGTTGGAACAGGTCGCGCACGATCACGCGCATCCAGTCCGGGAGGGTTGACAAACCGCTGCGTAGATCATGCTGAATGGCCTGCCCATGATCAGGGTCTTTGAGGATTGCGACAAGGCGCTTCAGGATGCGCCCATCATCGGAGGGAAGCATGTCGCGCAGCCAATAGAGCGCCTGGACAAACCGCATGGCAGGATGGCCAGCCCAGTAGAGGCGGCTGGGCGCGGCGTACTTGAAGTCGAGAGTCAACTTACCGAGTGTTATCGGCCGCAGGCGCCCATCGGTCAGCACTGTGATCCGGGCCGGAACGGCGTCGGTGAGGCCAAGGTCATTGGCGGCGGTGATGCCGTCGACTACTACCCGGACATTGCCTTTCCGGGCCAGTGCGTCGATCACGTCGCGCGGATCGGGATGGGTAGACTTGCCAGTGAGACGGTTGGGTTGAGGGGTGTCGTAGAGGCCGCGGGCGATCCGCCGAAGGTGCTTCGACGCAACCAGACGGTGGAGGGCCTGATCGACGGCGGTACGCGGCCCAAGGTCGGCAAAGTCGTCCGGGGTCCAGACGTGCGGCTTCGCCGGGACGGAGACGCGGTCCCGGATAGCAGCTGGGATGCTGGATAGGTGATTTGGCAATGGTTACCCCCATGTCAGAACAATGCTGCAATATCCTGACACTCCCAAAACTATAACACTCTATGTCAAAAAATTGTCACTATAATCTGACTTAAGCTGGTATCCAGCAGTAGCTGCCGACTTCGTGAGCTCCTTGATCTTCATGATTTCCAGCTTCCCAAGCTGGACGTCGCGGGTTCGAACCCCGTCTCCCGCTCCATCTTTTCAATAACTTAGGAACACCGCTAAAATCTTCCACTCCATTTCACTCCATTAAGCGGTTAGAACGGCGTTTTCGAGCTGTTCTGCCGCCTTCGCACGCTCCCCCATACTTGCGTGCGTATAAACATCCAGCGCAACACCGATTCCATGTCCCCGCTGGTCAGCGGATACTTTCGGATCGATTCCGGCGTCGTGGCCCAGACTCGCATGAGTCCGGCGCATCACCTGAAAATTTGCCCATTCAAGCCCAAGTGGCTTGAGCAAGGGTTTCATCTCCCGGTGCCAGATGTTGTCCTTCCACATTGGCTTCAGAGGGTTCTCTGAAACAAATAACCATGCTGTCGGTTCATCCCCTACCGCCTGCATCCATCCCTTTAGCAGACCTGCGGTCTTTGGAGGAATGGCAACCTTCCGGCGTGATGTCAGGGTTTTCGGCGTATCGACATCGCCTCGGTAAATGCGCTGTTCGATAACCGCCTGCCGACAATCATCAGTTACGTGCCGCCGCTGGAGTGCCAGAATTTCGCCCGGCCGGATTCCAGCGAAGATAGCGATGTGGGCGATGACCCTCTCGCGAACCTCCAAAGCACCGATATATTTCTCGACCTCCTCTCCTGTCATGACTCGCGCCTCGGCGACCGTTGCCTCTTTTGGGGTGTAGAGGGCGGCTGTCGGATCGCGCTGTATGTAACCCTCGGCAAGGGCGAGTTTAAAAATCGCCCGTAAATCCCACCGCAGATGAGCGACGATGCTGCGCGAGAACTGCTTTGCCTTTTCGTGAAGGAACTTTTGAAATCCCTTCAGCGTCAGGCTCTGCAATTTCGCTTCGCCAAACTCGCCTGCGAGGTGATGCTGGATTCGGCTTTCCGTGGTTGATGCGGTGGACCGTTTCCATTTCGAGCGGTAGAACGGCAAAACGACTCCGTTCAAAAACTGCCCGAAAGTGATGTCTGGATTCGGGGCGCTTGCTTGGCGGCATTGGACTTCATCTAACGCTTCATCCCGCTTCTTTTCCGCCTGCGCTTTCGTCATCTTGTGGAACAGTCCGAGGGTGATGTATTTCCTCGAACCTCCCTCGCGATAGAGCCAGACCCACATTTTTCTCTTACCGTGTGAACGTACTTGCAAACTGCCTTTTTGATTTCGCTCTCGATGCACTTTAAGCCTTTCTGTGCGTCGCAAGCGATGAATTCAGGTCTAGTCGCATTATCGCACCTGTTTCGAGGGTTTTCATCCAATCGAGGAGAGCCGCCGAGCGGATAAGAACCCTCCGGCCGATCCGCATTACTGGCAGAACCGGCAGGCCCGAAACCTTACCGCTGAGGATGTTGCAGAGGTGAGCCTTCGAGCATCGCAATTGGAGGGCGGCCTCGGAGAGCGTGAGGATTCCTGACAGGTTTGGTGCTGGGTGCTGGCGTGAAAATTCGTCGCTTCCGATCAGTTCGGCGGAACGCATCGGATTCCTGTCCGTCGCTGGACTGCCGTTGACACCGCTCAGCATTGCCATTTCCTCCATTCGTTTGCCGTCCGAACTCCGGGCGTATCCGCCGCCTTCCGCGATCCCGAACCGTGTCAACAATTGCCCTCCGCTGCCCAACCTCTTTAAATCAGAAAGGGGCGCAGGTTGGAACTCTGTTGCGCCGCGTTGATCGTCGGGACCGCGATCATTTCGTTGCACGTCGGGTTGCCTTTCCTGAAGCGGCGGGCGCGTGCCACACTGGCTGATTTGCCTGCACTGGCGGTGGCGTGCCGACGTCGTGAGGATCGACCGCCCACCAATACAACAGCGCGCCCAGAAGCAGACCGGTTAACAACGTCCATCCCATCTGTATCCACTGCACCTGGCGCATCTCGCTATTCCATTGATCAATGGATTTCTTTGCCACGTCCGCACTACATGCCACACTATCCAGCACGTACTTGGCACGGCTTCGCGAATCATCCAGTTGTTGCCGCAAGTCGGCGAGCGTATGAGCGTGGGCTGCCGCCAGTTTCCTGAGACTGTCGCCCTGTTCTCTGAGCAGTCTTCCCGCCTCCGGAACTCCGCACTTCAGGAATTGCTCCCGCACTCCGGTAACGATCTCGGCGGCCAGGGCGTTGGGACTAAGGCCTTGGGCGATCTCTGCGGGCAATCCATCTAGCCGGTCGGTGAGCTTCTGATGGTACTGCGCAGTCGTCTTTACAGCGCCGGTCATCTCGTCGGTAAGTCGCTGAAGTATCGCCGACAGCTTCACTCTTTCCGCGGCGACCAGTGCTGGTGTACTGCGAGTGAGCAGAGCAAGGTATCCCATCGAATACGCCAGGTGTGCGACCTCATCGTCAGGCGGAAGCATGCGCAACCACGGCCGGACATTCTGGTACCAGCCGAGGCGCGATTCCTCAGGGAGTAGCGCCGCCACTTCTTCCACCCATTGCAGGTCTCGTGCAGCGGTCGGCTCCGGCTCGGTCGTCGCAACTGGACCGTACCGGTGTCTCGGACCGCCGCTACGGCGGATTGCTTCATGGCAGAAAGAGCTCCTTCGCCTTTTCAAATTCCTGAAACAAGCGTCGGCGGTAACTCTGTGCCCTGATGACGAACGAAGCCTTTTGCAATTCCGTAACGTTCGTCGTTCGCTGGGCAATCTGCGCGGGCGTGACGCCATGCTGCCGCGATGCGTTCTCAAGATCCGCCAGCCGGTATTCCATCGATAGCACCACCGGCCGAAATGCCTCGCGAAAGCGGAGGCACTGATCGCTGTCTCTCCAGTAGGAGAAGTCGGCCTGCGGGGTCACCGCGTTCTCTACAATCAGGTACTCCACGCGGTTCTGGAGGCGGGCAGCCCAACCCAATACGCTTTCGACGCTGGCCGGGTCGGGGGTAACGACTCCGAACGCGGTGAACACTATCCCCTGGTCTGCCAGATCCGGGTACATCGTCTCAAACCATTTCAGGGCCACTTGACCCGATCCGGCACCCATGTCGGCCAGCACGACGGGCGCACCCTCGGAGAGGCAATCTATGAACATGTCGAGTCCAGCCTCGGTGTGGATGTTGATCTTCCTGGCGAGTCCGTTGAAGTAGTGCTTGAGGCTGCCGCGCGACTTGTTCTCGGTATCGAGATCGAGAAGCGTGAATGGGATTTCATTGGCGAGAAACCACTCCGCCAGATGAATCATGAATCCAGTCTTGCCAGCGCCACCCTTCCCACCTTGAGTGAACACGACTCGCTTGCGTGGCTGGGGCGCATCGGTTGATATTTTTTGCGTCTGGTCTGGCACGGTTCCACCTTCCTTTCCATTGCTCCTGAAATTGCGGCCTCGCTTGTCAGGGGTGGCGGCGAAGAATCCGAACACATGGCCGCAGAAGATTTCGCGAGCCCCTACATATAAGGGCTCAGGAAGGGATTTTTGGACATTAATTCTTGCGGAGAGCTAAAAATAGTTGAAGACCGGTCTCTCAATCGATCTCGTCTGATGCCGGTCTTCGCTGCAATTTCAGCGGCTCGTCTTCCTTGTAGGTGAAGAGTGGCTGGAATTGTTCTGCCGGGGTTCGCCTCTTCAAGGCGGTAATTCTTCGCTGCACGTCATCCTCGGTTGCTGATAGGCCAGGCACTGGCGGCGAAGAAACATCATTCGCCTCGGTGGAAGACTGCTCTCCGCCGAAGACAATGCCTCGTTTTCCCCGCCGTCGGCGGACGCGGACAAAGTCGTGGATTGTACTGGGAGCAACCGTAAGCGCCAGATGTTCCCGGAAGAACTCCGCGATCTCGCGATAAGTGCGGCGTTTGCGTCGCAGCGTGGCAATTACGTCCGCATGAACCTCAAGCTTTGATCGCGGTGGTTTCTCGGAGATATCATCCAACAATCTGCTGATACTGGGGTCCATAGCCATCTTTGAACGCGACTTTATTGTATCTGATTCAATACCGAACACAACCGAATGTAGTTCGAGGTTGTGTGGCTATTTTCGGTGTTGTTCGGTATCTTCTCTTGCCCAGGACCATCGCAAAACGCGGCATCGGGGGTAGGACCGCAACAATCGGCAACAAAGACCCGGTAGTGGAACATAAAGGATTGTTTAGCAGGAGTGTTGTTTCCCGGATCTATGCGCCCCATCTTCAGGGGTTTAGAGTGTTGTGCAAATTGACTTCGTCGTTTAGCATGTGTTTAGCACCGGGAAGGACGGTTGCCAACTTGTGGAAAAGCCACCGGGATGCCTGGAAATGCGACAAGACAGAGCAGACGCGAAGCGCGACAATCCAGCTACCCCCCGATTGCAGGGGACTCTGCCGGGTGGGTGGGATGCGGCTCGCTTCAGGAGCCTTCACTTGCTCAGCCGACAGCCGTCAGGGCCGCCAGTGATTCCCGAATCGTTGGACTATTCCCGTTCTCCACGTCCTTGCGGCGGATCTGGTGAAACCTGGTCAGGATCGTGTTTGCCTCTGTCAGCGCGGCGATTCTTTCGACGAACGCGTTCAGCGTCGCTCCCGGAACGGCATAGATGGCGATATCGCCGGAGAGCACATCGAGGTAGGCTCGTGCACCACAACAACCGAGGCTAAGTGCGGAGCGACCCGTATTCTTTGCCTGCGGGATGATCGCGCAGGCGGGACGGCCCATTGCCGGCGGCAGTCCGCTTTCCAACTGCTGGGAGGCTTCCGAAAGGATCAACGTCTGGTCGGCACGGACAAACAGCAGGACCACGTCCGGTTCAACCGGAACCTGCGACAGCGGTCCGTAGAGGACGTGTTTTGGCTTCGACGCAAGGACCGGGATCTGCGGAATGTCCTGCTCGCGTACATAGCCAAGGTCGGCAAAGACCCTGAGTGCGTCGCCAAGATCCTGGCCCGCGGCCGGGGTCATATCCAGGTTGTGCGTGTACTGGCCAATGGAACAGAGGCTGTGGTCCTGAGCCGCCGTGGCGAATACCCTGTTCACCGCCTCCTGCCAAAAACGGCAGCCTGCGGGACTCTGGCCCGACCACGATGCGACACCAACCGGCACATCGTCGGTCAGACACACTGCCACGGGCGGTTGTCTGAGTTTCAGCGATTCGGTCAGGGTTTGGGACAGTTCAGCACGGGATTGAAGTTGTATAGGAGTCGGCTTCATGGCAGTATGATCGTCAAGAAACGTCGTTTACCCGGCGCGAGCCTTCTCAACATTCCGGGTCAAAGCAACATACACCAGAGTGCCCCTCGGACCCAGCCCGGTCAATAACGGGATCATACTATTCACAACACAGGTCGATCCCTTTCTGATGCGCCACTAATCGCCGCGAAACAGACCGCTAATCGATTCATACTATTGTCTCGGCGGGCGGATGAGCGCTAATCTCTTTTCCATGTCCGCACACGGCTTATTGCCGTTCAGGGACCAAGGGAGTTGAGTCTGCTCGTCCGGCTTAGACCATTTGCATTCATTGCCTTTCTGCTGGCCTTATGGCAAGTCACGGCCAGTCGGAACTCCACCCATCTTCTGCCCGGACCTTGGGAAGCTGTGGGCGGTCTTGCCGACCTCGTGCGTCATGGATTGCTGTTGAAATACGTCACGGCGTCGCTGTTTCGCGTTACATGGGGCTTCGTAGCAGCCGCCGTTCTGGCGATTCCTCTGGGTCTTGTCATCGGCTGGTACCGGCGCTTTGAGATGGCCCTGAATCCGCTGATTCAGGTTTTTCGGCCCATATCCCCGCTGGCGTGGATTCCCATTGCGATCCTTTGGTTCGGCGTCGGGGATCTTTCCGCGATGTTTCTGATCTTCCTGAGCTGCTTCTTCCCGCTGCTCCTCACCGCTATCAACGCGGTTCAGAGAATTCCGGCCGTTTACGTGAATGCGGGGCGCAATTTCGGCCTGAGTCCGGCCCGCCTTGTCTACGGTGTTTTGTTTCCCGCAGTGCTCCCTGAGCTATTCACCGGATTGCGGATCAGTCTCGGTGTCGCATGGCTGGTGGTGGTGGCGGCCGAGATGATCGCGGTCAATTCAGGCCTGGGTTTTCTCATCGTCGATGCACGGAACGCCGGCAACAGGTACGACCTCGTTGTGGCCGCCATGGCGATCATCGGGGTTATCGGACTCCTGCTGGATATCGGAATGCGGTCGCTGGAGGGTGCGAGATCGCTTCAATGGGACTACTCGGAGGATTGATGGCTTTAGCGGAATCTATTACGACGCGGGCAGGGACAAAGCTGTCGGCACAACATGTGCAAATGGCGTTTTCGCGGGACGGTAAGACAACGCCCGTTCTGAACGATGTCAATCTGCAGGTTGCCAAAGGCGAGTTTCTGTGCATCGTGGGGCCTTCCGGGTGCGGCAAGTCAACGCTGTTGAGTGCGATTGGCGGTTTCCTGTCGCCCACCGGCGGAGAGATCAGAATCGACGGCGAGGTGGTGAGCGGTCCGGATCCCCGCCGGATCTTTGTTTTTCAGGAGCGCGGCGTCTTCCCCTGGCTCACAGTCGAAGGCAACATCGAGTTCGGCCTGTTTAAGCTGGCGCAGCGGGAACGAAGGGCGCGTGTGGCGCACTACATCGAAATGGTGGGACTCAGGGGATTTGAAAAAGCCTACCCGTCGGAACTTTCGGGTGGAATGAAGCAGCGGCTTGAAGTCGCCCGCGCCCTCGCCGTGAATCCCGACATGCTGCTTCTGGACGAACCCTTTGGCGCGCTCGACTCCATTACGCGTCTGATCATGCGCGGAGAACTGCTGGGCATATGGCGGGAGGAGCGCAATACGGTGATTTTCGTGACCCACGATATCGATGAGGCCGTGCAACTGGCCGACCGTGTAGCAGTGATGAGCGGCCGACCGGCCGGAATCCAGCAAACGATCGACATCGACATCGCCCATCCACGCGATATCAGCGCGCCGCGGTACCTGGAACTTCGCAACGGAATTTTGGAACAGCTGGGCATTGCCCATCACGTATGAACGCTCTCTCCGCGCCACGAAAGTGGGAAAGATTCCTATGGCCGGTTGTTGCCTCGGCTTTGTTCCTGGTTATGTGGGACTACGCTGTCGTCCATACGGCGACGAAGGTGTTCCCTTCGCCATTGATGGTCGAACAAGGGATAGCCGAGCTATCCCGAAAAGGCGTCCTCTGGGCGTATATCGGCGATTCCCTGCGGCGCGTCGCGCTGGGATTCGGGGCTGCGGTTGCGGTGGGGGTGCCGATCGGATTGACGCTCGGCTGGTATCCGGCCGTCAACCAGGTTGTTAATCCCGTCTTGCAAATGCTCCGTCCCATCAGCCCCATCGCCTGGATACCGGTGGCAATTCTTCTTTTCGGCGTCGGCGACGGCACCGCGGTCTTCCTGATTTTCCTGGCCGCCGTTTTCCCCATCGTGGTCGCGTGCATCAGCGGCGTGGCCACCGTGCCGGCTATTTACAGGCGAGCAGGCCGCAATTTCGGACTTTCGGCGCCGCAGCTTCTGTTAAGGGTGGTTTTTCCGGCGGCGCTTCCGCAGATTATTGTCGGGTTGCGCCTGGCGCTGGGCATTGCCTGGCTGGTCGTGGTGGCCGCCGAAATGATCGCGGTCGATTCGGGACTCGGCTATCTCGTGATCGACGCACGAAATTCCGGCAAGCGTTACGATCTCGTGGTAGCGGCTATGCTGATGATCGGGCTCATTGGTCTGGTGCTGGATCTTGGCTTTCGCAGCCTGCGAAAAATCCGATCCGTTCGTTGGGGGTTCCGTGATGAGTCTTAAGCGAAAAATCTTCGTGTTCGGAGGTGGATGGCTGGTGCTGATTACCGCGCTGCACGCCTGGCTGAATGTCGACTGGGCGGGCGTTCTGAACGATTATCGCCCCGCTGCGAAACGCAGGATCAGCGTTGCCTATATTCCCGTGACGTGCCAGCTTACCTGCCCGGTTACGGACTACATTTCCAAACTGTCCGACAACGGGGAAATCTTTTTGCCCCGCTTGTTTCAGGGGTTTCCGGAAATCAAGGAGGCACTGATTTCCAATCGAATGCAGGCGGCTTTCATTGTCGCCCCGCTTGCAATCGCTCTCAGGGCGCAGGGCGTGCCAATTAAGGTGGTCTATCTGGGACATCGTTACGGCAGTGCGTTCGTAGTGAAGAAAAACGGCCCGATTAAGACCTTCGCGGATGTGCGCGGAAAAACGATCGCGATTCCGAACCGTTTTTCCGACGAGCGTCTCCTCGTCTTTCGGGCGATGAAGATATGGGGGATTAAGCCGAGCGAGGTCAAGATGGTGGAGATGGCCCCGCCGGATGTCGCGGGCGCGCTCGCGGCCGGAGCCATCGATGCCTACGTTATGGGTGAGCCTTTTCCGTCCCAGGCGGAACTGGGAGGCTATGGCCGGATTCTGTTCCAGGCTCGTGAATACTGGCCTGACTACATGTCCTGCATTCTCGTGGTGCAGCAGAGCCTTATCGACAATCGCCCGCATGTGGTGCAGGCTCTGGTCGACGGCATCGCCCGCTCCGGACTCTGGCTGGACCAGGGGAAGCCTCATCGCGAAGATGCCGCCGATTTCGTTGGTCGGTTTTATTACAACCAGAAACCCGCGTTGCTGCGGTGGGCTCTTACGAAACCGATGGATCGCGTCGTCTATACTCCGCTCGCGCCGCGTAAGGCGGATTTCGACCTGGTTCGCGACCTGATGATCGAAACAGGCGTCCTGAATAAGAGGATCGAGTTTGACGACTACGCGGATACCCGTTTCTCGGACGGAGCGAAGACCCAGACTGCGTGGAGATATGAGGCGGGCGTCGGGACGGCCCGTTGAGGCGTCGCGCCCGCCCGTTAAATTGAGGAGATAACGAATATGGTTCGCAGAAAGTTCATTCAACAGGTGAGTTGCGGACTGGCGGCTGTGAGTCCCGCCGCTGCCCGTACCAGACGAACCGTCACCTACCGGATTACCGGATTTACCTGCATCACCTGCGCGATCGGACTCGATACGATGCTTAGCGACCAAAAGGGGATCGTTAGGTCGAAATCCAGCTACGCCGAAAGGACGGCTGTCATCGAGTTCGATCCCGATCTGGTCACGGAAGCCAAAATCAGGGCCTTCATCGAAGGGATCGGCTTTACCACGCAAAATCTGCAATAGTAGAATCACACTATTGACCTGGATCCGCCGGCGGTGAAATGATGTAAGGCACAAGGATTAATATGGCTGAGTCCGACGTTCTTTCCAATCAACGAATCATCATCGACAACCAGAAGGCGATAATTGCGAATCAGCAGCAGATTCAGGACAACCAGAAGGCGCTGCAGCAGATTCTGGCGAACCAGGAAAAGATCCTGGCGTTGCTCTCCAGATAATACGGGCGGCACCGCAAGATCCGGGCCTGCCCTAATGTCCTTTCGTTCCGGGCGCGCGCTGGCAGCCTTCGCCTGTATCTCGCTTTGTTTGTCCCTTGCATGCTCCCGTCGCAGTCTTCCCGGTGTGGATTCCAGGGAATACGCAGCCTTCGCGTCCGCGTTCTATATCGGACTGGCAGGCTTGCAGACCGGCGAGGACGGTCGTGCGACCGAAAAACTCACGCTGGCGACGCAGTTGGTTCCGGGGGAACCGGCAGCCTGGGCAGACCTCGCCCTGCTTAACGCAAGACAGCAGGATTTCGACAAGGCTGCGCAGTACGCGGAAACAGCGCGGTCTCTTGCGCCGGAAAACAGCGCGATTGAAGCGTTGCTGGGCGCTATCGAGAGCAAGCGGGGCAAGCTTCCCGATGCAATCGCGCATTACCGGAACGCAGTTGCGCGCGATGGCGGGAATATGAAAGCGCGCGAGGCGCTTGCTTCGGAAATCGAGCGGCAATCGACTGCGACTTCGGACGGCGACGCACAGGCGGAGTTGGAAGAGGTTCTTGCGGGGTTGCCGGGTAATATCTCGGTTCAACTGGACGTCGCCAGGCTTGCCGCCAGGCGTGGCGATACGGCAACCGTGCGTCGCATGATCGGGGAACTGGATGCCGAATCGGCGGATTGGCCGGCGGAAGCTCGGGATCGTCTGGCGCTTCTTAAGCAAAGCGCCGGCGGGCCGAGCCCGGAAGGTGCGGCAATGCAGGCGGTGTTTCTGCGTAACGTCCTTGCACGCGTACCGGCGTATCGTCACAGTCTGGACGCCGTGCGGACTCCGGCGATTTTTGTGGCGGACCCGCTGGTCGGATTTGTCAAACTGCAGCCGGTGGATTCGAAATCTGCCGCACCCGATTTATCCCTTGGCTTCACCACGGCAGACGAAGAAGGCAGCCCCGCCCTGTGGGTGAGCGCGCTGCCGCTGGACGATTCCGGGGACCTGCGGATACTTTACGCGGATACGAACGAGGTGCGCGTTCAGGGCGGGGCGCATCTGCCTTTTGCCGGAGGGGGTACGCCGACGCGCAACAGCGTTTTAGCCGCCGACCTTAACTACGACTTCAAGTCCGATCTGGTGCTGGCGAATTCCTCCGGTATCCGTATTTATCTGCAGAAGACGACCAGCAACTTCGAAGACATTACGGCCAGGACGAAGATTCCGCCCGACATACTGAAAGCCGATTACACCGGAGCATGGGCGTTCGACATTGACCTGGATGGCGATCTGGATATCGTTCTGGGTGTCCCGCATGGCCAGCCGATCGTATTGCGAAACAACGGTGACAACACGTTTGCGGTGATCGGTCCGTTTCCGGGAATCGATGGCTTGATTGCATTTGCCGCAGCGGATCTCGATGGAGATGGCGCGCCCGACGTGGCAATACTGGATGCTTCCGGTGCCTTGCACGTGATGATGAACCAGAAGTTCGGAGCCTTTCTGGAGCGGCCTGTGCCGGTTAGCGGCACGAATGCCGCCATTGCGGTCGCCGATATCAACGGAGATGGCACGCCGGACTTGGTCGTGCTCGCCGAAGATGGCACTTTGACGAGGCTCTCGGTGCCGGAAGGCGGAAGCGGATGGTCGACCGAACGGATCGCTCAGGCTGGATCTGGGCGAATACGGCCATCTTCGGCCAGTTTGCTGCTGGCGGACTTCGATAATAACGGGAGCATGGACATCCTTGCCGGAGACGGACGTCTCTTGTTGGGCGATGGCCGGAAGTATTCGGCGATCGTGCTTCCGGCGGGAATGCAGTTCTACGCTGCAGCCGACCTTAATAACGATGGCCGTTTGGACCTGGTTGGCATCGCGGCGGACGGCAAGCCCGTTCAGTTACTGAATCACGGATCGAAGAATTACAATTGGCAAACCATACGAGTCCGCGCGGCCAAGGCGACGGGCGATCAGCGTATCAATTCGTTTGGCATCGGGGGTGAGATTGAGATTCGCTCCGCTCTGCTGACGCAAAAGCAGATCATCACTTCGCCCCTCTTGCATTTCGGATTAGGCGAGCATCGGCAGACGGAGGTGGCTCGCATTGTGTGGCCTAACGGATCGGTGCAGGCTGAATTCGAGTTGGCGCCGAATACTTCAATACTCGCGGAGCAGCGGCTCAAAGGATCGTGCCCCATGCTGTTCGCGTGGGACGGCAGGCAAATCAGCTTCGTGAAGGATGGTACGCCATGGTCCCCCGCGCTTGGGTTACATATCAATGCTCAGGCCGTGGCGGGAATTCATCAGACCGAGGAATGGTTCAAAGTACCAGGCGCGGCACTGGCGGCTCATAACGGATTTTACGATCTGCGAGTGACTGCGGAGTTGTGGGAAGCGTTTTACATCGATCGCTACGCGCTGAAAGCGGTAGATCATCCGGAAGGCACGGAGATATTCACAGACGAACGTTTTGCCGTGGATGCGCCGCCGTTGAAGATCTTTACCGTAACCGAGCCTCAATCCTTTTCGAAGGCGACCGACGATGCCGGAAACGACGTTCGCGATATCGTTGGCCATGTGGACGGAACCTATCTCGACAACTTCGGCCGTGGACGCTATCAGGGTGTGACGCGGGATCATTGGGTGGAACTGGAACTCCCCGCCAGTGCGCCTTCGTCCGGCAGCTTGTATCTCCTCGGTACCGGATGGATGCATCCGACCGACGCCACGGTGAACATTGCGATCAGCCAGAACAGCGATCCGTCCCCTCAGGGATTGAGTATCGAAGTGCCGGATGCCGCCGGCCATTGGCTGACGCGGAAGTCGGGCCTGGGCTTTCTGGCCGGTAAGGGCAAGACGATGGTGATCGACATCAGCCACATGTTTGTGCCGGGGGCCGCGCGCCGGATGCGCCTGCGTACAAACCTGGAAATCTACTGGGATCGATTGGCATGGGCAACGGGCCTCGATACAAATCAGACCACGGTCCTGGACGCGCTACTTCAGAAAGGGGATCTGCTTTATCGGGGCTTCTCTCTGATGAAGGCGGCGAACGCTTCTTCGCCGGAAGTTCCCGACTACAATCACCTTCAGGGCACCGCGCAGAAGTGGCGCGATCTCGAAGGGTACTACACGCGGTATGGCGATGTCCGCGAGTTGCTTGAGAAAGTTGACGACCGGATCACGATCATGAACGCAGGCGATGAATTGCGGCTTCAGTTCACTGCGTTACCCGCGCCTAAGGCGGGATGGAAGCGCGATTATGTCATGGTCGGCGATGGCTGGATCAAGGACGGCGACTACAACTGCGTCTTCTCGAAGACTGTCCTGCCGCTTCCGTATCACGGCATGAAGAACTACGACAGACCGCCGACGACACTGTTGGACGATCCGGCTTACCAATTGCATCCGAACGACTGGCAGACCTTTCATACGCGCTATATAACGCCGCAATGGTTTCGACAGGCTTTATGGAATTGAGGCAGAGTCAGCCGCGCAAGGATGTGCGCCCCGCGCAGGTGTTCGCCTATATTTTCTTTGTGGCGCTGCTGTGCGTGCCATCGACCTATCGGCGCTTCGATCCCCGCCGCCCCGCGAGCCCAGCATCCGCCGGCACGGAGGCCGCACGCGCTTCGGCGCTGGCAAACTACGGGTTCTATCTGACGGAATCCTCGCAAGCCGCTGGGATTCGCTTCCGTCATACTTCGCCCCATCTGGACAGCAAGCTCGATCACATCAGGGAGCAGGTCGCATCCATGGGCGCGGCGGTTTCCGTTGTCGATTTCGATCGTGACGGCCTCGCCGACTTCTACGTGACGAACAGCGGCGAAGGATCGAAGAACGCCCTCTATCGCAATCTGGGCAACGGAAAGTTTGTGGACGTCGCGGATCAGGTCGGGCTTGCCGACGTGAATCTGCCGGGCACCGGAGTCTCCATGGGAGCGGTTTGGGGAGACTACGATAACGATGGTTACGAAGACCTGTTTCTGTACAAATGGGGCAAGCCCGAGCTTTACCACAACGATGGCGGCCAACACTTCACGCGTGTAACGGAGCAGGCCGGATTGCCCGGCTGGGTCAATGCCAACACCGCGGTCTGGCTGGATTACGACGGCGATGGCAGGCTCGATCTGTTTCTCGGCGGTTACTACGACGAGCGCATTGATCTCTGGCATTTGAAAGACACGAAGATCATGCCGCAGAGCTTTGAGTATGCGGCGAACGGAGGCCGGAAGTATCTGTTCCATAACCTCGGCGGCGGGCGCTTTGAAGAAGTTTCAGCGAAGATGGGAATTTCGTCGCGCCGCTGGGCGCTGGCTTCCGTTGCGGCGGATCTGCGCGGCACGGGATATCCGGATCTGTTCGTCGCCAACGACTACGGGGTTTCCGAACTTTTCTTCAACGATCATGGCCGGGCATTCCATGAAGCGGGTCGGGAGACCGGCGTCGGGTTTGCTCCCAAGAGCGGCATGAGCGCGTCCACGGGCGATGTACTGAATCAGGGCACTCCAGGAATTTACGTATCGAATATCTCGGAAGACGGGATACTGGTGCAGGGCAACAACTTTTGGATGCCGAAAGCCGGCACGCCCGGAGCGAAGATTCAGTACGAGAACATGGCCAGCGCACTGGGTATCGAATCGGGCGGCTGGAGCTTCGGCGCGCAGTTCGGCGACCTGAACAACGACGGTCTGCTGGATCTTTACGTGGTCAATGGCAACGTGTCGCTCGACCGGAAGAGCAGTTATTGGTACGACTATTCGAAAGTCGCGGGAGGAAACGAGGCCATCATCTCCGATGCGGCTAACTGGCCACCTTTGAATGGCCGCAGCCTTTCCGGGTATGAGCAGAAGCGGGTATGGTTTAACGACGGCGCCGGCCGGTTTCGCGAAGTGGCTCAACTGGTGGGAGTGACCGACGTCTACGATGGCCGCGCAGTCGCGCTGGCGGATTTCGAAAACCGGGGAGTTCTGGATGCCGTTGTCGCCAACCAGAATGGTCCGATGCTGTACTACCGAAATTCGGTGAAGCCGGGCAATAGCTGGATCGAGTTCGATTTGCAGGGCCGCGCATCCAATCGGAGTGCGATCGGAGCGCACGTTACGGTTTTCTGGAAGGGACAAAGGCAAGCGCAGGAAGTATCCGGCGGGAGCGGGTTTTGCGCTCAGAACCAGCGTACGCTCCACTTCGGACTCGGCGGGACGGGTGCCGTGGATCGCGTCGAAATCCGCTGGCCCTCAGGCAGGTTGCAGACGCTGACTGCCCCCGCGGTTGATCGCATTTATAAAATAGAGGAACCCGCATGAAAACGCTCGCCAGATTCTTCAGTATCGAAAATCGCTACCTTCCACCGATTCTGATCACGTGCATTCTGCTTGCCGGGCAGCTCTCGTTCGGGCTTCTGGAAAGCTTTTCACGCACAATCCTGGCCATTGCGGCGTCGATGGCGACGGAACTCTTTCTCTCGCGTCTGATTACCGGCAAGTTTGCCAACCTGGCGAGTTCGTACATCACCGGGATCAGCGTTGGCATTCTGCTTCGTTGTCCGGATTTTTGGCCTTACGCATTGTGCAGCGCGATCGCGATCACATCGAAATACGTAGTGCGCTGGAAAGGCCGGCATCTCTGGAACCCGTCCAACCTGGGAATTGTGGCTTTGCTGATACTGGCGCCGGATTACATGTCAACGCTGAGCGTTCAATGGGGAAACAACGTCTGGCCGATGCTGATCGTCTGGGTGCTGGGCGCGCTGATTGTCTGGCGCGTGAAGCGGCTGCATATAACCGCCGTTTACGTGCTTTCGTTTATCGTGCTGTCGCTGGTCAGAAGCGGTATTACGGGCCATTCGTTTCTGGCCGAAGTCGCGCCCATAACAGGGCCTATGTACCAGTTGTTCATCTTCTTTATGATTACGGATCCGAAGACCACGGTACACACGCGCCGGGGCCAGTGCCTGGTCGCTTTCCTTGTAGCCGCGGTCGAAATGGCCCTGCGCCTTGCGCAGAACATCCACGCGCCATACTACGCTCTGGCGATTGTGGGGACCACGGCGAATGTTGTCGAGATCTGGTGGACATCCGGCATTCCGGTTGCGGAGCCTCGGCTCGTGACGGCTTAAACGAAGATCGAGGCACAAATGGAAGAGTACATAGAACGCGTCGTCGATCTCCTGGACCCGGGCACGAATCGGATTTATAACCTCACGGCCGATGCGGCGCGGGAGTTGCTTCTGAATCATCCGGCAGAAGCGGCGCGTCAGATCGAGGGCTCCTTCGCTCTCATCGCGCGCCGCGGCAAGACGGTCGTTATGGCGCGATCACTCGACAGGCCGATGCGTTATTTCCTGGCCAAGCGGCAGGCAGGACCCGTGCTCGTTGTGGCCGACAGAATCGATGTTATTTATGAATGGCTGCGCAGCGAGGGTTTGGTTGCCCAGTTTCATCCCAGTTATACACGCATGGTGCCCGCGCACTATGTCGTTGAGCTGCAACTTATCGGGTGTCCCGATCCCGATCCGAAGCACACACGCTTTTTCGATCCCGCACCGGCGCTTTTGCCCGGCGACCGGGACGAGATTGGCCGGGCATATATCGGCGCTCTGACAAATGAGATTTCGAAGTTTCTGCAGACCGTTCCGGATCGCGAACCGCTGGGCGTCTGTTTTTCCGGCGGAATCGACAGCGGCAGCGTCTTTCTCGCGACGTATCATGTAATGCGCAAACTCGGAGTGAGCCCCGCCCGGCTGAAGGCATTTGTTCTCGACTTAGGAAACGGCCCCGACCTGCAACAGGCTCGCGCTTTTCTCGACGCTGTTGGGCTGGGGCTGTTTCTCGAGCCTATCGAGGCCGCGGCATCGGAATTGGATGTGAATGAGACTATACGCCTGATCGAAGACTACAAGCCCCTCGATGTCGAATCGGCGACTATGGCGGCGGCGCTCTGCCGCGGCATTCGGGCGCGATATCCGGAATGGCGTTTTCTGATCGACGGCGACGGGGGCGATGAAAATCTGAAGGACTATCCGATCGAAGAAAACCCCGAACTGACCATTCGCAGCGTCATTAACAACCAGATGCTTTATCAGGAAGGTTGGGGCGTCGGCAAGATCAAGCATTCGCTGACTTACAGCGGAGGGCTCAGCCGGTCTTATACGCGCACCTACGCTCCGGGCCGCCGTTACGGTTTCGAGGGTTTCAGTCCCTTCCTTCAACCCGCTTTGATCGCGGTCGCGGAAGCGATACCTTTTGTCGAATTGACCGGTTACGATGTGCCGCGCCTTTACGATCTCAAAGGGGAGATCGTTTCGCGAGGTATTGCCGCCGTCACGGGAATGAAGATGCCCGTCTTCCCCAAACGCCGCTTTCAGCATGGCGCGATGCCGGAAACGGCACTGCGAAAACAGTTGCCTTATCGCGAGGCCGAGTACCGAAAGCGCTTTCTTTCTCTCTATTCATGACGACCGGCACCAGGCAGGCGCGCGAGGCTCTCGACGTACTGCGGCCCTGGAACTTTCTCGCAGAACAGGAATGTTCCGCTGAAGGCACGATCACGGCCGTCAACACCGTGTTTCTTACCAACCGCGAGTGTCCGTGGCGCTGCGTGATGTGCGACCTCTGGAAGAACACTCTTCCAACCAGCCTACCTGCCGGCGCGATCCCGGCGCAAATCGAATATGCGATAGCCCGCTTGCCGGCGGCGCCCGTTATCAAGCTCTATAACAGCGGAAGCTTTTTCGACCCGCGTGCGATTCCCGTGGCCGATTATCCGGCCATCGCGAGGCTGCTCGAAGGCTTCCAGCGTGTGATCGTCGAATGCCATCCGGCACTGATCGGCGACTCTTGTTTTCGTTTCCAGGAACTGATTGCGGGGAGGCTCGAAGTAGCTTTGGGTCTTGAAACTGTGCATCCGGAAGGGCTGCGAAAGCTGAACAAGGGGATGACCCTGGAACAGTTCTCTTCCGTAACGGGAGCACTCCGCGGGCACGGCGTAGACCTGCGCACGTTTATTCTGGTCCAGCCGCCGTTTCTGAGTGAATCCGAAGGTCTCCGTTGGACCTTGAAATCGCTCGACTGCGCAATGTCATGCGGCTCGACCGCTGCCTCTCTGATTCCCACGCGCCCTGGTAATCCAGCTCTGGACGAACTGGCTGCGCGGGGCGAGTTCGCGCCACCGCGAATCGAGACGCTTGAGGCTTGTCAGGAATACGGACTCGGGCTGCGGCAAGGCCGCGTCTTCGCCGACCTGTGGGATCTGGAGCGTTTTTCTGTCTGCGCTCATTGCTACGAGAAGCGGTACAACCGTTTGCAAGAGATGAACCTTCGACAGACGATTGCACCTACGTTCGAGTGCCCTCATTGCGGAGACAGAACTTGAGTGTGGTCTATGATGTCGCCGTGGTCGGCTCCGGGTTTGCAGGTTCGCTGCTTGCCATGATCGCCCGCCGTCAGGGACGCTCGGTCGTTTTGCTCGAAAAAAACAAGCACCCGCGCTTTGCCATCGGGGAATCATCCACGCCGCTATCCAATCTCCTGCTCGAAGACCTGGCCCGCAGGTACAACCTTCCCGCCATTGCGCCACTCGCGAAATTGGGTACCTGGCAGACCGCTTACCCGGAACTCGATTGCGGACTCAAACGCGGCTTCACTTTCTATCACCACAGATTTGGCGAGCGAACGGCAACAGGTCCTGATCGCGAAGACCAACTGCTGGTCTCCGCCAGTCCCCACGATGGCATTGCGGACACACACTGGCACCGCGCACCAGTGGACGCACACTTCGTTCGCGAAGCACGGAATTGCGGCGTCGAGTATCTCGATGAAGTCGAACTGAACGCCGCCGTCGAGTTAAACGCTTCAGTGAGACTGACGGGAAAGCGCCACGGAGCGGAGATCGGCATATCCGCTCGTTTCGTAGTAGACGCCACCGGCCCGCGCGGATTCCTGCACCATGCCTTCGGACTGGCCGAACTCGCGCTGCCCGATTTTCCCGAGACGCAGGGCCTCTACACTCATTTTCGGGGCGTTCACCGCATAGAAGACCTCACTGAACCGGGCAGCGACGAACCGCCGTATCCGATCGACGACGCGGCCGTTCACCACGTCTTCGATGGCGGCTGGATCTGGGTTCTGCGTTTCCGCAGTGGAATCACCAGCGCCGGAGTCGCAATGCGGAAATCGCTGGCGGCACGCATACAGTTTAGTGAAGGTGCTCCGGCGTGGGAAAGGCTCTTAGAGTGCCTGCCGACCGTGCGCGATCAATTCGCCGATGCCAGCGCGATTCGTCCATTCACTTATGCGCCTCGTCTAACCTTTCGCAGCGCGGTCGTAGCTGGAGAGCGATGGGCGATATTGCCGTCCGCCGCAGGCTTCGTCGACCCTCTGCTTTCGACAGGGTTTCCGTTGGCGCTTCTGGGCGTCGCGCGGCTGGCAACAATGATGGAAGAACACTGGGACACAGACCGATTCCGCGCGGAACTTTCAGCGTATGCCGACACAACCAGCGGCGAGTTGCTGGCGGCTGCGCGGCTGATTGGCAGCCTCTACGCATGCATGGGCAACTTCAAGCTGTTCACGCATCTGTCGCTTATCTATTTCGCCGTTGCCAGTTATGCCGAGACCGCGCGACGGCTGGAGAAACCCCATCTGGCCAGCGCCTTTCTTCTGCACGATCATCCTTCTTTGCAGCTTCGCTTGCCTCAGATTTTCAGGCGCGCCCGCTCGGCGCAGGGGAAGGACGAAACAGAAAGACTGTGTGAAGACATTCTTCGCGCCATAGAGCCTGTAAATGTTGCGGGCCTCGGCAATCCCGAGCGTCACAACTGGTATCCGGTCGATGCCGAAGACTTGCTGCGCGGCGCGCCAAAGCTAGGGGCCAGCCGGGAGGAAATAGCTCGTCTGCTCGACCAGTGCGATTTTCATGGCGTCCGCCGGTCACACGGGTTCATCAGAACATCAGTTTGAGGGCGAGTTGGAGTTGGCGCGCCGGACCCGCCTGCAGGATCTGTCCGAACGCCGGCGATTGCAGATCGTTCTCCGGCAGCCCGAGATTGGCGTGATTGAATAGATTGAACAACTCCGCGCGGAACTGCATGCGCGTTCTTTCGGTGATGCTGAAGTTCTTGACGAGCGAGAGGTCGACATCTTCAATGCCTGGTCCGCGCACCACGTTGCGCCCCTCGTTGCCGAACTCGCCGGCCTGAGTGACGGGGTTGAGTTGCTGGAACGGCGTGCGGCTTATCCATTCGCTGGCGTTATGCGGCTGGTTCTGATTGGGATTGGAGACCAGATTGGGCTTGCTGGAATAGAAGCCGGTGATCTCCGGCGCACTTCCCTGCTGGGAGACATTGGCGCTGTCGTAAACCGTGAACGGCGTGCCTGTCGAGAGAGTCGCGATGACGTTCGCCTGCCATCCGTTCACCAGTACGGCTGCGGCCTTCGCGGCATTCTTCCATTGCGGCAGCGCGTAAGTCCCGCTGAATACGAAGCGATGCGTGGCATCGAAAAGCGATGGGCCGTGTTCGGCTGCGAGATCGGATGGGTTCTGCGCGAGGTCGTTCTCGCCGGCAACCAGCGTGGGTGCGGAGCCTGCGACATTCAACGTGGAGATATCGTCGAGACTCTTCGAATACCAATAAGATGCCGTAAAGCGAAGTCCGTTCGAGTATTGCCGCGAAAAAGAGACCTGCAGCGCGTTATAGGTTGAGTTGGCGATATCGGTGAGAATACCGACGGAACCGTAGTTGCAGAGGCCCGCGGCATTGCAGGTTGAGTATTCGCGCTGGTCGTTATTGGCAAAGACCGTGGGATTGGCTTCGATGAAGCGCGGCAGGTGCGTACCTTTGTTGCCGACATACCGGACGTCCAGCAGATAGTTCTTCCGAAGCACGCGCTCAATCGAGAAATTCCAGTTCTGCGAGTAGGGCGGGCGCATACCGGAAGCCACGGTCAAAACTGTCGCGGGCTGGACGAAGTTATTCAGACCGAAGGGCGACGGTCCGCCGGCGTACGGGTTAGCGATATTGAAGCCGGGGCCGCCGAGTTGGTAGGCCTGAGTCCACGGCAGAGCGCTTATGGCTGCCTGAAGCGGTCCACCGGCACCGTTCGTGAAGCCGTCGTAGAAAATTCCGTAGCCGGCGCGGACGGTCGTCTTTGCGTCTCCAAAGGGGTCCCAGGCGAAGCCGACGCGGGGCATGAACTCCTTCCAGTCGATAGGCGCAATACCGGCGGGAACGCCTTTATCGCCGGGGAACAAGAGGCCTTCCGGCGCATTGGGGAAAATGGTGGATTCATGGCCGGGGTCCCATGCGTTCAAACGGTTGCGAATTTCGGTGTATGGCGTATTGACCTCGTAGCGAAGACCGAAGTTCAAAGTCAGATGCGAAGTGATGCGCCACTCGTCCTGCGCGTAACTGCCTGCGACCCACTTGCGAAGGCCGCGGTCGAACTGGCCTCCGCCCTGGAAAAACTGCACGGATTGGCCGAGTAGAAAGCTGGCGAAGGAGTCGCTGGCGGGGGCCGGAGCGAATACGAAGAAGCCGTTCGTAGCGATGCCGAAGAGAACGTTGATCTGTTGGCGGTCCAGTTCGGCGCCGAACTTCAGGTTGTGTTTACCACGAGTCATTGCGATCGAGTAGGAACCCCAATACTCGTTCTGGAAAGTGTTTTGGGGGCCGGTGATCGGATTGCCGAGCGAGGCATAGCCGCTGACGATCAGATAGGGCACGCCCTGGTTGAGTGCGAGAGTGGGCGAGTAACTGAAGCCGAGGCTGCTGCCTGGAGTGTGGTTGACGGCCTGACCGTCCAGAAAAACGTTCCGGAAGTAAGACTCGCGAAAAGTCTGGACGGTCTGTGACGACGTGAGATGAACGTGGGACATCGTAGCAGAGTTGGTCGAGATGTCGTCGACCACGGGGAAACCGGGCACGCCTGCGCCTGATATGGGCAGCGGATCGAACTCATGCAGACGCGAGGAAGAGTAGCGCACGAAGAACTGGTCTTTCTTACCGAAGTAGTGATCGAAACGGAAACCGCCCTGATCGTAGTTATTGATTCCGATCTGGGTGGATTCGTAGACCTGCCCGGGGGCGTTGGGGAGCGGATAGAGCAGCGTCGCGTTCTGGGCAACAGGGCTGAGCAGAGACTTGGGAATCTGGCTGTTGGGGAAATTGAACGGCTGCTGTATGAACACATTGATGAGGCCCGGAAAGATGCCGGCGCGCTCGGCGGACGTGGGCACGATGGCGCCCTGAGTTGTTCCCTGGGAATCGCGCTGGCCTTCGTAATAGAGGAAGAAGAAATCCTTATCCTTGTGGACCGGTCCCCCCAGCGTGCCGCCGTACTGGTTGCGGTGCAGGGGATCGGTCGTAACTGCGAAAAAATTGCGGGCGTCGAGCGCGCTGTTGCGGAAAAAATCGTAAACATCGCCGTGGAAGGCGTTGGTGCCGGACTTGGTGACAATGGAGGTTGTGGCTCCGCCCGTCTGGCCGTATTCGGCGGGCGCGTTCAGAGTGAGAATGCGGAACTCGGCAACGGCGTCCACGGGGATGCGGATAGCGTAGCCACCATTGACGCTGTCGACGTTGGAAGATCCGTCGAGCAGATAGTTGTTCATTTCGGGCGGCTCGCCGTTAACCGCGAAGGCCTGCCCCGCGCGGGCGATGCCACCGGCGGTCTGCAGTCCCGTGGTCATGGGAGCGACGCCAGGCTGCAGCAGACCAAGCTGGGTGAGATCGCGGCCGTTCAACGGAAGGTCGGTGGCTTCGTCTGCCAGAACCGTATTACCGATGGTTTGACTGGTATCGACCATAACTGCCTGCGCGGCGACGTTCACTTCCGCGTGCGCACCGGACAACTGCAGCGCGACCGGAAAGGTGACCACCTGACCAATGTCGAGCCGGACGGACGTCGCCGAAAAGGCCGCGAAGCCTGTCGCATTCACCGTCAGCGTGTATTCGCCGACGGGAAGATTGGAGAAATGGTATTCGCCGTCGCGCGCCGATTTGGCGGCGCGTGTGAGCCCGGTCCGCGGATTGGTGACGCTGACGTCGGCGCCGGCGACCAGCCCCGAAGACGGGTCGGTGATCCGTCCTTCGAGAGTGGCGATCGGATCCTGCGCCCTGGCGGATAAACACACCAACGCGACTAGGCATGGGAGAGTGTAGAACGATTTTGTGAGCATCTGGACCTGGTGCTTTTATCGATGTTAAAGATTGGCGTAGTTTGTGACAATAACGCAAACCCATTAGTTGCCGGGCCTTTGTCCGGATAGTGGGAAAATACTATAGCGGGCTTCCGGCCCGTTAGTGAAAATGAATGAATGTTTGCCGATCGTGTGACGCGCGGGTGGGTCATCGTGATGACCGCGGTAATGGGGATCGCGGTGAGCTTCGGCTCACTGGTGATCTTCGCGTTCGGCGTGTTCGTCAAGCCGCTGAGCGAGCAGTTCGGCTGGAATCGGACGGCCATTTCCACGGCCTTCACCCTGACTGCGCTGATGGTCGCGGTGTTCTCGCCCTTCATCGGGCGGCTCGTGGACCGCGTGGGCGCGCGCAGGGTTTTGCTGCCGTGCGTAGCGGTGTATGGCGCGGCGTTCTGTAGTCTCGCGCTCATCAAAACGCTGCCGGAGTTCTACGCGATCTATGTGCTGCTCGGCGTCGTGGGTAACGGTACCACGCAACTCTGCTACGGCCGTGTGATTGCGGCCTGGTTCGACCGAAGGCGCGGCCTCGCGCTGGCGACAATGATGGCCGGCGTAGGCGCGGGTGCGATCGGAATTCCGCCGCTGGCGACGTGGCTGATCGGCGCGTACGGCTGGCGCGCGGCGTACCTGATATTGGGCTCGGCCATCTTTGTGCTCGGGATGATTCCGGCCGGGCTATGGCTGCGCGAAACGCCGCCCGATGCAGGCGGCAAGAATCGTGCAACCGCGAAGGTAGTCCCGCCGCCAGGTATCGGCGGATCGCAAGCCCTGCGCACGCCGGTGTTCTGGCTCCTTCTGACGGGCTTCTTTCTGTTTTCGGTGAGCGTGAACGGATCGGTGGCCCATCTGGTTCCGCTGCTCACCGACCGCGGCATCGGCAACCAGACGGCTGCGCTCGCAGTGAGCATGATGGGAGTTTTGACGCTCGCCGGACGTCTGCTGACGGGTGTGCTGCTCGATCGTTACTCCGGATCGCGCGTCTCCGGAGTTTTTTTCGCTGTCGCGGCGGTGGGAGTCGCGATGCTCAGTCAGGCGCATACCGTGACGGTGGCATTCACCGCGGCCGCGCTCATCGGACTGGGGATGGGAGCGGAGGCGGATGTGATGCCGTTCCTGGTGTCGCGCTATTTCGGACTGCGGTCGTTTTCTGAAATCTATGGCTATACGTTTACCGGTTACGCGCTGGCCGGAGCGCTGGGTCCGCTGCTGATGGCCTGGAGCTACGACCGTCTTCATTCGTATACGCTGGCCCTGGTGGGGCTGGCGATGGCGATGTTCGTCGGCGCGGCAGTCCTGGCATCGCTGCCGGCTTATCCTGTGCTGACAGCGCATGGTGACGCGAAGCGTCACTAGCAACGGATGAGAGAGTTTCGGTGGCCGCACCGGCTACTTGATTTACAGCACCAGCCGCGCATCGCCAACTCTGCGCGTAATTCTCTCCCGGTCCAGAAATTCAAGCCAGGGGATCGCGTGCTTCCGCGACAGGCCGGTAATTTGCTTGAAGTGGGGAACATCCATCGACTTCCCGCGCATGCCTGCCAGCGTCCGCCGCAGCTCAGCCAGCCTGTCCCGGTGCACATAAGCGTCGTTCCCGATCTTCACCAGAACGCTTTCTTTCACCAGAACCACCAGGAGCCGTTGTACTTCGCGTTCTGCAAGTCGCAACTCGGCAACTACGTCGCGCAGAGCGGGAGTTTCCAGCCCCGCCTTTGCGTATATCCTCGCCAGCGCGTCCAGGTTGGCCGGATCGCCCGCGATCAACCTCGCAGCGAATCCGTACCTTGAAATCGTATCTCCGCCAACCCCGATAACTTTCCCTGTTGTCAGCTCATCCACGGCGAAGTTGAACAACGCGGAAGGCAGACTGGTTCGGGCCTGCAGGTCCGCTCGTTTGATCCCGGCCTGTTCCGGTGAACTGACGTGATATCGCGTAACTTCGGTCTCGATCCGCCTCAACGCCATCTCATAGAGTTCCCGTTCGAAAAAATGCGCCCTGCCGGATTCACCTAACTTCCCTGCAACGACGCAGCGCCCGGAGATTTCGCGAATTCTCGCCGGTGTCATTCCCATCTCACGGACTGCGGTAGCGAGATCGAGACCTGCCATTTGTCTTCGCGTCACGCGACAAAGCAACCGTCTCTCCGCGCTTTCGCCTGCATCTCGCAAAGACGCAAGCCAACGCCGCGCTTCCAGTCTGGATTGTTTCGGCAGAGGAGCAGCATCCAGCACCGTACCACCCGCGATGGTTTCCGACGGCGATGGCAGCCGTAAGATAAAGCGGTCGCCGGGCACGAGGACAACGGGCCGCCCCAGTTTCAGACGGGCCAGCGCCATGGAGCCGGGTTCCATTCTCGATTGGCTATAGAGCAGGATAGCCGCGGGGCTGTCCGAAGTATACGCGTGAAACGTAACGCGCGAGCCATGTTTAAGCGGCGCGGCATCCGGCAGCAACGTGACTTCCGCGTCGATCTCATCCACTGCGGCGAGCGTTTCCGCCGCAACAATCGTGTCGCCCCGCACGACGGAAGAGTGATCGATGCCAGCCAGATTCAACGCCACTCGGGAGCCCGCCGGAGCGCGATCGCAGCTCTGTCCATGCACCTGGATGCTCCTGATTCGAGTGTCCCGGCCTCCGGGTTCGAGCCGCAGTTTTTGATCCACTTCAATAGTGCCTGCCATCAGAGTGCCGGTCACAACGGTGCCAAAGCCGCGCATGCTGAAACTCCGATCGATGGGGAGGCGAACCAGACCGGCGCCGTCGCGGGAATCGATCTGGCCCGCAAGGGCGGTAAGACGCTCGGCGAGTTCGCCAAGGCCGTCACCGGTTTGCGCGCTCGTTGGCAGCGGCCAGTCGGGTCCACTCTCCAGGCCACCCTCGAGAAAGGATCCCTTAAGAAAAACCCTGACCTCTTCGCGCACCACTGCCAGCCTCTCGGACGAAACGGCATCGGCTTTCGACAAAACCGCAATTCCCCTGCGTATCCCAAGCAGGCTGCAAATTGCAAGATGTTCCCGGGTTTGCGGCTTCACGCCCTCTTCGGCGGAAATCACAAGCAATACGATATCGATACCGCCCACACCAGCCAGCATGTTGCGAATAAACGCGCTGTGGCCTGGAACATCGACGAAGCTAAGCTGCAAAGAAGCGCCGTCTCGCGCGGCAACGATACGATGCGCAAAGCCGAGGTCAATCGTGATACCGCGGGTCTTTTCTTCGCGCAGACGGCTGGGATCGATGCCGGTGATCGCTTTCACAAGGGCTGTTTTCCCGTGATCGATGTGCCCAGCCGTTCCGATGACGATCGGTCTCATGCGGCGATTGTGTTGAGAATACGGGCGACGACGGAATCGTGCTCTGGAGCCACCGTGCGCAGATCCAGCAGTACGCGATCCTTCGCGATACGTGCGATTACCGCGGGAGACGATTCCCGCAGGGCCGTCAGCAGAGTTGCGGCCGTCTGCGTGCGGTGTGCGAGCCTGACGAGATGTGTCGGCAGCCTAGTGCCCGGTGACGTCCCGCCGCCAACAACGCTGTACCCGGGACGTATCGACACCTTAAAGTCGACCCTGTTGATGGTCGCGGCAAGGGCCTCGGCGCGGCGCAAAATGGCTTCGGGCCGCAGGCTCAGCATGCTGATCGCGGGGATGGCGGCTTCGGTCCCCGCGGCATAGTCCGCTAGCGTACCCTCCAGTCCGGCATACGTCAATTTGTCGACGCGGAATGCCCGGGCCAGAGGACTGCCGCCGATCTGCTTCATCAGGTCGCGGCGTCCGAATACCAATCCGGCCTGTGGTCCGCCGAGTAGTTTATCTCCGCTGGCGGTGATGACGTCGACACCCGCCGCCACGCTGTCGAAAAAGGTTGGTTCCCCGCTGACGCCATACGAAGCCAGAGGAGCAAGCGCTCCCGTACCCTGATCTTCCACCACCGGCAGGTTGCGTCTTCTGCCGAGTAGAACCAACTGCGCAAGATCCGGACGCGCGGTAAACCCGCTGATGCGAAAGTTGGATCGATGGACGCGCAGGATCAGCCTGGTCCGATCCGTGACGGCGTTCTCGTAGTCTTCGGGGCGCGTCTTGTTCGTAGAGCCCACCTCGCGCAGTACCGCGCCGGCGCGCTCCAGAATCTCCGGGATCCGGAAGCCGCCGCCGATTTCGATCAGTTCACCTCGTGAGACAAGGACTTCTCCGCCTGCGGCAAGCGCATTCAGCACCAGGAACATCGCTCCGGCGCAGTTGTTCGCCACAGAAAGCCCATAGGTGTCTCTGAGAACCCGGAACGGGATCTTTGTTTGCCGAGCCACCACCATGAGGAAACGCTCTTCGGCGATCTGTTCGCGTCGGCTCCGTTTACCGGTGCCGAGATCGAATTCGAGATTACAGTAGCCGCCTGCGGTTTCGAGTATGTGGTCCAGAGCGCGTCGGCTCAGAGGTGCGCGCCCCAGATTCGTGTGCAGAATAACACCGGTCGCGTTGACAACGGGGCGGAGCGAATAGCGGGAAAAGTCCGGGATTGCCGCAGCCAGAGTTTCGCCCAGTTTTCCGGTTGCCCGCGCCAGGCTATCGGCGTCGTGTTGACCCGCCGCAATCTCAAGGCGCAATTTATCGAGCACGTAGCGCGCGGCAAAGGTCGCATTGGCGTGGGCCGCATCAGTCGCTGGCAGACCGGCGGGCAGCGAGCCGAGTAACTGATCGACGGACGGCAGTTCGCGATACAGGGCATGGAGGTTGTCGTCGGCCATCGTGATGGGATCGTGCGTGTCGGTGTCGCGGGTATCGGCTTTGTGCGACCATCTTATTTTTGCATGGAAACCAAAGATCGGGTTCGGCTGACTCAGCAGGTAAAAGCGGGCGGGTGCGCAAGCAAGTTGCCGCCGGGCTCTTTGCAGCAGGTTCTGTCCAGACTGCCGCGGCAGTCCGATCCCAAGGTGTTAGTGGGATTCGACACGTCTGACGACGCGGGCGTTTACAGGATCGGCGAGAACCTCGCCCTTGTCCAAACCGTGGATTTTTTCACGCCCATGGTGGACGATCCGTTCACCTATGGCCGGATTGCGGCGACAAACGCGCTGAGTGACGTGTACGCTATGGGCGGCCGGCCCGTAACCAGCCTGGCGCTGGTCTGCTACCCCGAGCACGGCGACCTCGAAACGCTCGGTCAGATCATGGCGGGTGGATTGTCCGTCATGCGCGAGGCCGGTTGCTCCGTAATCGGCGGGCATAGCGTCAAGGACGCGGAAATCAAGTTTGGCTATTCGGTCACGGGTCTCATCGATCCGGCACGAGTTTACACCAACACGGGCGCGAAGCCCGGAGACATTCTGCTGCTGACGAAAGCGATCGGCACCGGCGTGATCACAACCGCGCTGAAGCAGGGCAAGGCGAGTGAGGTCTGGGTGGACGGGGCTGTCCGCTCCATGACCACGTCGAATGCGAAAGCAGCCGAAGTCCTGGCAAAGGGCCGGTTCGAAGTGCACGCCATGACCGACGTTACCGGCTTCGGTCTGATGGGACATGGGCGGGAAATGGCCCTTGGCAGCGCCGTGGTCCTCGAAATCGAGACAGAACATGTGCCCCTTCTGGATGGCGCGCTGGAAGCTGTCCGCCTCGGGGCGATTCCCGGCGGACTGATTGCCAACCGCGAGTTCGCGGAGTGCGTTGTATATGAGGCGCCGAACTGCCACGTTTCCGCTGAAAGGAAGACTTTATTGTTTGACCCGCAGACCTCGGGCGGCCTGCTGATCGCGATCGGTCCTGAAAGAGCGGAAGCTCTCGCCGACGCATTGACGGCTCAGGGATGCGGAGCGTGGACTATTGGCAGAGTACTCGATCGCGATAGAGCGCTGGCGGGGAAAGGCTGCATTCAGCTTTGTTAGGAACCCGCGGGCAGTCCAGCTTTCTTTCGGAAGTGCATAGGATCCGGTGATCCTCCCGGTCTTCAAAACCGGTGGTCGTTTCTTCGAGGCGACGGTGTGTTCGACTCACATGCACTTCCGCCACACCTCTCCCCGCGCGCGACGTTCGGCAGCCCGATGATATGAATCCGCTATTGCCCGGCCGTGCCGTTTTCTGGTATACAGAAAGATCGGGTTCCCGTCATGACAAACGTCTTGCGTCGCCGGGCTGTTTCGCTCCTGCTTTCCCTCGGGTTGGCAATCGCCTCGCTGGCTTGCTTCGCATTCCCGCTGTATGTCATCCGGCCGTTCCGTTCGCAAGGGCCGCGGGAACTGGCCTTGGCATTGCTGGTTGCGCGATTCGGGCCGGCCGTTTCCATTGTATGCGCGGTGCTCGGAATTGCGCTCGCGTGGTTCGTTTGGGCCACCTTCAGCAGGAAGTTGCCCCGCTTCACTGCCGTTCTGTTCTCGTTGTTGGCCATCGGCGGCGCGTTTCTGGCGCGAATCGATGTTTACGAACTGATGTTTCATCCGATCGACTCGCCTCAGTTCGCAGTCGCCGACAAAGTCAAGGTCGATCTCGACGACATGGTGATCGCCGTCAAGGTAAACGGCGCGCGGCGAGCCTATCCGATCCGCGAGATGGCCTACCATCACATCGTGAACGATACCCTGGGCGGCGAGCCGATCGCCGCTACTTATTGAACGCTCTGCCACACCGGTCTGGTGTGGAACCGGAAGGCCAACGGCCTGATACTGACCTTTCACCTGGCTGGTATCAACAATCAGAACTTTCTGATGCGGGACGACCAGACTGGGACGTTTTGGCAGCAAATCAGCGGTAAGGCCGTGTCCGGACCTCTTGCCGGCTCCCAACTCACGCTCGTATACAGTGATGAACTCACGTTCGACCTGTGGCGCAAACTGGAGCCCGGCGGCAGTGTCCTGTTGCCGGTGCCGGGGTTCGTCCCCGACTACGAAACTAAGGATTGGGAAGAACACATGGCCAAGGCGAGAACGGTACTCGATTTTCCGAACACGCCCCTGAAGTCGCGGGACCTCGTACTGGGAATTCAGCTTGCCGGCGAAAGTCGCGCATACAGCGTGAGCCGCATACTGGATGCCACATTGATCGAAGACCGGCTGGGTGGCGAACCGCTGCTGATCGTGACCGGTCCGGATCGAAGATCAATCCGGGCATTCCGCACGAGGCTGGATGATGGCGAGACGGTCTCGGAGTTCTACAGAAAGCCGGATCCCGGACAGGGACCCAACCCTGTCGCCGTGGCTGACGCGAAGGTGCCACTGTTCCTCGACACGAAAACCGCGAGCGAATGGAACTTTGACGGGTGCGCGGTGAGCGGTAAATCGTCGGGACGGTGCCTGACGCCCGTATCGGCCGTAAAGGATTACTGGTTCGACTGGCGAAACTACCATCCCGATACCGGCATCTTCAAACGTTGACGCGGGTATTGACGGCAAACCAAGGCACAGGTTAATCTCGGAAAGAGGCTTACTTATGGATCCCATGTTCCTTTCAGATGTAGAAAAGCACGAAGGCGACGATAACTACACCAAAGCGATTCAGATGATGAAGGGTATGGGCTCGGAATACCCGCAGATCCTCCATATGTTCGCCTTTAGGACCAAAGCGACGGTGCACCTGGAGCGTTTCACGCAGGAAATCATGCGGGAGGAGGCTCCGCTTTCGCCCGGCATTCGCGAGTTAATCGCGGCGTACACTTCGGCCCTCAATCACTGCCCGTTTTGACTGAAATCGCACGCCGCGGTCGCGGCGGAACTGTTGAAGAGTCGGGAACTGGTCGAAGGCGTCATCAACGATGTTGAGACTTCCGGCCTGTCCGCACAGGAGAAGGTGCTGTTTCGCTTTGTCCGGAAAGTAAACGGGGATTCGGTCAGCATCGGGCCGGCGGATATTTCATTACTGCACGGCGCGGGCTTTACCGACGAGGCAATCTACTACGCGCTGACCGTCTGCGCGCTGTTCAATTTTTACAATCGATGGATCGATTCGAGCGGCGTTCACCCGATGAGCGACGAGGCGCACCGTCTGGGCGGCAAGCGTTCGGCGATTCATGGATATTCGCGGAGTTCACAGCCTCCGCCTCAACCCTTTACCGAAGAAAAATAGCCTCGTCCGTACCCGTTGCCGACAGGCCCGAATCGGGCCTCACACCAGGATGTCCGTGGTTTCGAGTCCCCGCGCGCCTCCATTCCGCGGCCGAAAGTATGGAATGCCCACCGTCGGCAGCGCGGTTTACCGCGGCTTTTGAAAGTTCGCCCGATACCGGGCGGGTTCGGCGGATGGTAAGCGTCCCTCAGGCCGACTGGCTCGACGCGAGTTCCTCTTCGTCTCGCGGCAAAGTGCGCGGCGCGCCGTTCGGCAGTGGCCATTGCAATGCAAACCGTGTGCCACCTTCCTCCGAAATTTTCAGGGATGCCCCCAACTGTTTCGTCAGAGCCTGCAGGACTTGTACCCCGTGTTATCCAAAAACTCGAACTGCCTGAAAACGAAGGGCGAAACGGCGGACGTGGAGAACTGCGGACGTGAGAGGTGTTAGGCTGCTGAAACGATGCCAAAAACATTAGATCCGTTCCGCTTTCTTCTCTTCGCGGTCGCCGGCTGGATGAATCAGCAGCAACAACATGCGATCGAGTATCTGCGGGAAGAAAACCGAGTCCTTCGTGCTCAGTTGGGCGGACGACGCCTTCGGTTCAACGACGACCAGCGCCGCAGTCTGGCGGTCAAAGCCCGGCTGCTCGGAAGAAAGATGCTGGCGGAAATGGCAACCATCGTAACGCCACAGACCTTGCTCGGCTGGCACCGGAAACTGATCGCGAATAAATATGACGGTAGCGCGCGACGCAGCCCCGGGCGACCGGCGACCGGGAAGGAGATCGAAGAACTGGTCGTCCGTTTGGCGAGTGAGAACCGTAGCTGGGGTTATGTGCGAATCCAGGGAGCGCTGTCGAATCTCGGCCATGAACTGGCCCACGGCACGATTGCCAACATCCTGAAACGCAACGCCATCGAACCCGCACCGGAACGAATTCGGAAAACGACATGGAAAGAGTTTCTCGTTCAGCACTGGGAGCAGATCGTGGCGGCGGATTTCTTCACGGTGGAGGTCTGGACCCGCCAGGGACTCCGCCGCTTCATGGTTCTGTTCTGCATCGAACTGTCCACGCGTCGCGTGCAGATCGCTGGCATCTCGGCTGCTGCAAACGGTTTGTGGATGAGCCAGATTGCGCGCAATCTGACCGACGCCGATGATGGGTTACTTAAGGGCAAAAGGTATCTGATTAATGACCGGGATCCGTTATTCGGCGGAGTTTCTGTCAATGCTCCCCGAGACCGGTACGGAGTCTGTAAAACTACCACCCCGGTCGCCGAACCTGAACAGCTACGCCGAGCGATTCGTACGCACCATTCGATTCGTACGCACCATTTTCGTACGCACCATTAAGGAGTGCTGCCTGGAGCGCATGATTCTGTTCGGAGAGGACGCTTTGCGAATCGCCATTCGCGAATTTATGGCGCATTATGATAACGAGCGAAACCATCAGGGCATCGGTAATGTACTCGTTTTCCCCGCGCCCGGTCCTGCTGATCACGCGGGACCGATTCGATGCCGCAGCCGCCTCGGAGGAATGCTCAATTATTATGACCGGGCCGCTTGATGAACCCCGCGTTCCAGTTTTTGGATAATGCCGCCAAGCGGGCTACGCAGGGGTGAATTCGTAAGTCTGAGGGAGCGCATGAAATCACTTCCAGTCTGACGGCCGACGAGGCCTGTTTCGCCAAACATCGTGCCTAACGGCCTGAAAAGTTTCCCGGCTCCGGACCAAACGAACCATCGGGAAACTGGCGCCGCGGCAAGGCTCGCACGGGTATTCCGTAACGTTCGTGCCATCTCCGCCAAACGTCCTCCGTAAATACCCCGGCGGGGGCATTCTCAATAGCCCTTCGGAATTCCTCGGCCGGAACATACCGCTCGACTACGGCCACATCAGCGGCGGCGCCGTAAACCATAAGGTGCGCCAGAAAAGTGTTGAGATCGGCCAGCGTTTGTTCAGGCTTGTCGTACCAAACCACCTTCCGCGCCACTCGCACAAGCTCTGCGGGATAGGGAATTGTCAGGTTCATCGTTCCAACCCTTCCGGGCTCAGTCCCCGCCGCGAATGAAGCGTGGGCAGCTTGCCCAAATCAACGACTCTCGCCCATCCGGTCAGATCCCGCTGCATGGCTATTGGGACCCGATCCAGCGTTCCATCACCATAATACTGCAACGCCCGAATGCTGATAGCTGGATCGAACCGCTTGTCGATCGCATTGGCTGCTGCAAGCGCAGTCGGCAGGTCGATCCCATGCGCCGCCAGAGCGTGAATGTCCGCGTAGTCCTTCCAGCTTCCCCTGACCTGAATCACCCGCATCTTCATGCCAGCCAGATCGACCAGTGACGCCACGCGCACGCGCGATCCCACCGCTCGCTTAGGATCCTGAACTCGTTGTAGCGAATCGAGTCGGCCGAAAAATGACACTTTGACCAAACCGGCGCGATCTACGAAGGCTTCCAGGTTGTCGCGCTTGTATTGCACCCAGGCGTCGGGATTAGCTGGATCGAGCTCGCGAAAAAAGGGTAGGCTCGCCCTCAGCCGGCTCGGTTCAAAACCAGACGACGAAAAGAAATCAAAATCCTCGGAGACCCGGTGGCCCAGATGAAGCGCCAGCCCGGTGCCACCATAGAGCACAAAATCCGACGGGACAGCATCGAGTTCCAGCCATAATCGCCGTTGGGGCTGTGGCAGCACATCCAGGCGGGGCTCGAAGGTCGGGGACATTATATTGAAAAGGTCGATACTGAGGCAACGACATGCAAATCTACGATGCGAACGTGACGTCCATCCTGCAATTGTACGCAAATTCTCGAACGCCGCGCTAACCCGCTGCTATGGTGAGGAAATCTGTGCTCCATTTGTGCTCCGTTTGCGTCGTGAAGAGAGCACAGAGTGAAAACGCGGTATTCTCAATCGCCAGAACGAGGTGCAGGGAAACGCAATGTTCCTTGTTTCCAATTTACAGTCGTCTTCCCAAAATGGCTTTCGAGTGACGACAAAGAACATAGCGTTCTTGTTGAGGATCGGTTTCGACCCCTCAGTCTTATTTATGCTGATCACCGCCGTCGCCGTAGGCTGAGAGTTCGACGTGCGATTCGAAAAGGCGTCCTCACCGACCATTCGCAACAGGGACGGCGAAGGACGGAAGCAGTTACAGCCAACTCGACCCGCTCGCAATCGCCGAGGCAGCGCTCGAGGCCAACGCGAAGATCCGTGATTTGCCCAAAGGACACGCACAAGGCCGCTGAAAACCCACGATGGCACCCCCGAGGGTCCCGCCGGACTGTCTACCCAGGATATCTGGCGAAGATGGCACGAACGGCTCGGAATGCCAGCACCGCCCTTAATCCGGCTGCAAAGAACGGATGCGGGAAAATGAAGCCGGTGACGTTTGGCAGAATAACTTCGCGGCAATCCCGCAAATTCAAAAACTTCTCCGGTCGATGACGAGCAGCCCCATAATCAGCGGGAGATACACTACCGACGCGAGGAGAACCTGTCGTGCCCGAGTGTTTGTTCGTTCCATCGCGACACGAATCCCGCAATAAAGGAAGCATCCACCGAGAACCAAGGCACCGACAAGATAGATTTGTCCGGTCATCCCCAGCAAGACGGGAATGAGGCTGACCGGAATCAACGTGGACGCAAACGCGACGATGTGCCGGGTGGTAGATTTCCCATCGGGCTCTATAACCGGCAACATCCGTATGCCAGCCCGCGCATAATCGTCGCGGTAAATCCACGCGATTGCAAGCGAGTGCGGAAACTGCCACTTGACCGGCCAATTTTTCCTCATTCTTCGGCTATTTCAATTGATCCAGTTGCGACGCGACAGCGAGCAATCGCTTGTCGAGGCGCTGAATCGTGCGCTGGACTCTTGAGTCGGCAAGCTGACGTCGGTACATCTCCAGCAGGTGGCGAGCGGCAGCGATGGCTTGGCGGACCCCTGGAAGATCGGCGGTAGCAGAGCAGTTGGAAACGGAGGGTATAGAAAGGCGATGCGATTGAGGCGCATTCAATCGGGCCGCGTGGAATTCACGTTGTAAGTCGTGTTGAGTAACCTGCACGTAGCGCAGGGTCATGCGGATGTCTTTGTGCCCGAGCAGTTGCATGAGAGCCGGAAGGCTGACCCCGAGGCGGATCATCTCGGAGGCATAGCTGTGCCTCAAGCTGTGTGGCGTTATCGCACAGGAGCAGGCCGCTCGATTGCCGGCCGCCGCGAGGTCTTTCCGAAGCCGGTGATACAAGGGTTGACAGCGACCGAGACGTGGCAGTAAGAAGCCATCGGATCTTGCCAGTTGTGCGGGCGAAGCCAGAGCACGTAGTTCCAGAAGACGGGATATGGCGCGTCGAGCGTCAGCATCGACGGGAACCAGGCGTTCGTTGTGCAGTTTGCCGATGGGGACATGGAGAGCCCACGCCTCACTGCCTAACTGGCGAAGGCAATCCAAAGGCAGATCGATGCATTCGCGAATGCGGAGACCTGTACCACGAACGAGCAGCAACGCGTTGGCAGTCCAGTCGTCTGCGCGTTGCAGTTCCTGCTGGAGCAGTTGATCGTCCTGGAGAGAAAGCGGTCGTGGCAGATACCGCGGCGCGGGAGGAAAGTCCTCGCGGCGGATGAGGTCTGGCGCGATGGCGTTGCCGTTGGCGGCCAGATCGTCGAACACACGGCGAAGACAGAGAAGATAGCAGCGGCGGGTTTGGTTGGACAAAGGCGGTTCTCGTTCGCAGAGGTGGCGGAACCAGGCAAGCAGATGCGGATCGCGGCGAAGCAGAGAGAGCCGGCATACCTGGGGGAAATCAGCGTGGAGCCAGGAGAGGAAGCGGCCAACGACGCAGCGATAGTCAGTCATGCTGTTGGGGCGCAGAGTCAGGGCGAGAGTATTGAGGTGCGTTGCAAAGATCTGATCAAGGCTCGGTGTTATCCGTTTCATATAGACCTACAAAAGCTCCGGGTGCGCCCGCTTCTCGATAGCACGAGCGTATTCGCGCCAAACATCCTGTGGCGCCAGCAGGACATACAGCATCGTGGTGTGGATTTGCGAATGACCCATGAGATGCTGCAGGGCGGGCAACGAAATGCCGGCGCGCACCATATCCGCTCCAAAGGTGTGCCGAAGACGATGTGGATTGGCTTGGGGGACCTGGCAGCGCATACGATGGCTTCGGAAAAGCGAGCGAAGTCCGGCCGGGGTCATCGAGTGTCCGCGTCGCCGGCCTTTCAAACAGACGAACAGCGAAGGCGAGTTGGTTAAAGGCCTTTCCAGCCGCAGATAGCTTTGCAGGACATCAATGACTTCATGGGGCAGAGGCAGCACACGCGGTTTATTCCCTTTGCCGATAACTCGAATCTGCGCATCAGCGAGTTGAAGATCTTCCATCTGGAGAGAGAGGGCTTCACCGGAACGCAAGCCATCCAGCAACATCAGACCCACCAGAGCGAGATCGCGAAACGAATGAAAGCTGTGCCAGAACGTGGCGACTTGTTGGGCGGAGAGCGGCACAATAATTCGCCGGGGTTGCTTCAAGCGCAACCCCAGCGCTATGGCGCGACGTGGCCGGCCGTAACCGAGCGGGGATCGCTTCGTATAAGTGCGCTGGAAGTGGGACTGGCCGGCGGGAATCTCTGTGCCCAGGTGGAATCGATACAAGCAATGCAGGACGACCAGGCGGTGATTTACGGTCTGGGGCGTGGGCTTCGGTTGCTGGTCGAGTTGATAGCGAACATAATCGAGCAGCGTGGATTCAGTGAGCTCGGACAGAGGCTTCGCCGGATGTTGTGACCACCAGCGGGCAAAGTGCAGCAGATCGTAGGCGTAAGCGCGTAGCGAACGCACAGACAGCTGGCGAATGCGCTGGGCATCGAGGAACGAGTTTGCCCAGGCGATCTCTTCGCGCTCATCGAGCAAACGATAAGGCGAAGCGCTGGCGGGAACGAGAGATCTATAAACCACGTAGAGTTTCACAACGGTTGTGCTCCTTCGAGGCGAGCGGCGAAGTCGTTAGCGGTGGCTCCGGAGACGAAATAGCTGTTAGGATCATGTCCAGCCGGTAACCGGACGATGAGGGCGGTCCCGCCGGCGCGTTCCAGACGAAGCCTGAGGTGCTGAGAAGCCTGCTGGCCTGCCTGGTTTTCATCCTGATCGAAGACGATGTAGATCAGGCGACCAGGCCGGTCGCAGAGCTGATCGAGTTGAGCGGGAGTAAGATGGGTGCCCAGTGCGGATGTGGTGTTGCGGAAGCCGGACTGCCAGAGCACGGCCAAGTCGAACAGTCCTTCGACCAGAATTACTGTAGAGCATTGGCTGACGGAGTCCCAGGCAAAGAGGCCGCCCTTAGATCGCGGCAGCAAACGATGCGGAAAAGCCGTTCCGATACTGCGGCCGTAGAGGTTCACGATCCGGCCATGCTGCCGGCACGGGAAGATTACACGTCGGCAGAAAGCGTCGCGACCCTGGTTGTCAATCAGGCCAGTATGGAGCAGCAGATCGAACGGATAGCCCTGGGCGGTGAGATGACCCCGCAGTCTCCCGCCGGGAGCGTAGCCAATGCCGAGTTCTTCGATGATGGCGGAATCCCGCAGGCCACGATGTTCCAGATATCGAACCGCTTCCGAAGTGCGATGAAGTTGAAGCTGATAGTAGGCGACGGTCTGCGCCAGCAACTCAGCGGCAGCCGCGGAGCGGGCCCTCGATGCCAGTTCCTGCTGCAGATGCGCAACACTCTGGCGGAATGAAACGTGGAGGAAGAGTTCCACAAACCGAATCAGATCGCCGCCGTGCCCACATCCGTGGCAATAGAACAAGTTTTTACAGGCGTTGACGTAAAAGGAAGGGCGTGCTTCCTCGTGCAGGGGACACAAGCCCACAAACTCCTGCCGGGCACTGCGTCGGCGAGGGGTCCAGTTATGCCGCTGCAGATATTCCAGCATTGGCAGGTGCTGTTTGAGTTGTTCCAGATCCGGGTCCATGGGGCCGCTCCTCTCAAAATCGAGGCTACGCGGAATCAGTCCGCTTTCCCAGGCAAGGATGGTGGGTGGAAGAACTTCTTAGAGACGCAGCGGCCAAAGCAGTTGTAGAAAAGAAGCGAGCGAAGGCCAGGATAACTGTAAAGCACCGTGACGGATAACCTCGCCGCGCGCAAGACACTGGGCCGCTGCCGCCAGAGTCTTGCGCAGGAACGAAAACGACGGCTGAGAGCAATCCAGGCTGCGAAACCAACGGAGAAGGGTAGAAGGATCGGCTACTCGGTCGGGATCGATGACGGTGGGCGCCGCGGATTCCAGCGAGCAGTCTTCCACAAAGTAGAGCCGCAATGCCTCACTGCGAGCCAACAGGCTGTAGTGTGTGTAGGGGAGAGAAAAAGACGGCAAGAAGGTGAAGGTCGTGCCGCAACAATTACAAATGCCGCGCCGGATCTCAATCCAGTCATGATGTTCATCGTGAGCCTGCTTGCGCCGGCGGCCGTGGCCAATGATCGAGTCGCGATCACAAACCGGGCATCGTCGCAGTATGACGGCGGTCCATTCTGCGGCCCAGACAGTTTCCGGGTTGCTCTGCCCATCGGAAAGTGGGATAAAGAGAATCGTAGCAATGGGGACTCTGCGCGGGTTACGACCTGCCCAGATCTGAAACCCAAAGCGGAGTCCTCGCCTCCCAGTAAAAAATCTCAACTGGAAAAGAATACCGCTTTTCCGCTGGCCACTATTTGTGCTGCGGCTCAAAGGATTGGCCGGTCAACTGCCACACGAAAAGAATCGCGGCGAGCGCCCATGCATCCGCGCTCAGGTTTCCATTTGCCGCAGCATACCCGATCAGTGGAGGCATCGCACCCGCAAACGCGGCCACCGTTGTGGATACCGGGGAATACCGTTTCAGCGGCGTGTATACGAAAAGATAGGCTGCGAGCGTCAAGACACCAATGGCCGGCGGCTTAACGGATTGACGGCCCAGGCCAGCTCTGCGGCGCCGCAAATCGCTAACGAGATGCCAAAACCGAGGGCGCGGTTCGGCCCAATCGTTCCGGCTGGAAGCGGTCGGCGCGATGTACGGCGCATTTTGGCGTCGGATTCCCGTTCGTACCACTCATTTAGCGTAGCCGTCGCCGAAGCCAACAATGCCGTCCCAATCAATGTATGGGCCAGACGCAAAATCGTCGCCCAATGCCACAGCCCGGGCTTTGCCCCGAAGAAATATCCAACCGCCGTGGTAACCACGATGAGCCAGGTAATCCGGGGCTTCGTCAGGGCAAGAAAGTCCTTCGCTATTGCGATTCTCGTCGTATTCGTCGTCATATTTTACGTCCTTTGAACTTAAAGACACACCGTGCCGATCTGGGGTAAGCCGCGCTGAACTCAAACAAACGGTTAAGACACTATTCGATAAAAGGCGCATGTCCGACAAGATGACTGTATCGCAAAATGAATCTACGGGGGGTGGGGGCCGGGACCTTGCTCCGTCCTGCCCGCAACTGCTGCCACGCGAACAAGTATCGAAAACGCCCCGTGTCACACCATTCGCCGGATGGTCGCCCACACGACTGATCCGTCTGGCCATCGACCGCTGCATCAGGGTGCTCACCTTGCCTCTCTTTTTGTCTTGACAAGCTTTTGAAATTGCCCTATACTCGATCATGTTAGTAGACTTTAACGCCAGTCTCAATGGCACCTTGTATTTGCCGCACTGGCCAGGCCGCTCGGGTTGCGGTCGCCATCAGTCTCAGGAGCTGCCCATGTCCAACGACTTCATCCAAAACCCGTCCAGCCGCACTTCCCCCTTTCTTACCTATCGTTGTCGTCGGTGACTCGTCGAAATTCGGGTTATTGAGCAACCCATGGGTGTCATCCCGTGGCCTTTGACGGACTGGCGAGACAGGCGATTCAGTTTTCATTCGGAAGGAAAATGTCATGACACTGGGAAGTGAAAGAGATCTTGTACCTGTAATCACCCGGCTCTCGCGTCAATCGAAGAACATCGATGAGGCGATTGAGATGTTTCAGTCGGTGCTATCGGGGGAGATCGGGAGCGCGGCGCTGTTAGTCGACCTGACCGACGAAGGAATGTCGCCCTCGGTGGCGAAATCGACCGCGGCATTCATGGATTCGCGGGAATTTCCCTTTCGCGGACTGTACACGGCGCCGTTAACAGTGGGGAACCGGAAAGTGGGACGGTTGATCGCGTGCTTCGGAACGTTCGGGGTGCCGGGAAAGATGCTGCCGGATCTCACGTCGCATGTTGCCCGGCAATTGGTTGAAGTGCTGAGGCGAACACAGACGTTTCCGCATGCGGTTCCGGAGGCAGCGTGATGAGCACGGCGGCACGATTTCAGCGGCCCCGGCATCGATCGGATGACCGGTTTCAATGGTCGATCACAGCCAGCGCCGCAATGTGGCCGGACGCCGCGGCCTTCACCGCGGTGGCGGCGGAAGACGACAGGCAAATCAAGGCGCTGCTGGTGAATGCCCACCCCGATGACGAATCGGAAAGTGCCGCGGTGGTCTATCGGATTGCGCACGAGTGCGGTGGCATTGTGGATCAGGTGGTGGTGACGAATGGCGAAGGGGGACATCAATACGCAGCTCTGGCCGAGGCTTACTACCGGCTGCCGCTGACGACCGCGGCAGACCGGCGTGAACTGCTCGGGCAGATCCGGCGCGAAGAAGTCATGCGTGCCAGCCGGATTCTTGGCATCCGCAACAGCTATTTCCTCGGCCAGCTCGACACGGGAATGACACTGAATGCGGCGGACGCATTCGACGCCTGGGATATCAGGCGGATCCAACAGGAACTCCGTTCTCTGCTGCAATTCGGGAAATACGATCTGGTTCTGCTTCTGCTGCCGACAGCGCATACGCACGGGCATCACCAGACCGTGGCGGCGCTCACGCTGGAAGCAGTGGCCGAACTGGAACCCGAAGACCGTCCGGCGGCACTGGGCGTCCGGACCGTAGCCTTCGCCGCCGAAGAACCTCGCGGGTTTTCGGAGTTGGACGGCTATCCGGTGACCCGAACAACCAGCCCGGAACCGGTCTGGGTTTTCGACCGGAGGACGCCGCTGAGCTGCCATCCGTCGCTCGACTACGGCATCGTCGTGAACTGGGTGATCGCCGAACACAAGTCGCAGGGGTTCTTCCAGATGGAACTCGGACGAAGAACTCACGAACATTTCTGGCTCTTTGAGGCCAGCGGCGAGGCTGGCGCGGCACGCTGGCGAGAGCTGGTGCAAGCTATGGAACAGCAATCCCATTCGCGCCACAGCGTTCAGAACGTGGCGTAACGGACCAACTACATGCAAGAGCGGAAAACGAGACCCAAGCCATTTCAAAACAGCCTGTCCGCACTCGCACAGTTCGCAATGCGTGAGACTGGGGCGGATGGATATGCGCTGTTCAGGAAAAACCAGGATGGCCAATCGCTGGTTCGCCAGGACGCGTTCGGAATCGGGATCGACGAAAGCGCCGTCACGAGCGCTCCGGCAGGCGTCGTGACTTACAGAATGGGCACCGACGGAATTCTCGCATTTTCTTTTCAGGACGAAAGCCGGGCGAGGCGGGTGCGGGAGCAACTGGATCGCATTGCAGCATCCATTGATGCAGTGTGGTCTGCGGCACAAACGACCGGGAGGTATTCGGAACTCGCGAGTGAAGTTGCCGATCTGGAAGTGCGTCTGATGGACTCGAAGATAGCGGACCGGGTGCGGGGCATTCTGGGCAACCGCAGTGATTCAAACCCTGTGGAGGCTATCACCCGGCACGTCGAGGGAGTTCTGCGGCCCGCTTCCGCGGGACGCGTGTTGGAGCAGTTGTCCAGGACTCTGGAGGAAGAAGTGGAAGAACGCCGACTGACAAATCGGGCCAAGGCAATTCTGCAGAGCGTGCACGGAATGTCCGAGGAAGAGGCTCATGCGCATCTTCGGCAGACCAGCCGGAAGACGCGAAGAAAGCTGAAAGATGTCGCCGTGGATCTGATCGGGCGTCATCCTCTGAGAGAAAACGTAATAACGAAGTAGAAAGCTGTACAAAGTACCAGATATCTGAACTAGCCTCCCTTGTCCGCCGCCCGGCGTGACCCGAGAGGTTCCCCTGACTGGAAGGCTCCCCGAGCAGCCTTAGTTTCGCCGCGACGCACCGAAGACGAATTCAGTGACATCGAGGGGAGACCATGAAGTTTTTCATAATCGCCGTAGTATTTGCAGGCCTGACTTTCGGCCAGACTTTTCAGGGTAGTTTGCGCGGCCGGATTCTGGACCAGAGTGGGGCCAGCGAACCATCCGCCAAAGTGACCATCACGGACGAAGGGACGCATTTCAGCCGCTCAACCGTGACCAACGACCAGGGGGAGTACGTATTCACCGCTGTTACTCCGTCGACTTACACCCTGGCCGTAGAAGCAACCGGCTTCAAGAAATCGGAACGCAAGGGAGTTGAAGTCGCCACACACTCGGCTGTAGGCGTTGACGTCACGCTTGAACTGGGTCAGGTGACAGAGTCGGTCAATGTCGTAGCGGACGCTCCGCCTCTCGATACCGAGTCTGCGTCCACGGGACAGGTTGTTTCTACACAGCAGATCGAGGACCTGCCGTCGCTGGGCCGCAATTCGTTCTTCTTCGCGAAACTTGCGCAGTCGGTGGTGTTTGCCAACAACCCGGTCATGGGCCGCATGCAGGACCAGAACGCCAACTCACAGGTTTCCATCGCGGGCGGGCCGATCCGCACTAACAACGCGCTGGTGGACGGCATTTCTATTACGGATTCGAATAACCGCGCGGTATTTATTCCATCGCCGGAAGCCGTTCAGGAAGTTAAGCTGCAGGCCAACACTTATGACGCGGACGCCGGACGAACGGGCGGGGGCACGTTCAATTCCACGCTCAAATCCGGCACCAACGATCTGCACGGCAGCGCGGTGGGACACATCCGATTTACCGATTTACTGGCGAACAACTTCTTCTCCAACGCATCCGGTCAGGCGAGGCCGAATCAGCCGTTCAAGGACTGGGCAGGCTCGCTGGGTGGGCCTGTCATCATCCCCAAAGTCTTCAACGGCCGCAACAGGCTGTTCTTTTTTGTGGCCACGGAGTCATATCGTGAGTTGGACCCCTCGAACACTTATAACGAGGTCCCGACAGCACTGGAACGCCAGGGCGATTTCTCACAGAGCCTCTACAGCAAGGGTGGGCAACAGATCATCTACGACCCGTTCAACACGAACGCGGCCGGAGCGAGGCTTCAGTTTCCGGGCAATGTGATTCCCGCCAGCCGTCTGAGTCCGGTCGGACTGGCTCTGGCGTCTTACTATCCGCTGCCCAACACGACCGTTCCGTATTACGGATCGAACGACTATATCTACACAGGAGCGTATCCGAATCGCGGCGATCAATACACCACCAAGGCAGATGATCAACTGACAAGCTGGTTACGCTTATCCGGGTCGTACATTCACCAGAAGACCGGCGAGACGGATAATCCGTCGACGTTCGGCAATATTGCATCGCCTGGGCAGACGCTGCTGTTCCGAAGGATCGACGCTACGGCGGCAAATGCTACAGTCACGCTGAATCCTTCGACAGTGCTGACGGTCCGGTGGGGGTTCAATCGATTCTACTCGGCGACATTCCCGACGGCCAGCGCGGGCTTTCAGCTGACATCGCTGGGCTTGCCATCGTCCCTGCAGGCGATCACTCCCGATACGGCATTTCCCTCCATCTCCACAAGCGATCTCACCAGCTTTGGCGGCGGTTCGACGAACAGCGACGTTTACTATTCGCGAACCTTCAGCACAACGCTGGCTAAGTTCCTGGGCAAGCACAGCTTTAAGGCAGGCTTCGATTTCCGCACGCTGCATGATTACGGCATCCCGGCCACCGGGCCGACGAGCCTGAGCTTCTCTCCCGTGTTCACGCAGGCCAACGGCACAACCGCAACACCGGGAACCGGGGCCAGCCTCGCAACTATGTTGCTGGGTTACCCGACCGGCGGCAGTATGACGGTGATCTCACCGTTCGACGACTTTCTGCGCTACTTCGGCGGCTATGTCCAGGACGACTATCGCGCATCTTCCAAACTGACTGTGAATTTCGGGCTACGGCTGGAACATGAGTCGGGGATTCAGGAGGAGAACAACCATCTGATCAGCTCGTTCAACCCTGCGGCCGTGAATCCGGCGACGGCCCTGGCAGGAATTCCGGTCAACGGGGTCGTTGAGTATGCGGGGGTGAACGGCAACCCCGTGCACACCGGGAATCCTCTGGCTGTCAAGTTCTCGCCACGGGCCGGCTTCGCTTATTCGCTGGACCAGAAGACTGTGGTTCGCGGCGGCTACGGAATCTATTGGGCGCCCTCGTTCTTCAGCTTCCAGAACACACTCGGATACTCGCAGACCACATCTATCATCACGTCGACGAACGGCAACGTGACGCCCTCCGGTTCGCTCGCCAACCCCTATCCGAATGGCCTCATTCAGCCCACGGGCAACACTCTCGGAGGACTTTCAGGACTCGGCCAGGCGCTCACGGTGTTTTCGCCGACCTCGAGATCGGCCGGCTATGTTCAGGAATACTCGTTCGAACTGCAGAGGCAGGCGCCGGCCGGAATCGTCCTGACGACCGGATTTATTGGATCGCACTCGCTGCATCTCAATGACAGCGGCCAGAACATCGATCAACTCAATCCGTCTTACTTTGGGCTGGGGAGCGCCGCGTTGACGAAAGCGGTGGCCAATCCGTTCTACGGGATTCCCAACGTGGGTGTTGGTTCGCTGGCGAACAAGACCGTAAGCCAGGAGCAACTGCTGCTGCCCTTCCCGCAATACACGTCGGTAGCGCTGAACAATAACGATGCGGGGCGGGCGATTTACTACTCGGTCTACGTTCGCGGGCAACGGCGCCTGGCGAAGGGACTCACACTGCTGGCGTCTTATACGTGGTCGCGCAACGAGACGGATGTGCTCGGCGTGAGCACTGCCGGGGCCTCTGGCATCACCGGCATATCGGGAGCGCAGAATGCATATAACCTGGCCGCCGAACGGAGCCTGGCCACACAGGACGTGCCGAACCGGTTCACGTCCGCGATCACTTATCAGCTGCCGTTCGGCAAAGGCCAGCAGTTCCTGAGAGACAGCCGCGCACTCGATTACGTTGTGGGTGGATGGCAGGCCAACATCACGAATATCGTTCAATCCGGATTCCCGCTGGACGTAACGCAGACCAACGCCAACAGCGTGATCGGCGCCAGCTATCAGCTTCCCAACGCGACGGGCATTTCGCCGCAGACAAGCGGATCCACCGATTCGCGCCTGGGCGGTGCGAATGGCAGCACGGGGTGGCTCAATCCCGCGGCGTTCTCACAGGCGCCTGTGTTGACATTCGGGAATATCAGCCGTTTCCTGAATGTTCGCGGCCCAGGCCTTTACAACTGGGACGCTTCGCTGTTCAAGACGTTCACGGTGCGCGAACGCGTCAAGGCCCAGTTCCGCGCTGAAGCGCTGAATGCAACCAACACGGCGCAGTTCGGGAATCCGAGCACGTCGATCAACAGCGCTACGTTCGGCCAGATCACGACGCAGATCAACCATCCCCGGATTGTGCAGCTGGGTGTGCGGGTCACTTTCTAACGGCGGTAGCCCGAGGGCAGAGCTATGAGAAACCTCTCGATCGCAATTATCGTCCTGATCTCGCTGACGCTGCTTCTGCACGGACAGATTGCCGTGCAGAAGCAGGGTTACATCCCATTCACCGACGAGCCGATCAACTACCGGTCGAACGACCTGAACGATCCGGTCGCCAGGCTTCAGAAGCGACTGGACAAGGGCGAGGCAAAGCTGGAGTATGAACCGAAGAACGGGTATCTGAGATCCGTTCTGCGACTGCTGGATATTCCCGTCAGCTCGCAGACGCTGGTCTACTCGAAGACGAGTTTCCAGTACAAGAAGATCTCTCCCGAAACACCGCGAGCGCTCTTCTTCAACGACGATGTCTATGTCGGCCAGGTGCATGACGGCAAAGCGCTGGAGTTCGTTTCGTTCGACCCGATGCAGGGAGCGATCTTCTATCTGCTGGACGAGCAGAAGGCGGAACATCCGGTGCTCCAGCGCGCGGAACTGGATTGCACACAATGCCATATTGCGCCCTCCACGCGCAATGTTCCCGGCGTCTTTCTCCGCTCGGTTTCCACCCATCCGGCCGGCACCCTGGTAGCGAAGACGCCGCAATACATCACGGGACAACAGAGCCCGATAGCAGAACGCTGGGGTGGATGGTATGTGACCGGGACGGCGGGCAACCAGGCGCATCTGGGAAATCTGCTGACCGGCGACGCGGGCGCCAGCGATGAAGTTGTCGCGGATCTTGCGAAGAAATTCGACACTTCGGCTTATCTGTCGGCTCACAGCGACATCGTGGCGCATCTGGTACTGGCGCATCAGACACAGATGCATAACCTGATTACGCAGACGAACTACCAGGCCCGGATCGCGGCGTATAACGAGGCGGCGAAGAACAAGGCGGCGGGATTACCCGAAGATACGCCTCTTTCCGAAGCCGCGCGAAAGAAGTACGAGGCTCCGGCCGAAGAACTGGTGCGGTATCTGCTGTTCGCCAACGAGGCTTCGCTGACGGCACCCGTGAAGGGCGATTCCGGCTTCACGGAAGAGTTCGCCGCGCGCGGCATTCGCGACACGCAGGGGCGATCACTGCGCGATTTCGATTTGCAAACCCGCATTTTCAGGTATCCGTGCAGTTATCTCATCTACTCGGATGCTTTCGATTCTTTGCCCAAGCCAGCCAGAGAGTATGTGTACCGCCGGTTACTGGATGTTCTCACCGGCCGCGATCAGAGTCCGGACTTTGCCAGGTTGACCGCAAAGGACCGGAAGGATGTGCTGGAGATCCTCCTCGCCACGAAGCCTGCGGTGCAGGAGGCGTGGAAGGACTACAGCGCGCAACAAGCAGTACAAGACGCAAAAGCAGTGAAAGAAGACGCACCCGGTGGCGCGAAGCGTCACTAAAAAACTGAAAGGAACCAAATCCGTATGAACACGTTTACCAAAACAAGCGCCGCCCTTGCGGTCGGCATTCTGTCCACATTCGCAACCGCAGCCAGCGCCCAGTCTCTAGAGGGGAGATGGGATGCCAGCCTGGTCCAGAAGAATGCAGTAATCCCGTTCCGTCTCGACATTTCCGGCTCGGGATCGAACCTGAAGGCGACGTTCTATGACGGCTGGAAGGCCAATGAAACAACCACAGCCGCTAAGTTCGAGAACGGCGTTCTGACACTCGAACTGGAGCATTACCTCACAGCTATTACGGCAACTTACAAGGACGGGAAACTGACGGGGACGCTGGGATCCACCTCACGTCAGGGGAGTTCCAGTTACGGCTTCGAGGCGAAGCCTTACGTAACGCCGACTAACCTGGCCACGGACTATCCCAACATCGCCGGCACATGGGAAATCCCGCTCGATAAGCCCACCGCAAAAGGCGAGAAGACGCAGCGGTTCGTTGTGCAGCAGGATGGTCCGAATATCGCGGCAACGACACTGCGCGTGGATGGCGATAGCGGCTCGCATGTTGGCACTTACAAGGACGGCAAATGGGTGATCAGTCACTTTGACGGATCGCGTCCGGGACAACTGGAAGTGAAGTTGAACAGTGACGGGACGCTCGAAATCAGCCAGGGTGGTGGACGCCGTCCGGCTGCGGCAGGCGGCGAAGATGCAGGGCCGGCCAAGCTGATCGCCTATCGCCCGGAAATTGCTCGCGCGAAGGGTTTCCCGGAGCCGGAGAATTATCTGACGCACACCACGGTTCGCGATCCGAATGAGCCGTTCGCATTCAGTTTCCCGGACGCGAATGGCAAGCTCCGCTCCAACACAGACCCCGAATTCAAGGGCAAGGTAGTGCTGGCGATCGTCACCGGAACCTGGTGCCCGAACTGCCACGACGAAGCGCAGTATCTGGTGCAGCTGTACAAGAAGTATCACGACAAAGGCCTCGAAATCGTCGCGTTGGATTTCGAGGAAGCAGAACAGCAGGGCAGCCTGGAGCGGGTCCACGCTTTTGTGAAGCAGTATGGGGTTCCGTACCCCTACCTGATCGCGGGTGCGCCGGTGGAAATGTGGGAAAAAGTGCCGCAGGCGGTCAACCTGAACACGTGGCCGGCGACCATCTTCGTGGGCCGCGATGGACTCGTGAAGGGTGTTCATTCCGGCTTCGCGTCTCCCGCGGCAGGAGTATTCAACGACCAGTTGAAAGCGGAATTCACGTCGACGGTTGAGAAGTTGCTTGCGGAGAAGCCAGTCAGTGCGGCGACGCCGGTGGCGTCGAAGGCTGGGTTCTAAGGAGTTGGAATGAGGCGTAATCCCCGTCGGTCCCCCAAAGGGCCGACGGGGGGGCGCCTTCTCTATACCAATGAGTCCAACGATCAGAAAGTATTCGATGCTCTTCGCCGTGATGACCGCTGCTGGTCTTGTGCCGGTCGCGTTCGCTCAGGGCGGCCCGACGGTGCTGAGTCTTGCTCCGCTGGCAGCCGTTACGGCAAAGGCGGGAACCGCGGGACAATCAACGCTCTCCATCACGGTGGCTACGGGCTATCACGCCAACAGTAACAAGCCGGCCGACAGTTACCTGATTCCGTTGACATTGATATGGAATCCCGGCCCGCTGGAAACCGTTGCCATCGTGTTTCCGAAGCCGCAGATCCAGAAGCTCGGTTTTTCGGCGAAACCGGTATCGGTGTTTACCGGCAATTTCGATATTGTGACCAAATTCAAAATAGCGGGCGATGCGGCCCTGGGGAAGGTCGCGGTGCAGGGTAAGTTGCATTACCAGGCCTGTGATGACCGGTCATGTCTTCCGCCGAAGACAATTGAAGTGTCTTTGCCCCTGGAAATCGTGAAGTAGAAGAACGTGTAAGGAGATTTGCATGAAGAGACTGATTTGCGGACCACTATTAGCGGTTGTAGCGGCGGTCCCCGTATTGATTTTCACTGCCGTTGCACTGCGCGCGCAGGCGAGCGGTGGTGGCACATCGGCTGCGCAAGCGCCCAACTCACCCAGCACCGCGCCCGGCGGTGGGCCTAACGGCGGAAGGGGAGGCAGAGGAGGCCGCGGCGGCGCCGTTCCGACCGGTCCGACGCCACGCACCGCCGATGGACATCCGGATTTGTCCGGCTCCTGGAGAGACGACGGGAATGCAAAGCCGCACGGCAACCTGGGCAAAGACTATCCAGGCTTCAAGTTACCGTTCACTGCCGCCGGTGAATCGGCCCACTCGTACAACGTGGAGCACACGATCGATCCCGAAAGCCTCTGCCTCCCCGGCGGCCTGCCCCGCGAAGATATCGGCGACGGCGGTTTTCAGCTGGTACAGTCTGGCCCCGACGCGGTGTTTCTATACATGTACGGTACCTTCCGCGACGTCCCGATCGATGGCCGCAAGCACACCGAGGATCCCGATCCCACGTTCTTCGGCGAAGAGGTTGGAAGCTGGGACGGGGACACGCTCGTCATCGACTCCATCGCGTTCAAGGACCAGAAGACGTGGGCCGATGAGAACGCCGATCCGCACAGCGATCAGCTTCACACGATCGAACGATGGACGCGTGCCGATGCGGGACATCTGCATCTCGACCTGATCGTGGACGATCCGAAGTTCTATAAGGAACCAGTTCACTACCAGCGGTCGTGGGTCGCCTCGGTGGGAGGACACACGAGGGAGCAGGCTTGCTCCGAAAATAATTTCGACGTCGTCGGCGGGCATCTTGGATTCGGGCCCGGACCGATACGCTCCGACGGAACGCGCGGCTACGACAACCCTGCGCCTTTGCCGCCGCCGCCATCGAAGACGAATCCCGCGAAAACGACTTTGCAGTAAACGACTACTGGAGACCAAAGAAAAATGAGATACAGACTTGGAATAATCGCGGCTTTGGCCGCTGGCCTGGCAACATTTGTGGCGCCCGTGAGTGCCCACCATTCCTTTGCGGCGGAGTTTGACGGAAGTAAGGCGATCCGGCTAGTCGGTGCGCTGACGAAAGTCGACTGGTCGAATCCACACACCTACTTCTATCTGGATGTGAAGGACGACAAGGGCAAAACCACCAACTGGGCATGCGAAGGCGGCGGACCCGGAGCGCTTTCGCGGCGCGGCCTGAAGAAGGGCGACCTTAAGCTCGGCGACACCATCGTGGTCGACGGTTATCGGGCCAAGGACGGCTCGAATCTGGTCGACGCGCGGCGAGTCACGCTGCCCGATGGCCGCAGCATCTATGGCGGCAGCCCGGGTGACGGCGGACCAGGAGACACCGGTCAGTAATGTCCCTTTCGTTATTTGAATTCTGCCAATGGCTGAACGACACAGGCCCCGCCGCTGCGCTGCGTGAATCGACGATTGTGTTCCCGATTGTGGAGTCGATTCACACCCTGGCGATTACGCTGGTTGTCGGTACGGTCGCGATGGTAGACCTCCGCTTGTTAGGAATCGTCCTGAAGAAAGAGCCGGTCTCAAAGGTGGCGGGACAGATCCTCCCGCTCACCTGGGTCGGGTTCGGAGTGATGCTGGTCAGCGGGCTGATGCTTTTCGCGGCGGAAGCGGAGAAGTGCTATCACAATCCCGCCTTTCGCCTAAAGTTGATTTTGCTCGCGCTGGTGGGACTCAATCCGCTGGTCTTTCATTTCACTATCTTCCGGAGCGTGGATCGCTGGGACGAAGCTCCGCGGACGCCCGGACGCGCGCGGCTCGCCGCCGTCCTTTCGCTGACTCTTTGGAGCGGCATTATAGTCGCGGGCCGCGCAATCGCTTACTTCAAATAGCGGCCTATTTCAATTGACAATGTCACTGCTCCACTTATTTCACTGGTACGACCACACGGCTCTCGCCGCGGTTATGCGCAAATCCACCTGGGCCTTCGCGGTGGTGGAGATGATTCACCTGATCGGACTCGCGCTGTTGGGCGGCGCCGTGCTGATCGTAAATCTGCGGCTGTTCGGCGTGATTCTTCGCGAGCGGCCCGCAGACCGAATCGCGCGAGATCTGTTGCCATTGCTGGTTGCCAGTATGGCGGTATTGACGGTGACAGGAATTCTCATGGTTTCGGAGGAAACCATGAAGTGTTACCACAGTACCGCCTTCCGATTGAAGTTGCTCCTGTTCGTGCCTGCGCTGCTTCTCAGCTTGGGCACACACCGGAAGCTGACGCGTTCCGGTGGACCACCCGACTCCGGGCCGCGCGATGAAACTGGCGGCGGGCCTCTCTCTCGTGCTTTGGCTGGGAGTTGGCGTCGCCGGACGGGCGATCGGATATCTGTAGCCTCCTTCAAACCATGCTGATCTACGATCTCGCAGCCAATCCTCTCAATAGTAATGAGTGGTCTTTCCCGCTCACCGAATGTTTTCACGTCGCCTCCATGGCTCTGTGCATCGGGACGATCGCCGTGGTCGATCTTCGCCTGCTGGGTGTCGGCCTGCGGAATCAGACAGCGGCGCAGCTTGTCCGCGGCACGGAGGGCTGGACGATCGCGGGCTTCAGCATCGTCATTACTTCCGGTCTGCTGATCTTCTCGTCGGACCCGCTGAAGTACCTGCACAGCGCGCCTTTTCAGCTGAAAATGGCGCTGCTCCTGCTTGGCATCATTTATAACTACACGCTCCATCGCAAAGTGGCGCAGTCGAGTCCGCCTTCCGGCTTCCGCTTCGTCATCGCCGGGTTTTCTCTGGCTCTATGGGCCGCTCTTGTTTTTTCGTCCATATTCATCGCCTTCTGGTAAAGGGTTCCCGTGATCATGTCAACCGCGCAGATCTTCCATTGGATTCAAAGCACCGGGTGGGCGAACGCCCTCCGGGAGTCCGACTTTGCTTATCCGGTCGTATTGTCGCTGCATTTGTGCAGCATCGCTTTCTTCGGCGTTGCGATTCTGATGACCAATCTGCGTCTGTTGGGTCTCGCCATGCCGAACAGTCCCGTAGCGGACGTCGTGCGCCAATTGCGTCCCTGGAAATGGGCGGGCTTCGTCCTCATCATCACCTGCGGTATTCTGCTCGCCTCCGCGAAAGCAGACACCTACTACCCCAATCCATACTTCAGGATCAAGTTACTCCTGCTTGCGCTCGTCGGGGTGCACGCTCTTGTTTTCCGGCGAAGCGTCTACGGCAACGGTGCCGCGGTCGCACCTCGCAACGCCAGAATTGCCGCCATCCTGTCGCTGGCTCTATGGCTCGGCATTCTGTCGATGGGCCGGTGGATCGCCTACTATGAGAAACCGAAGACGGTTCATGCGGTCGTAACCGTCTTAGGCCCTTCGCAGGTTAGAATATTGCCATGGTGCGTCCTGAAAGACGTGNNGTTTGAACACTCTCGCCGCAATTCTACCAGCGAGGGGGGATGCGGAGCGCCGGACGGCTTCGGCTGCTTCCAACCCTCGCATGATCGTCGCTATGGAAACTGGCCATCGCGTCCCGGCAATAATATATAGACATGGTGCGTCCTGAAAGACGTGTTGTTCTAGCGGATGAGAGATCCGTCCGGGTAAGCGCCGGAGCGCCCGGTAGCAGGCCCCAGTCGGGGGAAGAGATTCTCCAGGCCAGAGCGGGGCGTCGAAAGCCTGTGAAAGAGCAGGGAGCAAGGAAGCGGGCCGCAACATTAAGTGAACGCTGCAGCCACGTCATATTTTCAGCCGAAAGGTGTTTGAAAGGGCCGAGCCGGTCATGTCGCGGCGAAGGCAACAGACAGCATTCCGCAAAACCGGATGGAGTGCTGGACCTTTCCGGGGTAGTGGGCGGTGGCACGTTTCCAAAGAACAAAACGGAACAGGAGAGACCCTCCCCGGCAGCCTTGTCGGGCAAAGACCGGGCATATAAGGCCGGAAGGCTGAAAGTGCGCGGAGCCGGGAGGGAGTCCGAGGGGTTCGTAGTACCGAAGAAGGCGTGCAACACAACGCGCCGGAGGGAAGGGACCCTGCTTTGATCGGGCCTGCAAGGGGGTAAGTGCGAGGGCATGCTGGAAACAGACAACAACCCCATTGATAAAGTACGACAACTCCAACGCAGGCTATGGGTGTGTGCCAAGTCGGGTAAGACGCGGCGATTTCACGCGCTGTATGACCGGATCTACAGAAGTGACGTTCTGTGGGAAGCGTGGAAGCGGGTGCGCAGCAACAAGGGAGCGGCGGGGGTGGATGAAACCACGCTGCGATCCATCGAGGAGCGGGGAGTGACACAGTTTCTCGAAGGGATACAAGCCGATCTGAAGGCAGGCCGATATCGTCCTTCACCGGTGAAGAGGCGATGGATACCAAAAGCAGACGGGAAGCAGCGGCCACTGGGGATACCGACGGTACGGGATCGGGTGATCCAAATGGCGGCGAAGCTGGTGATCGAGCCGATCTTCGAGGCGGATTTTCAGCCGTGCAGTTACGGTTTCCGTCCGAAGAAAAGCGCGACACAGGCGCTGGAAGCAATCCGTGAGGCGGGCAACCGGGGTCACAGTTTCGTCGTGGATGCGGACATTCAGGGCTACTTTGACGGGATTGATCGAAGTATGTTGATCGAACTGGTGAAGGAACGAATCTCGGATCGAAGGGTATTGAAGTTAATACGCCAATGGCTGGAAGCGGGAGTGATGGAGGATGGCACGGTGAGAGAAACGCTGGCGGGAACACCGCAGGGCGGAGTGATCTCGCCGTTGCTGGCCAACATTTACCTGAACAAGCTGGATCGGATCTGGGCGGCAAGATGTAGTTCGCTCGGGGTGCTGGTCCGGTACGCCGATGACTTCGTGGCCATGTGCCGCACGGAGTCGGCAGCGAAGGAGGCGCTTCGGAGGATCGGGCTGGTGATGAACCGGCTGGGTCTGAAACTGCATCCGGAGAAGACGCGGATGGTGGACTTGAGACGCGGGAAAGAGAGCTTTGTGTTTCTGGGCTGCACGATTCGAAAGAAGCGGAGCATACAAAGGAACCCGCGCATGCATTTTATGCAGCGGTGGCCGTCGCCTAAAGCAATGAAGCGAATCCGGGAACGCGTGCATGAGTTAACCGAGGCGCGGCACAGCGGGAAGGATGTGAAGCGGATCATCGCGACACTGAATCCCGTGCTCCGGGGATGGGGCAACTACTTCCGTACGGGGAATGCCGAACGGAAGTTCAATCAGCTCGACAGCTACGTATGGTCGCGACTCACGCACTGGCTGGTTCGGCGCGGTGGGCAGCGACAGGGTCGGGTGGAGAAGTGGTCTCATGAACGGTTTGTTGGTATGGGTCTGTATCAGTTGCGCGGAACCGTGAAGTACCCGGCGCAAGCCACACCAGTAAGATCATCGTTAAGCCGTGTGCGGGAAAACCGCACGCACGGTTTGAAAGGGGTTCTTAGAAACGGGCTGGCGTAAGCCGGTACCGCGCTAAAATCTACCAATG
>PLEX01000128.1 GCA_003136575.1 Bryobacterales bacterium | reverse complement strand
GTTATGGGTCGCATGGAAACCGATCTCCACACGTCCCTCGAATGGCTGGCGGTGTCGCACTTCAACACGGAACATCCCCACGTCCACGTTGCGCTCAGAGGCGTCGATGCCAACGGCGAGGCATTCAAGCTGGATCGGGATTACATCCGAAATGGTCTGCGGTCCGTGGCGCAGCATTTCGCCACAGTGCAACTTGGCTATCGAACGGAACAGGACGCCACTCTCGCGTTCCGCCGGCACGTCCCCCTGCGGCGTTTCACACCGCTGGACCGGTTGATCGTGGAGCGAACTCAACCGCTGGACGGAATGTCCGGCGACTTCCGAGTCACGGTTGACCCCACGCTTCCTGGCCTCGGTCCATTTGCGGCAGTCCGCGAGCAATCGCTGGCATCCCGCTTGATGACTCTCCAAACGATGGGGCTCGCCCGACCGGATGGACCCCATCAGTGGCAAGTTCGGCGCGATCTGGAGACGGCTTTGAAGGCCATGAAGCGAGCGGCCGACAATCAGAAAACACTCGCCGCACACGGCGCTCTTCTATCCGATCCGCGCCTGCAACTCAGCGCACCGAACTGGCGCGATATCACCTCGCTCGAGGGCCGCGTGCTTTCCCACGGAGGAGAAGAAGATGGCAGGCGCTACCTCATGCTCGAAGGAACAGACGGTCGAGTTTACTATCTCCGGTACACGCCGGAGTTGGACGAGGCCCGCAGCCGCGGCGATCTCACCACGAACTCGTTCGTGGTGATCAACAAGACCGTGGACGAGGATCGCCGCTGCCGAATAGTTGTCGCGAATCTGGGGAACGCCGAAGCGCTTTTTGAGAACCGGGATCATTTTCGCGCTCAGGCTAAGCGGCAATTGAGCACGGCGTGAATCTTTCCGATGATGAGCGTTGGGGCGGCTGGCTCGGGAGATATTACGAAAAGCTCCGCGAGGCGGTATATGACCTCGACTACTCGAAAGGCCGATATCGAGAGCGGAGCCTGGGTCTGGAACGGTGAAGAATCGCCGCCGAATACGAGGCCTGAAGAACTCGGCTGGTTTTGGCGTGCCCTCTAATCCTCTATAGTTAAAGCGCTGCGGTGAAGCAAAAGACTGGGCAACCTATCATCCGGCGGTTAACAGAAGGCCGTCCGGGTCTGCGCGGCGTTGTGATGCGTTTCTATAACTCGTTACTAAGCAATGATATGCAGGTATTCAGCGGTGCGGCGCCAAGCGCTCTTTTGTCCCTAAAGAGATCTTCTTTGAGGTGGTCCCGCTACATTTTCGGCTACAGTGAAGTCGTGGAATCTGGCCAGGGCCGCGCCCGCATTATAGTAACTGAAACCCGCAGCCCGACTTCCGAGTGCCGAGCAGTTCCCGAAATACCCTATTGCCTATCTAAATTATGTAGATTTTGCTTGACTCTCGTAATTTCTTAATATACACTAATTCCTATAGACATTAGGGCTATCTTGAAACAAACATACGATTTCGGTATTCAAACAGTTTGTAATCTATATCCTGCGGTGTCGCCGCCGGAGTGTACCAGGCGGATCCGGTTGCTAGCCGGGTGCGCCATGAGTCGCTAACGCCCCCCTTCCAGCACGAATTCGCTCCCCCCGCTGCAACGTCTTCAAGTCAATTGCCCCATAGCCCGACCCGGCCAGATTCTACGCCGGGCACAGTTCTGAATTTGGAGTGAATTTCAGCATGCATCGCAGAAAAACGACATCCCGAATCCTGCTTGGCCTGGCTCTTGCCGCCGGATTCGCTCACGCGCAGACCCCTCTGACCACCCAACAGCAGATCGATCAGCTTCGCCAGCAACTCGACCAGTTGCAGCAGAAGCAGAAGGCCGATGAAGCCTCAGCCGCTGCGGCCGCTGCTGCGGCAGCCGCGACCCCACAGACCACCGTTCCCTCGAATGCTCTAGCCAGCGCGCCGAACGCTGCTTTCGTCACTGCCGACACCAGCGGCTTTACCATCAAGTCCTCCGATGGCGATTTCATCCTGAAGATCGGTGCCGATCTTCAGGTGGACAACCGGTCCTTTTTCGGGACCGGAAGTCAGTCGCTGTCGGATACAATTCTGCTGCGACGTGTGCGGCCCACCTTTTCGGGCACTGTCTATAAGTACGTCGATTACTTCTTCCGGCCGGATTTCGGACAGGGTTCAGTCATCATTTACGACGCCTACATTGAAGCCAAATATGCAAGCCGGGCAAAGGTGCGGATCGGCAAGTTCAAGCCGCCGGTGGGTCTGGAACGTCTGCAATCAGACGACGACACGAGCTTCAACGAGCGCGGGTTGCCAACCTTGCTGGTGCCGAGCCGCGACATCGGATTTCAGATCTCGGGTGACATCGTCAAGAACCGCCTGAACTATGCGGTTGGCGTCTTCAACGGCGTTCCGGACAATAGTCTGACCGATGCGGCCGTGAGCCGGCACCGTGACTACGCCGCGCGTCTATTTATAACTCCGTTCGCGCCGGACAACGAGAATCCGCTGCACGGACTGGGATTCGGGATTGGCGCTACCTCGGGCAATGTGGACGGCGAAGCCCTGCCGGCATACAAGACATTCGGCCAGAACACCTTCGTGAACTTTGCTTCCGGAGTCACGGAAGCAGGTCACCGGACGCGTCTGGCGCCGCAAAGCTACTACTATCTGGGACCCTTCGGCCTGCTGGCCGAATACGGCCTCACGGAAGAGGGTTTGCAGAAAGGTGCATTCCGGACCGACGTGGGATTTCGCGCCTGGCAGGTGGAGACGAGTTTCATCCTGACGGGCGAGAAGAAGAGCTTCGCCAGCCCGACGCCAAAGAAGGCGTTCGATCCGAAGAATGGCGGCTGGGGCGCTCTGGAACTGGCCTTCCGCCTGGGAGGCTTCAGCGCCGACCCGGCGCTCTACGGTGACGGTTTCGCGACTCCGACCGCGTCGGCACGGGCGGCCCATGAGCGCGTGGGCGGCGTCAACTGGTATCTCAACCGACTGGTGAAGCTCGGGCTGGATTACGGCGATACGAACTTTGGTGGCGGCAATACCATCGCACTTGGCGGCAACAGGCTCGACGAGAAGGTTGTGATCTTCCGGTTCCAGATCAACTTCATTTAGCAAGGTGCGCCAAAGACACCAGAGAACAAACCTATGAAACGTATCGTTCCCATCATCCTGGCTTCGCTGCTGACGTCAGTTCTGTTTGCCACCGGCCCAGTGAAATTGCTCAACGTTTCCTACGATCCGACGCGGGAACTCTACCAGGACTTCAATGCAGCATTCGCGAAGTATTGGAAGGCGAAGACCGGCGTGGATGTCGAAATCAACCAGTCACACGGCGGATCGGGCGCACAATCCCGGTCCGTCATCGACGGGTTGCAGGCCGACGTGGTCACGCTCGGCCTGGCCTACGACATCGACGCCATCGCGGAGAAGGCAAAGATTCTACCGACAGACTGGCAGACGCGCTTGCCGAATAACAGCACGCCGTATACATCCACAATCGTTTTCCTGGTACGCAAAGGCAATCCGAAGCACATCAAGGAATGGAGTGACGCGGTTCGCGATGGTGTGGCCGTGATCACACCGAATCCGAAGACATCGGGCGGCGCGCGCTGGAGCTATCTGGCAGCCTGGGGTTATGCTCTGCGTCATGACAATAACGACGATGCCAAGGCGAGGGCTTTTGTCACGCACCTTTATAAGAACGTCCCGGTGCTCGATTCCGGGGCGCGCGGTTCGACAGCGACTTTCGCGCAGCGCGGCCTCGGCGACGTTCTTCTCTCGTGGGAGAACGAGGCGCACCTCGCGCTGAAGGAATTTGGAGCCGATAAATTCGAGATCGTGTATCCGTCCGAAAGCATTCTGGCAGAACCGCCCGTGGCCGTGGTGGACAAGATCGCTGCGAAGCACGGGACGACGGAGGTCGCCAAGGCCTATCTGAACTATCTGTACACGGATGAAGGCCAGGAAATCGCGGCGCGTAATTTCTATCGGCCGCGAAACGAGAAGGTGACGGCGAAGTATGCCGCGAGTTTTCCAAAGCTGACTCTGTTCACGATCGATCAGGTGTTCGGCGGCTGGCAGAAGGCCCAGGCGAAGCACTTTGGCGATGGCGGCGTGTTCGATCAGATTTACCAGGCGAAATAGTGCAGTTGCATTTCAAGCGCCCCGGAATTCTGCCTGGCTTCTGGCCTGCCTACTGCTACAGCGTCCTCTATCTGACGCTGATCGTGCTCATCCCGTTGAGCGCCGTGTTTCTGAAGACCGCGACGGCGGGATGGACGAAGATATGGCACACGATTTCATCTCCCCGAGTGGTGGCTGCGTATGAAGTCAGCTTCGGCGCGTCGCTGGCGGCTGCGCTGGCGAGTGTCGTGATCGGCTTCGTGATTGCGTGGGCGCTGGAGCGGTACGAATTCCCTGGAAAATCCATTGTGGACGCTCTGGTAGACATTCCGTTCGCACTCCCCACGGCTGTAGCGGGCATCTCGCTCACGAGCCTCTATGCTCCGAGCGGATGGCTGGGTCGTTACCTGGAACCGCTCGGCATCAAGGTGGCTTTTGCGCCGCTTGGAATCACCGTCGCACTTGTTTTTATTGGTCTGCCTTTCGTGGTGCGCAGCGTGCAACCGGTGCTTGAAGACGCCGATCATGAGGTGGAAGAAGCGGCGTCCAGTCTCGGGGCCGGCCGCTGGCAGGTCTTCTGGCGGGTTCTGTTCCCTGCTTTTCGACCGGCGCTGCTGACCGGCTTTGCGCTGGCGTTCGCCCGTGGCTTGGGTGAATACGGTTCGGTGGTTTTCATCTCCGGCAACCTGCCGATGAAAACGGAGATAGCGCCGCTGCTAATTATCGCCAAACTCGAAGAATACGATTACGCGGGGGCCGCGGCCATCGCCACTGCCATGCTGGTGGCATCTTTCCTGATGTTGTTGCTGATCAATATCGTGCAGGGACGTTCGCGGCGTTTCATGGAGACGAAGCTTTCATGAGCGCCGTCGGCCGCAAGCGTGTTCCGCGTACCGAAGCGCGATGGGTGCGGTGGGTTCTCATCTCGCTCGCCGTCGGTCTGACGATATTCTTCATTGTCCTTCCGCTCGCGGCTGTCTTCATTCAGGCTTTCGACAAAGGCTGGGCCGTCTGGCAGGCCGCCGTTACGGAAGAGAACGCGCGCAAGGCGATCTTTCTGTCATTGATGGTCACCGGAATCGCCGTGCCGCTGAATGTGGTCTTCGGGCTGGCCGCCGCATGGGCGATCACGCGATTCCAGTTCAAAGGCCGCAACCTGCTGCTCACCCTTATCGACATCCCATTCGGCGTGTCGCCCGTGGTCTCCGGCCTGATCTTCGTACTCGTCTTCGGTGCGCAGGGATGGTTGGGCCCGTGGCTTGCCGATCGCGACATCCAGATCATTTTCGCCGTGCCCGGCATTGTACTGGCCACCGTGTTTGTGACGTTTCCATTCGTGGCGCGCGAATTGATTCCCCTGATGCAATCGCAGGGTTCCGAAGAAGAGGAGGCCGCAATCGTTCTGGGAGCCACGGCATGGCAGATGTTCCGCCGTGTCACGCTGCCCAATATCAAGTGGGGATTGTTGTACGGCGTGGTCCTGTGCACGGCGCGTTCGCTGGGCGAATTCGGCGCGGTGTCGGTCGTCTCGGGCCACATCCGCGGTCTGACCAATACGATTCCGCTGCATGTCGAGATCCTTTACAACGAGTACAACTACACGGCTGCGTTCGCGGTGGCGTCGCTGCTGAGCGTAGTCGCCGTAGTCACGCTGCTGCTCAAGAAAGTACTGGAATGGAAAACCCGGGAGGCCAGGACATGAGCATCGAAGTCAGAAATATACGTAAGACCTTCGGTTCTTTTGAAGTGCTTCGCGACGTAAGCCTGCGCGTGGAGGATGGCGAATTGTTCGCTCTGCTGGGACCTTCGGGATCGGGCAAGACGTCGCTGCTGCGCATCATCGCGGGTCTGGAATATCCGGATAGCGGCACGATTCATTTCAACGAAGAAGATGCCACCAAAGCGGCCGCGCGCGAGCGTCAGGTAGGGTTCGTGTTTCAGCACTACGCACTGTTTCGTCACATGACGGTCTTCGAGAACATCGCGTTCGGCCTTCGCGTTCGCCCACGAGAGACGAGGCCAAACGAACATACGATTCGGGAGAAGGTCGGCAAGCTGCTCAAACTGATTCAACTGACGCCGCTGGGCGACCGATTCCCGAGCCAGCTTTCCGGCGGCCAGCGACAGCGCGTGGCATTGGCGCGGGCTCTGGCCGTGGAACCGCGAGTCCTGCTGCTCGACGAACCTTTCGGCGCCCTGGACGCGCGAGTGCGAAAGGAACTGCGCCGCTGGTTGCGTAATCTGCATGACGAACTGCACGTGGCCAGCGTTTTCGTCACCCACGATCAGGAAGAGGCGCTTGAGGTAGCGGATCGCGTGGCGATCATGCAGCACGGACGGATTGAACAAACCGGCGCTCCCGCGGAAGTGTACGACTCGCCCGCCAATGCGTTTGTTTATGGATTTCTCGGCGACATGACGTTGTTCAACGGCGAATTTGTGCGCCCGCACGATATCGAGATCTCGCGCGATACCGGGCCCGGCCCGACGGCCGTCTTCGCGACCGTGAACTTCATCGGCGATGCCGGGGGATTAGTGCGCATAGAGGTGCGCCGGGAGGATACGGGAGAGGAAATCCAGGCAGAGATCACCCGCGAGCGCTACCGGGAGTTAGCGCTGCGAGTCGGCGACTACGTCAGCATCGCAGCGCGTCATTCCCGGGTGTTTTCCTCGTAGAGTCTCAGAGTTGGCTGCGACGCGCCGTGAGACGCAGCAATGCGGCGATCAGCGCATCGATATCGGCGCACGTATTGTAAAGTGCCAGCGATGGACGCACGCTGCTTTCCACTCCGAACCGCCGCAGGATCGGCTGAGCACAATGATGCCCCGATCGAACTGCGATCCCTTCGCGATTCAGTGCCGATCCAATGTCTTCCGTTCTGTAGCCGGCGATCACAAATGAAATAACGCCGGCCTTCTCCCGGGCGGTGCCGATCAGGCGCAAGCCGGGTATGTCTTTCAGGAACCGTTCTGCGTAGAGCAGTAGCTGATGTTCGTACTCCGCGATCCGGTCCAGTCCGATCGATTGAACATAGTCGATTGCCGCACCAAGCCCCACCGCATCCGCGATGTTGCCCGTGCCCGCCTCAAACCGCCCCGGCGCCGGCTGGTAGATCGAGCGCTCAAAAGTAACGTCCTGAATCATATTGCCGCCGCCCTGCCAGGGCTGCGTCTCGTTCAGCAGCGCTTCCTTCCCGTAGAGCACGCCGATTCCCGTGGGCCCGAAAACCTTGTGCCCCGAGAACACGAACCAATCGGGATTCAGGTCCTGAACACTCACCGCCATGTGCGAGACTGATTGCGCTCCATCCAACAGAACTTTCGCGCCGGCTGAGTGAGCCGCTTCGATCATCTGCTTTGCCGGCGTGATGGTCCCGAGCGCGTTCGAGACCTGCGTGAACGAAACCAATTTCGTTTTCGAATTCAGGAGCTTGCCGTATTCATCGGCAAGAATCTGGCCGCGGTCGTCCACCGGGATGACGCGCAGTTTAGCGCCTTTTTCGGTGGCCAGTTGCTGCCACGGGACGATGTTGGCGTGGTGCTCCAGCCAGGAGATCACGATCTCATCGTCTTTGCCGATGTTTTGCCGTCCCCAGCTTTGCGCCACCAGGTTAATCGCTTCGGTGGCGCCGCGCACGAAGACGATCTCTTTGGACGAGCCGGCGTTCAGGAAGGCCCGCACTTTATCCCGGGCCGATTCGTATGCGTCCGTCGCCCGCGCCGCCAGTTCGTGCGCCGCGCGGTGAATGTTGGAGTTCTCGTGTTCGTAGAAGTACTTCAGCCGGTCGATGACTGCCTGCGGCTTCTGCGTGGTCGCGGCGTTGTCCAGCCAAACCAACTGACGGCCGTTTACGCGTTCTTCCAGAATCGGAAAATCGCGCCGGATGGCGCCTGCGTCGAACGGCGACCCAAGCCCTTGTTGCGCCGGTTGCCGTTCTGCCGGGCGGCCTTTATCCGCGTGCTCCAGAAAGTAATAAGCGGGCGTGCTTGCGGCAGCCTGTGTTGCGGGGAAATGCGGAATTGCATCGAGCAGCGCCTTCAGTTCCGCTTCGCCGGGAAGGCCGACCGGCATCGGAGCGGACCTGCCCAGGGGCACATCGCCATTCAGATCGTGCGGAATCGAATTCCAATCGAGAGGTGCGGCTGCCGCCTGAGTTCCACCCTGTTCCCCGGGCCGCGCCGAAAAGAACTCGTTCGCCAGCCGCGCAAGAGCGTCTTCATCGGGCCAGCCTTCCGGCAAACCCGGATCAAACGCGCTTGTATTCATGATATTGGTCCGTTGATACGCCTTCGAGTACGCCCAGTGCGTCTTCGGTGAGGACGGCGAGAGAGCAATAGAGAGAGACCAGGTAGGAAGCGATCGCCTTGCGGTTTATCCCCATGAAGCGCACCGAAAGGCCGGGGCTTTGCTGACCTGGAAGGTTCGGCTGATACAATCCCACCACGCCCTGACGCCGTTCACCCGTGCGGATCAGCAGGATGTTCGTTTTGTTATTTTCCACCGAGACCTTATCGGAGGGCACCAGTGGAATGCCGCGCCACGTCAGAAACTGCGATCCAAACAGAGAGACGGTGGGTGGCGGAACACCGCGGCGGGTGCATTCGCGCCCAAACGCGGCGATGGCGGCGGGATGCGCCAGAAAAAATCCGGGCTCTTTCCAGACACGCGCGATGAGGTCGTCGAGATCGTCGGGAGTGGGAGCGCCGGCGCGCGTCTTGATCCTCTGCTTCTCCGAGACATTGTGCAGGAGGCCATACTCGCGGTTGTTGATCAACTCGCTTTCCTGCCGCTCCTTCACAATCTCAATCGTCAGGCGCAATTGTTCCGTGATCTGGTTGTAGGGAACGCTGTAGAGATCCGAAACCCGCGTGTGGATGTCGACGACCGTGTTGACCGCGCTGAGCATGTACTCACGCGCATTCTCCTCGTAGTCGACATAAGTCTGGGGAAGGTCGCGCTCGTCGCGGTCGGAACAATCCACCGTGACCTTGGACTCATCTTTCACCCGGTTCAACCGGTAGATACCCGCTTCCACCGGGGTCCACTGTAGTAAGTGCGTGAGCCACCTCGGGGTGATGCGCGACATTTGGGGAGCGGTCTTGGTCGCGTTGGCAAGTTGCCGGGCTGCTACGTCGCCCAGCGCTGTTTGCCGTTCTGGTTCAATGGCCATTTTAAGTCGGATCTCCTATGTTTTCAGATCTTTTCAGGACTACCTGCGAACGAAAACAACCTTGGTTCACGCGCAGTCTTGAACCATGGTACTAAACTCCATTGACAATAGGTAGATTAAAAATGCGTGGAGGTCTGCGATCCCGGCGAGAGCCGTCTCAATCCACTCCCTGCACACCTTTTATCGCGTTTGCGCGGCACATTGCCAGAGAGACTATCGGCGATGCGGTGCCTCGGAAAACCGCCTGAGCTGAGGTCGAGTCTCCGCTATACGAGGTAGTAAAGTTCGTCTTCCACGGTCGCGCCCGCTTCCTGGCCGCAGTGATCGCAGGAGTTGTTCTTCAGCAACTCGTACGCCTTTCGCACGGCCTTGATCGTGGACGAGTAGAGCTCCTCTTCTTCGAGAAAAATGGTATCCGCGGGCAGCCAGTTGCGAAAACCAAGGCTGGTCATGGGTCCGGCTACTTCCGGACGTACTCCGCAGAGCAGCACGGTCCGCCCCGCTCGCTGCATTTCGTGCAGGAAGTGCTCCAGATGCTCGAAAAAGACCGCGTCCGGGTTGCGCGTGCGCTTTAATCGCAAAACCACATAGTCGATGCCCGCCTCCCTGGTCCGCGCCTTCAGCCAGGAGAAGCATCGATCCAGTTCGATGGCCGAGCCAAAGAAAATCTCGCCTTCGAGGTCGTAAATGATCACGGCTTTGCAGGGCGGGTCCGACGGTATTCGTTCCCGAACCATGCGCTCCCTAGTCACCACTAACTCCTGACCGCGCAGGCGCGAGGCGCGCGGAACGAACAACAGAATCGAAACCCCCACGCCGATCAGGATGGAGAATTCGACGCTGATAAAAATCGACGAGAGCGCCGTGATCAGCACCAGGCCGGCATCGTAGCGCGAGGCGCGGAACGCGTAGCCCATTCTTTTCCAGTCGATCAGCCGTGCCGCCGTTACCATCAATAAACCAGCCAGCGCAGCCTTCGGGATAAAACGCGCGAACCGAGCCAGCGCGAGGACGACCGCGGCCACAACCGCCGACGCGAAGATCCCCGACATGCGGGTCACCGCGCCCGCCTGGTGGTTAATCGCCGAGCGCGTCAGAGAACCCGACCCCGGCAGCGACTGAAAGAAGCCGCCAAACAGATTTGCCAGTCCCTCGGCGAGACATTGCCGGTTGTAGTCCAGTTTCTGCCGGGTGTTGTTGGCGATGGATTTGGCGATGGCCAGCGCCTCCAGCAGCCCCAGAAACGCGATGGCCAGCGCGCTGGTTGACATTTCTTTCACCCACCAGAAGTGAATCTCCGGAATACGCGGTTTGGGCAAACTGGCAGGCACGTTGCCGACCGTGGAGAGCAGCGACTTCCCGTTCGCGGCCGGAACGGACCAGCCAAAGTGCGCAGCCACCACAGCCGCGGCGATCAACGCCACCAGCATATCCACCTGAGGAAGGCGGTAGCGGCGGGCGAGTTTCCGCAGTATCAATACGAGCACAACGGTTCCGATGCCGATGCCGAGAGCATAACGGCTGGGTGCGCCGCCCTGCGAGATCGTCAGCCAGAAGCGCAACAGTACGTGCTGATGGCCGGTTCCACGGTCTTTGATGCCGAGGAAGTTCGCCACCTGTCCCAGGCCCACCAGGAACCCGGCTCCAGCCATGAAACCGATCACCACCGATTCCGAGATGTACCGCGTGAGATCGCCCAGTTTGAAAACGCCGATCGTAATCTGGATCACGCCCACCATGATGGCCAGCAGGAACATCGCCTGATAAATGTCGTAACGCGCTTCCGGATCGAGGAATGCCAGGGCGCTGAATACGACGAGCGAAATGGCGTTGGTGGGACCGTTGATAAGCTGCGACGACGAGCCGAAGATGGACGCCACGAACGTAACGACGATGGCGGAATAGAGGCCGAAGCGCGGGTCGACGCCCGCGATCAGCGCATAGGCCATGCCTTGCGGCAGCGAGATGGCGGCGACTGTGGCTCCGGCGAGAAGGTCCTTGCGGGCTTTGCTCCAGGAATAGTTCAGGGTCATCGCGTTCACTGCGCTTTCGGCTTGTATATCACGTCGAAGACGCCGTTATCTGCGAAGAACTTCTGTTGGGCGTCGTCCCAGTCTTTGGCGAGAATCGTCACCGGAAACAGATCGATCTTCGGAAACTGGCTGCTATGTTTTTTCAGGATTGCGGGATTGATGGGCCGGTAGCCGTACTTCGCGATCGCTTCCTGCGCGGCGTCGGTATAGAGGAAATCCAGATAGGCTTTGGCATCTTCGGTTGTCTGGCGCCGAGTGGTGTTCTTATCCACCCACGCAACACTCGGTTCCGCGAGAATGCTGACGGGCGGATAAACGATTTCGAGTTCGCCGCCGGAATCCGCCACTTCCCGCAGCGCTTCGTTCTCCCAGGTCAGATGTACGTCACCCTGTTTTTCGTCGGCGAAAGTAGAGGCGGACGTGCGTGCGCCGGCGTCGAGCACCGAGACGTGCTCGTAGAGTTTTCGTACAAACTCCCGGGCCTGCGTTTCGTCTCCGCCGCGATAGACGATCGAACCCCAGGCGCCCAGCAGACTCAGCTTGCCATTTCCCGATGTCTTCGGATTCGGCGTAATCACCTCCACGCGAGGAGCGATGAGATCGGGCCAGTCGCGAATGTGGAAGGGATTGCCTCTGCGGACCACGAATACAACGGTCGAGGTCCACGGCGCGGAATGGTGGGCCAGCCGCTGCGCCCAGCCATCGGGAATCAGGCCCTGTTTCCGCAATGAATCCACGTCGGAGAAGAGCGCGAGTGTGACCACGTCCGCGTCGAGGCCGTCGATCACGGCCCGCGCCTGGCGTCCCGAGCCGCCGTGGGATTGCCTGATCACCAGCTGCCGGCCCGTTTCGTTGGCATACTTCGCGACGAATTGCTTATTCAGATCGGCAAAAAGCTCACGCGTCGGGTCGTATGAAACGTTGAGTAACTCAACCGACCGGTGACGGTCGGTATTGCCGGCCACGACCAGTGCTGCCGCGAGGGTTGCGGCAATGACCGCGAACGTATTGAGCCACCGTGTCTTCATGGGCCGCAAATTTCTTAATGTAGATCGAGTATAGGGTGATTTACCAGCGGCTGTCAATAGATATTCTCTAACGCGCTGATAATGAATACTATTACCGAAACGGCCTCGCCTATTGACATCCACCCAAATACACCCCATACTCTATCGAGTAAGGAGTATTTATGAAGATAGGACGATTCGGCATCGTGGCACTACTGGCTGCCCCGGGTATCTGGGCGCAGTCTATCGACGGACTCTGGGATGCGAGCCTGAAGCAGGGCGCGACGGAGATTCCCTTCAAAATCGGCTTCTCCGGGACTGGCTCGGACATACAAGGCTGGTTTTTCAACGGCGAGGACAAACTCATTTCGAGCGGCGGAACCTATGAAAACGGCTCGCTGGTTCTGAACTTCGACAGTTACCTGGGAGTTCTGAAGCTGACTCTCAAAGACGGCGCGCTGGACGGCGATTGGTCGACATCGCGCGGAGGCAGGTCGGGAGCCGCCACGCCGGTTCACGCCGTACGCGATGTGCCACAACCTGCTCCGAAAACCAAAGCCCCGAATGTGGCAGGCGTCTGGGTCATTGAAGACGTCAAAAGCAGCAAGGGTGAAAAGGCGTGGAATCTGGTGCTGACCCAAAAGGGCAACGACCTCACGGCGTCGATTCTTCGCGTCGATGGCGATACCGGTGCGCTAACCGGCGGATGGCAGGATGGCAAGTTTGTGGTCAGCCACTTCGATGGCTCGCGCCCTGCACTCTGGGCGATCACGCCCCAGGCAGACGGCACGCTGTCGGTGGATCAGGGCAGCGGACGCGGAGGCGGCACGATCATTGCTATTCGCCCCGAGGAAGTCAAAGCCAAAGGCCTGGCAGCGCCGACCGATCCGAACTCTTTCACGTCAGTGAAAGATGTGACGCAGCCGTTCCCTTTCAGCTTCCCCGATCTGGACGGCAAGATCGTGTCGAGCACGGATGAGCGGTTTCAGGGTAAGGTCGTTTTGATCAACATTACGGGCAGCTGGTGCCCGAACTGCCACGACGAAGCGCCGTTTCTCGCAGAGATCTACAACAAGTACCACAGCAAAGGTCTGGAGATCGTAGCGCTTTCGTTCGAAGAGGCGGATCAGGTAGCGAACCCGACGCGGCTCCGCGCGTTTATCAAACAGAACGGCATCAAATACACAGTACTGATGGGAGGAGAAACCGGCAGCGCGAAGGAAAAGCTGACGCAGGCTCAAAACTGGAACGCATGGCCGACCACGTTCTTCGTCGGACGCGACGGGCTGGTGAAGGGCGTTCATGCCGGCTTCCCGAGTTCCGGCAGCGGCATTCTGTACGAGCAGGAAAAGAAGGAATTCGTGGAACGGGTGGAATCGCTGCTCGCGCAAACAACGAGTGCCCGAAAGTAGGAGGACGGAGGCGGGGGCGGATCTGCTGCCGGCACAGGCGGCTGCTCGCCCCCATTTGGCGCAGACGTGGGCTGCGGGGAGAACCGTAACCGAGTCGTTTGGTTCGGCCACGATCCTGCGGTGGTGGCAGACGGGGTTCCTTCAGAGGGGCGTGACGGGAAACCAGTCCAAATGGTTCTTGTTTGTACCTCAGACTACCTCAAACGGCCGCATCATCTCATTGTCCTCATGCTCCAGGATGTGGCAGTGCCACACATAACGTCAAGGATTCTATCGG
>PLEX01000106.1:93184-93434 GCA_003136575.1 Bryobacterales bacterium | reverse complement strand
CTGGATTTCGATAGTCCGGCCGATTTTCAGGCGGCGCTGGCTTCGCCCGAAGGTCAGGCGACCGCGGCGGATCTGGCTAATTTCGCGCAGGCCGGGGTTACTCTGGTTTCGTTCGACGTGAAGAGCGTGTGAAGCGGCGGGCTGCGTTTGATGAGGCATAGTTTCAGGCGGCTTTAAGCACGGGCGGCGCGCTTCGTCCGCAGCAGCGCTTGTGTTTCTGGCCGGAACCGCAGGGGCAGGGTGCGTTGCG
>PLEX01000106.1:0-93118 GCA_003136575.1 Bryobacterales bacterium | reverse complement strand
CGGCGAACCTCGTTGGTATAGATCCGGCTGATTCCTGTTTGTATCGATCGCCAATCGCAGAGGCCGAGGTCAGAGAGATCCGCGCCTTCGGCGAAGGATTCACTGCGCCAGACGCGCTCGGTCTGGAGCTTGCGGANNGGCGCGGTCGACGGAGGCCTGGACGCGGGCCGCGGATTCGGTTTGCATCGGATCGGTGATGAGGCCGGTGACGGGGTCGGGCACGGCGAGGCTTTGCTCGACGAGGCCGCAACGGCGGAGACGCCACGTGGCGCGGAGGATGCCGTCGACGAGATTGTTTTCGAGGACGCCGACGGGGCTGAGGTCGTGGCGAAGGCCGATTTCGTACTGTTCGTAGAGGGGTTCTTCGCCGGGACGGATGAAGTCGTGGGCGGAGAAGAGGCCTGTGGTGGTGGCGTTTTGGGAAGACGCGGCGAGGCCGGCTTCGGTGCGCGGGCCGGTGGAGGACTGGGAGTTGGCGATGTTGGCGGCTTGTTGGGATGGTGTGGCCATGTGGTGTGTCCTTTCGTGTTTGGGGGAGGCTCCCCGGTTTGGTTGTAGCAGGTGTTTTTGGGGCTGGAGAGGTGGGGTCGCTGTAAGTGAATGAAAAGAAGGGAGATTGAGCTTTCACTTTGTTGTGAATCACTTTCCGGGTTCCTGCGGAACCCGCAATGGCGGGGACTTAATTCCGGAATGCGTATTAGTTAAGTTATTGATTTTGCGGGCCGTCTGAGGGGTTTGGGCCCTACCTGGAATGGCTTGGCGGATTCTGGTCTGCAGGTTCACCGAAGAGGGCGTTTTGCCCTGTCACTGAGGCGGCGGTTCCTTCTTCTTCGTCCGGATCGTCAAATGCGTGGACCTGCTCATCTTCGCTCCCGAGATATTTCAGATCGTCGACGAAACGCTCCCGGTTTTCCTTAAGCCGGCGGTCTATCCATGCAATTTCACGTTCGACGCTCGTCGAAAGCTGTGGGATGAGGAGTGCCCCCCAAGGACCGCCCCTTCGGCCAAGGTCAAATTCCGCGAACTCGCGTTCCTCTTCCGATCTGAGATACTCCACAAAGGTTCGAACGCGCTCGAACCGGACCTGCACTCGAGCTAGCTTCTGTTCCTCGCGATCACTTAGATTATCTACTTGGCCTACAAGCTCACGTAGTTTTTCTTCCACCCCCGGGTCGTTTAATGGCGTATCCTGCAGGGCCAGATCCAAATACGAGAAGGACTTCGCGAGGAACGTCACGTAATACCACCCTGCGGACGTTACCCTAACATGACTGGCCCCACCAATCGACTCTGTTGACCTTGTGTTTGCCTCCACCAGCTGCCACGCCACCAAACGGTTTAGCGCCCTGAGCACGTCTTCCCGGTTATCGAATATGTCTTCACTGGTGCTGACCAGCTCGGCGATGTCAACGTACCCTTGGCCTTCCACCGTCGACTCACCGCGTCTGCGCATCAGGGCATGTAGCAGCCGGAAAGAGGTGAAGTGGCTTGCGTTCCTGTCCGCGCCGCAGTCGAACAGATTCATCACGCTGCTAAAGCTCTCCTTGTAGTACCGTCGCTCCCCAAGCATGATAGATTTTACAAATTCGTGAAAGGCGACAAAGTAAACGCCCGATCGACGATAGATGTCGAGCATCTTACTCACGTCCGTAGCGCCGGAGGTCATGAAAAGTGAGAACATACCGAGAGCTGACCGCATATTGCCGAAGCACAGGGCCTCAATGAAGCGGGCTATATTTCGACTTTGCTCGAAAATGCTTGTCTCGATGATCTTGAGGAAGTCTGCAATCGCGGCTCGGTCGAAAGCAATCCCGCCTCGCATTATATAGTCCGCGGGGCCGATCGACCTTTCGAGAACGCCCAACGCAAAGGTAATGCGCGCGTCGATCATCTTTCTGAACCGCGGCGAGGCGATGTGGAATTTCCTATTGGTGTATGCGGTTAGCGTCCGCTGAAGATTGGCTGTGTAATAGGTCTCTTCTCGAAGCGCGAGAACGGTTATCGACCCGATTATACGCGTTACTCGTTGCGCCAGCAGAAATATCTGCGCTTGATACGCCGGCGCCAGCTGATCCACGTTGTCGATAAACAGCACCACGGACACTTTCCTTAGGCTGGTAGCCACGCGCAAAAGTCGAGGAACGTAATCGTTGGTGTCCGATTGCCATTTTTCAAGGTATGGCGATAGAGCACCCTCGTATCGGTCCCCGGTCAGGCCGGGATGGTTAAGAGCGGTCTGCCTGATGGCTTCGATGTTGTCCTTAAAAGCAAGCTTAATATTTTTTCTGGATTCGAGGTTGACCATTCCGCGGTCTTCGTAGCGCCCCCGAAGTTGATCGAGTACATTTTTCCAGACGAAGGACTCAAGGTCGCTCGGGTCCAACTTGGCTTCCAGAAAGTCGATATGGAACCAAAACGCCTTTCCCTCTAGGGTGGGCTTTCCGACAGTGCGCTGGTACCGCTTCAAGAAGGTTGTCTTGCCGGACCCTATTCCGCCGAGCAGAAGATACATCTGGCCGCCGTGACTCCTGATCGCTAGGCTGATCGCGTCGTCGAAGGGACCCGCGCTCGTGGGGGTTTGCTGAATGGGTTCCGCGCCCTGCTGGAGGAGGAATTCCGGAATTGCGTCCGTGATTACAGTATTTAAGTCGTGAGCTACAATTCTAAGGCTCTCCGTATGCACGTAACATGATTGGAGGATCTCCAGCGGGTCCTGATCTGCTATGTTTTCGAAGACTGTCTGTATCAAAGGGTGGAGTTGCGCATGCAAGCGGTTGCGTTGGAGCGGGAGGTCCGAGTTGAAAAGTTTGTCGACGACGCGCAGGAGCTGGCGGGGAGTTCGCGACCTCGAGCCGAACTCCTCATCCAAGGAGCCGCTCAGGATCGCCGCATGGGACAGTAGATTCCAAAAATCCGTGAATTTCGTTTCTATTTGCTTTAGGTCGACAAACACCCGAGCGTTTCCATTCCGCCAAGGCATGTCTTCTCTAATCGCCCGGAACGCAATCCACGTGTAGCCGTTCGTCGCGACGGCGTAGCGTATGCCGGCATCGTCGCAATAGCCTCGGACCTGCCTAACCGCCTCGGATATGTTCGGATCCGTCAGGAGAGCGCCGGAGAGCTTAAGGGTCCTGTGGGGTTGCGACTGAGGCAAGATGAATGACTGGCCCTCCCTCTTTGCCTCGACGGCAACGTAAGGACGCTGCTGCACATAGAGCGAGTAGTCGATGTAGCCGCGTTCGACGTGCTCCTCCCGCCGTATGTCACGCTCCGGCCAACCACAGACGTCCCGGAGGATGTTGTCGATCAGCTTTGCCCGAGTGTCCGCCTCGTTCGTCGGTCCCCGTTGATCAACGAGCTCGTTGAATTCGAGGCTGATTCTCTTAAGGTTTTCTAGCGCTTCGTCGGGCGTGAGTGACGGCACGGATGATACCCCATACTATTGTAAGCTTAGGTCTTGGGGATTCCAAACCGCTTGTCTCCTACTCCAGAGGTTAGCCTGTGCTGGTAGGGCCGACTAAGAGGTGCGGTCGGGATTCCGGGTCAGCGCCCGGGGTGGGCCTCTGCGGAGGAGACATTTCATAGCTTCCGGGACGCGCTGTCCGCGCACTTCGATGGGGAAGGTCGGCGAGCGATTCCGAGGCCCAACGTGTCGGTCGGTTCGGTTACGTGGAAGTCGCGGCGCAGTAGAACGTCGCGCTGGGGTTACGTCGGTACAAGACTCTCGCACGAGGCGCTCCCCGGGTAAATCCCTCGGCAGCTTCATGCGACGGACAAAACTTCGTCCCTGAGGAGATGAAGGCGAATTCGGTCGGGCCGGGGCTGGTCGAAGAAAACCGCGGCTGTGGCCTCGACCACGTTCCTGCGGAGTTCGTCCCGGGTGTCGCCCTGAGTAAAGATATTTTCCGTCAGGCACTCCGCGCAATAACCGCCATAGGCTTCCTGCACGGCCTCAAAGACCAATTCAGCCATATGACTCCATGATACGGGAACCTGGCTTGTGCCTGTGACGGAAACGGAGGGCGGGTCAGGGTCGCAGACGACGCAGGAGGGAGACATCATCGAGCACGGTCATACCCATCGCTGCGCACAAGCTGGCAACCTCGAGCGTATAGAAGTCCGCGTCGAACGTGCAGATCACATCGGCGTCGCATGCCGCCGCAGCCCTCATGATGGACGTGTCGGATGCATCCCGAATGGGGAAGGTCACGCTCATGGTTGTCGGCACGATCTGGCAGGCTTGGCGGCAAAATGTCCGTCGAGCAGGCGATTGCCGGGGCCGGGGCGCAGTGTGACGCTGCCGAGCCTGTGTAAAAGGTTACGATCAAAAGAGGTTCGAATATGACAACTCTCGATTGGTCCCAATGTCCCGCCGTGGAAAGCATTCCCGGCAAGGTCAGCGGCGCGTGGGTATTTCGCGACACGCGTTTGCCGGTCGCTACGGTCATTGAAAACCTTGAAGATCTGAGGGTCGAAGAAGTGATGGAGCAGTTTGACGTGACGCGCGAGCAGGTTGCCGCCGTTCTTGAGTTCGTAGCGCAAAGCCTCATGACACCGCACGCGCCGTCGCTGGTTTCAGAACTCGTCGATGCTCATTCTCTTTGACCTTGGAGCTCTTTGACTATGGAGTGCGAGATGGGTTTCCCGCGTGCTCCGCGCCCACACTGTGGCCACGGCTCGATCAAGAGGTTGGGAACGGCTTGGCAATGGCGCGCTGCTCGCGGCAGCCGAGGAAGCGGGCTTCGACGTTTTGTTCACCACCGACAACAACCTCGCCTATCAGCAGAATTTGAGCCGGCGAAAGAATTGCCATCGCCGTGCTGACCGGCACTACGAAATGGTCTCGCGTTCGGTTACATCTTGAACGCATTGCGGCCACGATCAACGCAGCGACACCGGGTAGCTACGCCGAAGTGCCGATACCATTTGCCTGAGGCGATAGCGCAGAACGCCGGCCATCTCTATGAGTATTTCCGCGCGGGTGATAATGACGTGCCGTCCGGCGACAGTTCACGCAGTAGCCTTCTCGCTGGCTCGGCGGAGGCTTTGTTGGCTCGAACGAGAATGTTGACGTCGAGCAAGTACCCTCACCGGACGGGATGGCAGTTCTGGCGGGTGGAACGAAGGGCTTCGTCAATGATTGCGTCGGCTTCGTCGGGCGAGACTTGCAGCCGCTGTGCATTTACCTGCGCAAACCAGGCATCAATGCCGCGCGGAACGTTCAGCCGTTCGGGGTCGGGTAAGGTGGACGGCTCTATGGCGCGAATACTGATTGCCTCCCTTTCCGGCACGCCGCGTCCGAGCAGGGCTTCAATGTCTTTTGCTCGGGAGAGAGGTCTTTGGCGTTGCGGATCATGGGGGATGTCCTGACTTCATATGAACTATTGCGAGAGGGCGGCGTTATCGCGCAGGCGGGCTGTCAGATCGTTCCTGCACAGTCCTTTCGTAAGGGGAGAGGCGTCGCGTAGACCGGGCCGAAGCCCCGCGCCGGAGTTGCGGCTGGAATGCGACAGAGACATACAATTAACTCGTCATGCCAATGAGAGTGCGCGAGGTGATCCGTCTGCTGGAAAAGCACGGCTAGGTGGAAATGCGGTCCAGAGGCAGCCATCGGCATTTCAAGCATCCGGAACGGGCCTCTGTTATCACTGTGCCCGGCAATGAAGGAAAGGAACTCGCGCCAGGCACGCTGAACGATATACTGAAAAAGGCAGGATTGAAATGACCGAGAGACGCTATCCCGTCATCATCGAGCAAACAGGCACCGGCTTTTCGGCCTATTCGCCGGATGTTTCCGGATGCGCCGCCGCGGGCGACACGAGGGAGGAGACACTGCACAACTTCCAGGACGCACTGTCCGCACACTTCGAGGCCATGCGAGAGGTCGGCGAGCCAATTCCGAGGCCCAGCGCGTCGGTCGATTATGTGGAAGTCGCGGCGTAGCAGGGGTTAGCAGACCTCGCTCGCGGGCATTCATTGCGGAATCGAGAGAGGTCGTCAATGCCGCGGCTTCGCGACGCGATCAGCCGATGTTGAGTGGAATCCTCGTCGAAGTAGAATTTCACGATTCAGGGTCGAGGCGCAGACGGGGGGGAGCGAACGCCTTCATCGTACGCATGCTCCTCAGCTGCGATGTCAGCGTCAATTTCCTGTTTGTTCGCGTGGTAAAACGCCAGCCCGGCATAAATCTGGGCAAGTGAGAGAGGCGGACGGTCCGCTGCGATCTCTTCGGGAGTGAGCCCCGGGTTGTTGTCGACGGCGATAGTGCGCACGCAAACGCCGGTTCCGGCGATAATCGGCCGCCCACCACGCAAGGCGGGGTCTCGCGCAATCAGAGCACCGATCTCCGCGAAGGCAACGGGCATCTCGAACTCAGTATAGCGCCTGCACTGTTTAAGGTCGCACAGCGCTTACCGGTCCCAGGTTCGATTGCATCTTGAACGCATCGACGCCACCATCGACGCAGCGACGCCGGGCAGCTATGCCGAAGTACCGATACCCGTTGGCTGAGGCGTTGCCACCTTTCGCAAAAAATGAAGGCGAATTCGCTGGTCGAAGAAAAACGCGGCCGTTGCCTCGACTACCTTCCGGCNNCTTCCTGCACGGCCTCAAAGACCTTCGCTGTTCGCCGGATCAATCCGACCCGACACGCGCTGTGGGAGTACTCCCCATGAAACTCGGCAGTCCCAGGGTTCACGGAAGCAGCGTGTATTAGATTCGTGGCGGCGTCGGACGTCTGATAGGGCACGGGCCACAATTCGCTGGCCCGAGGTCCCAACATTCCGGCCATCTGCGCCGCAGGTTGGCGTGATCTCCTCTAACCGGACCTCCTGGAGAAACGGCACCGCTCTGCCCTGCTCTCCCGAGTGCCGGACCATCCAACCGGAGCGGCGACATTTCCGGTATGAGGACTTAACTGGCCAATCGCGATGTCAGCCCAGGCCTAAGTGCAATATAATCAATTGGTTAATAGCGTGTGCCGCTTCGTGGGGGCACCTGCGGACAAACCGCCTGGTACCTGGGTGCGGATAAGAAGGATAAAGAAGAATATTTATAACGCCTTTGGCGCCGACCGATATGTAGATAGGAGTCTCCATGTACGGTCTGGTAAACAAGGCGATAGAAGACTACGTCTGCAGCAACTTCGATGCAGATACGTGGGAGCGAATCAAGGAGAAAGCGCAGGTCGACGTTGATGTCTTCGTGTGCATGGAGGCGTACCCGGACGAGGTGACATACTCCCTGGTGGGCGCCGCCAGTGAGCTTCTCGGTACCCCGGCCAGCGAAATTCTTAGTAGCTTCGGTGAGCACTGGGTGGGGTTTACAAGGCGGGAGGGGTATGCGGAATTGCTGGCGGCTACCGGGCGGACTTTGCCGGAATTCCTGAGCAATCTGGACGGGCTGCACGCACGCGTAGGATTGACGTACGGGTTTGCGAATACGCCCCTCTTCCGCGTGAAGCCGACAGGGCCCGGCGAACTGGTCCTCGATTACGTGTCTACCAGGCCGGGGCTGGGGCCCATGGTGATGGGGCTGCTTCAGGGGTTGGGCCTGATGTTTCACACATCCGTAACGGTGGAATGGGTAACGCACCGCGCGGATGGCGCCGCGTGCGATCAGTTTCTGGTGAAGTATGTCGCGCCGGTATAACGGGAACCGGGCGTGATGCAGGCCTGCACTTCGAACGGGGACTTCCTTGACGAGATATTTCCGTTCCACTTCGTCGTTAACCCGGAGTTAGCGTTTCAGCGTTGTGGCCCATCGCTAAAGCTTTTGTATCCCGAACTGGGTGGGCAGGCGCGGTTCGCCGAATATTTCCGGGTTCTTCGGCCGTTCACCGAACCGGAATTTGAGCGGTTCCGTGGCGCTACAGGATCTCTGCTGTTGTTTGAGGCGTTGAAGACCCAACTGAAGTTCCGGGGACAAGTCGTTAGCCAGGACAACGATGGCAGTCTGTTGTTTCTGTGCTCTCCGTGGATCACCGATCTGGCTGAACTGGAGATTCACGGACTGGCAATGAGCGACTTCGCCTGCCACGATTCCATCTCGGATTTTCTGCTGCTGCTGCAGGCGCAGAAGAGCAGCGTCGCTGATCTGAGAAAACTGGCAGGCAAGCTGACGGCCGAGCGGGAAAAGCTCCGGCTCTCAAACCGCGAGTTGCACGAGGCGCGGGAGCTGCTTCAGCGCAATTCCGAGGATGAGTCCAGGCGCAGTACGGAGCGCTATCGGGATCTCTTCGAGAACGCGAACGACGTTATCTACACACTGGCCACCGATGGAACCGTCCTGTCAATGAATCGCGCGGCGGAGAAGGTCTTCGGCGTCTCGCGGGAGGAGGCGGTGGGCAGCAATCTGCTCACATTGGTTCATCCGGATTCGCGAGAGGAGGCAGGGAAACTGCGGGGCCTTACGGCCAGTGGCAACTCCTCGGCGTGCGAGATCCGGTTTCTGGGGCACCCGGGGTCGTTGGTCAGCCTGGAAATCAATTCGCACCCGGTGAAAGAAGGCGGAAGGGTTGTCGGAGTCCAGGCCATTGCACGAGACGTAACTGAGCGCCGGGCAGCTGAGGCGCTTGTGGCCGACCGAAGCGAAGCACTGGAGATGATTGCCACGGGACAGCCTATCGAGAAGACTCTGAAGCATCTTGTGGCTTTGGTGGATAAGCAGAGCAAGGGGTGCGCAGCATCGGCCAGCGTGGTCGAACAGGGCCGGCTCGTGACCGTTGCTCCTTTGAACGTGCCCGCTCCGGACAGGAGCGCAAAAGGCGATCCGATGCCTCTTTCCGGAATCCCTTCCGTCGCTTACCCGGAGTGGAAATGGTCCTGCTCAAGACCAATCCAGTCGTCGAGCGGACAGCCGCTGGGGCAATTCGATATTTTCAGCCGGGATGGGTACTGCGGCAGCTCTGTGGATGCAGCCTCGCTTGCGACAGCCGTGGGGCTGGCCGGCGTTGCCCTCGAACAGAAACTACTGACCGAGCAGCTCTATCATTTGAGTCAGCACGACCAGTTGACGCTGCTGCCGAACCGCAGGCGATTCGAGGACCGGCTGAACCACGGAATTGCTTCTGCGAGGATCGATAAGCGCGAGCTTGCGCTATTGTATGTAGACCTGGACCGGTTCAAACAGGTCAACGACAGCCTGGGGCACGCCGCCGGAGATATTCTGCTGAAGGAAGTGGCGAGACGGATCATGGCGACCGTGGGCTGCGGAGACATGCTGGCGCGGATCGGGGGCGACGAGTTTACGCTCATCGTACGGAACGCTACTACCGGGAATGCCGAAAAGGCTGCCGAAGCCGTGCAGCGCGCTTTGAGCCCGGCGTTCAACGTACAGGGTCGGGAGCTGTTTGTAGGAGCCAGCATTGGCATCTCGATGTTCCCCCAGGACGCCGAAGATGCAGTTGCTCTTCAGCAGCGCGCCGATTTGGCGATGTACCGGGCGAAGCGTAGTGGTCCCAGGCGCTGGGTTCGCTACCGGAAGGAGATGGATGCGAACGCTCCGCGCCGTTTCGAGATTGAGTCGCAACTGAACCGGGCTCTGGAGCGGAACGAGTTGTCGCTCGACTTCCAGCCGCAGTTCGCCATCTGCCCCGCCAGGCTGGTGGGCATGGAGGCGCTTCTCAGGTGGAACAATGCTGTACTGGGTAGAATCTCCCCAGCTGAATTTATACCACTTGCCGAGGAGACGGGTCTCATTATCCCGATCGGCAAGTGGGTGCTGGAACGAGCTTGCGCGCAGGCACGCGAGTGGCTTTCGGCCGGATACGAATTCGGGAGGGTCGCAGTAAATGTTTCGGCGCTGCAGTTCACACAGAAGGATTTTCCGGCTCAGATCTCCCGCGTCCTGATCGATAGCGGGCTGCCGGCTTCGCGACTGGAGCTTGAACTGACTGAAAGCATGTTGATGCGCGATGCCGATCGGGCAGTGAGCCAAATTAACAATATCCGCCTACTGGGAGTCCGCATTTCGATCGACGATTTCGGGACGGGACAATCGTCGCTGAGTTATCTGAGGAATCTGCCGGCAGACGCCCTCAAAATCGATCAATCATTCCTGCGGGACGTTTCGGGTGACGTGATATCGCCACTTGTGAGGGCGATTATCGACCTGGGGCGCGGCCTCGGAATGACTGTGCTCGCCGAGGGAGTTGAGACCGAGCGCCAATTTGCGGAGCTAAAGGCGGCCGGTTGCGAGGTAGTGCAGGGTTTTCTTCTGGGGCGCCCGGTCGGCGCGGCGCAGGCGACAACTTTAATTGCAGAGCAGTGGGTGGGATCTTTGCGGGCCTTGTCCTCGTCGGTGGCAGAGACAGAGGCGGGCGAACTGGTGTTGAATAATGGATCCGGGATTTAGGCTTACGCCCTTACTTGTGCCGAGTCGTGCATCCCTATCCGGACAAACGCTTCTGTACCCGCCATTATCCCCGATAAGAGCCGTATGTAAATGCGCAGGGACCGATCGGTGCGGGGCGGCCAGCAAGAGTCGTTGCCACCGCGACAGTTGGGACCTGCAATCGGCGCTACCGGAAAGTGTAACGCTATCCCCTGCCGGACGGCGCTTCGGGCTGACGCGTCGCTTCGGAGAAGGCAGTCGTGAACGGCCGTCAACAGGCCGGCGTCAGAGCTTTGTACCAGTGAGCGTGGTTCCACCCGGAGCAGCCACATTGGGGTAACCGGCTTTTTCGAGCGGCCACCGGAAAGCGTCTCGAAAACTGTCGAAAACGCATTGGTTAGCCCCGGTTTTCCGAAACCAGTTTCACGCCCGCGCCGTCTTTCAGCCCGTTGTGTGCCCGTTGAAACCAGCTCGTCTCGCCCGCCTCTGCGGCACCGTTGCCCTTCTTCCAGCGGCACTCCTCTGTCCGGCTCAGCAATCTCCCCAGGACGCTGAACTGCCGACCTTTCAATCCCAGTCCAGGCTTGTCTTGCTCCCCTTTCGCGTCATTCAAGGCAAGAATTATGTGACCGGCCTTAACCAGTCGGACGTCATTCTGCTCGAAGACGGCAAGCCGCGTCCTTTTTCCATCTTCGACGCGCCCACATCGCAGGCCCGGATGCCCATCGAACTGGAGCCTCTGTTCGACACAACTCCGAAGATCGAACCGATCTGGGATCCGGAGAATGTTTTCCGTTTCATATCCCAATGGGACGACCTTGAGTCGCGCGCGACTCTTCAACCGACTAAAGCCCAGGCTGAAGTCCGCATTTCCGTTTACCAGACGTTCGGACAAAAGCTCTATCGGATGGCGCGGCCAACCACCGATCCTCATGCCGTGACCACCGCGCTCCGGTCGCTGCTGTTGCCGCTGCCCGATCAGCCCGAACCCGACGCCGCGATCGCGCTCGCCCTTCCGCCGGGCCGAGAGCGCGTGGAGCCGGGCCGTTTCACGAATGAGTATGTCACCAGCCCGTTTTACGGCGGCGGGAATCGCGGGTGGACCATGGAAGCGGCCATCGGACTTCTTAACGAGGTTTCCGCGGCACAGGATCGTGTGGACCGCGTTCTGGTCATGTTCTCGGAAGGCATTGGCGCCACGACCACCATCCCCGAGGATATTGGAAATCAGGCGCTTGACCTCGGGATTCCCATTTACCCCGTCGCCACCGATTACAAACACCGCATAAACCGCTTCATGTTCCCGCGGAATTATTTCCGCATGCATGAGTTCGAGGCGCTGGGCAAGATGACGGGTGGCCGAGCGTCCGAAGCCAGCAACATCGACGCCAGGAAATTACGCGAGATTCTCGACGGCGTCGTCAGCGACGCGCTCGCGCAGTACCTCGTCGGCTTTGTTCCCGCCGCCGGCGAGGACGTGGCCCGTCAGCACCAGCTCGAAATCAGACTGTCGTCGAAATCAGCCGGCACGATCGAAGGCGGTAAACGCAGAGCGGTCTATCGGTAGGACATCCTGGCCAGCCGTTCGTGGTCGGCCTCGGGTACCGCGTTCCGAATATGGAGGGCGAACATATCGTTTGGTTCGGGATCGGTCCTCACAGTTAGTACGACAACCTTCTGTGACGAGCGGTTCCGCCGGTACCGCTTTTTAGTTGGGCGGGACTTTTCCGGATAACGGGGATTCGGGCGCCAAGCGGCGGGGTGCGACAAAAAAATCAACTTGTCATGCCAATGCCGGGCGGACCACCGGAACCATCAATTCCCGGCGCTGCCAACCGGAACGTTCCGCCGCCTCGTCGAAACCCCACGGTACGGTACGATCAAAAAGCAGCGTCCCGAATCGCTTATTGAGACCACTGGGGCTTCGCAATCCAAGGAGTTATACAGATGCAATTCTTTAAAGCGGCAACGCTTTTGAGCCTGGCGACCGGGGCGGCCTTTGGCCAGCTCAATGTGGGCGAACTGAAGCCCGAAGCGAGCCTGCCGTTCAACATGACCACCGTGGCCACTTTTGAACTTCCGTGGCGGCTGGCCTTCCTGCCCGATGGCCGGATGCTGGTCACCGAAAAGGTCGGACCCGTCTGGCTGGTGACCCAGAAGGGCGACAAAATCCCGGTCAGCAACACTCCGCCCGTTTATTGGCAGGGACAGAGTGGCATGCATGGCGTTTTCCTTTCGCCACATTACGACACGGATCATAGTATCTATCTCACTTATGCCGAGCCGGGCGACTATGGTGGCGGCCTCGCGCTGGCGCGGGCCAAACTCAGCATCACGCCCACCTCGGCCCGTCTCGATAACTTCGAGGTGCTGTGGCACCAGATGCCGAAGGGCAAGGGCGGGCAGGAGGGCGCGCAGGTCGCGTTCTCGCCGGACGGCCAATATCTGTTCCTCACGGTGGGCGACCGTCAGCGCTTCACGCCCGCCCAGGATCCGGACCAGCCTGAAGGCAAAATCCTGCGCCTGACGCTGGATGGCAAACCGGCGCCGGGCAATCCTAACTTCGGCAAGACGGGCGCGGCTACGATTCCCCTGATCGATCCGCCGGCCGACACTGAAGCAGCCAAGACGGCCAAGGTCGTAAGCACGTACACTTTTCCTGGTCCCAACCTGACGCCGGCGGAAACGTGGGCGAGCGGTGTGCGCACGCCCTATGGAATGGCGTTTTCGCCCACTGGCGAATTGTGGGAGGTGGAACACGGGCCGATGGGCGGCGACGAACTGAACCTGATCGAGAAGGGCAAGAATTANNAGAACTATAACGGCGTGCCGATTCCCAATCCCGACACGCGGCCCGACCTGGCGAAGCCGGTTCTCTATTGGGTGCCTGTGATTGCGCCGGGCAATCTGATGTTTTACCGCGGCACCCAGAACTTCCCGCAGTGGGACGGCAACGGCTTCGTGAGCGGACTGGCGACGATGTCGCTGAATCGGTTCATTTTCGACGGGCATGGCGGCGCGAAGGCGGCGGAACGGTGGAATGTGGGACATCGCATCCGCGATGTGGAAGAAGGCCCCGATGGCTCGCTGTGGATGCTGGAGGATGCGAATCCCGGCGCGCTGATTCACGTGACGCCGAAGTGACTGATTCGGCCTTCCGGCTGCCTAATCAACGCTCTTTGCCAGTGGCTTGCCGATTTCCCAGTGGTGTCCGAAGGGGTCTGCGATTCGGCCGAGCCGCCATCCATATTGATTTGCGACGGGCCAGATAACCGTTGCGCCTGCCGCTACGGTTTGATTGAAGGCCGCGTCGGGGTCGTCGACTATCATGACCATTCGGACGGTGCCTCCGCCGAGAGATTCCGGGCTGAAGTTCTGGTTTTCGGGCGATTCGTCGGCGACCCAGAATTCGGCTGAACCCGCGGAGAGGCGGGCGACGACGGAGCCTTTGTCGTCCTCTATGCGGAACAACTCGGTGGCGCTGAATGCGGCTTTGTAGAATTCGACTGCTTTCGCGCCGTTTCGGACGGAGAGCATCGGGGCTATGGATGAACAATGCGGCATGAGTTCGTCTCGCTGGTAGTATCGCATTAGCGCCGCATTTCTTGTCGTGAAGGCACTGCCTCTTTCGTGATTGGTAACCCTCCATCCCTGGCCGCTTTCTTCTCGCTCTGGAGCCGAAATTCCGGGGAATTTCTGCGCTATGAAGGTGATATCGGCCCGGTGCGGCTCAGCTATGCCGCGGCCGCGCCGGCTGCTTCGGCCTTTGCTCGGCGACTGCGCGAGAGCGGCATCAAGCGCGGCGAGCGCGTCTTGTTCTGGTGCGAGAACCGGCCCGAGTGGATTGTGGCGCTTTGGGGATGTCTGCTCGAAGGCGTGATCGCGGTGCCGATCGATTTCCGTTCGTCGGCAAGTGTGGTGCAGCGGATTGCCGGGATTGTAGATGCGCGGGCGCTGATGATCGGCGAGGGGCTGACGCCGCCGGGTGGACTGCACTGTCCGGTTTGGCCGATGCGTGGCGTTGCTGCAGCGGGCAGCGGTGTAATTGAACGATTCGAGCCGGCTGCGATTGACGACACAGCGGAGATATTGTTCACCTCGGGCGCGACCGGCGAACCGAAGGGCGTTACGCTCACCCATCGTAATATTCTGGCGAATCTGAAGCCGATCGATCAGGGGATCGAAAAATACCGGCGGTACATGGGGCCGTTCCAGCCGATTCGATTTCTGAATCTGCTGCCGCTGAGCCATATGTTCGGGCAGTCGATGGCGGCGTTTATTCCGGCGATGATTTCGGGCCAGGTGTTTTTTATGCCGGGATCGAGTCCGCGCGAGGCCGTCCATCTGATTCACCGGCGACGTATTTCCGTGCTGGTTTGCGTGCCGCAGATGCTGGAACTGCTGCGCGATTACGTGCTGCAGGTGGTCCCGGAGGCCGGGGCGCCGGCGCGCGCGGGCAAATGGTATGCGCGATGGTGGCAATATCGCCGGGTGCATCGTTTGCTTGGCTGGAAGTTCTGGAGCTTTGTGGTGGGCGCGGCGCCGCTCGATCCGGAACTCGAAGAGTTCTGGCGGAAGCTGGGGTACGTGGTCATCCAGGGCTACGGGCTGACGGAGACCGCGCCGGTGGCGACGCTGAATCATCCGTTTTCGACGCGGAAAGGGTCGGTGGGGAAGGCGATTGCGGGCGTGGAAATCCGCATCGCTCCCGATGGCGAAGTGCTGCTGAAGGGCGATAACATCACGCCCGGCTATTTCGGCCAGGATAACGCGAGCATGCGGGATGCCGAGGGTTTTCTCCATACGGGCGACATCGGTGCGCTTGATGCCGAAGGACGGTTGAGCATTCTGGGGCGAAAGAAGGAGATGATCGTCTCGCCGGATGGGCTGAATGTTTATCCGGAGGATGTGGAACGCGCTCTGAATGCTGTTGCGGGCGTGCGCGAATCGGCTGTTGTGGCGGAAAAGCAGGGGTCGCGGGAGTCTGTTCATGCGGTGCTGGTCCTGGAGGATGGGGTCGTGGCGGAACGTGTTGTGCTCGAGGCCAATGGCAGGCTGGAGCCGCATCAGAGGGTTCGCGGATGGTCATTGTGGCCTGGCGGCGCACTGCCGCGAACTTCGGGAACCGGCAAGCTGAAACGCGGCGAGGTAGCGGCGTGGGTGGCGGGGAAGTCGACTGCGCCGCTTGCTGTTTCGCGCGAGGGTTCCGTGGAAGAGTTACTGCGGAAATACGCCGGGGGGCGCGAGGTTACCGGCGCAAGCTCGCTCGATGCGCTGGGGCTGAGTTCGCTCGATCGCATTCAATTGCTGATGGAGCTGGAGCGCCGTACGGGCGCGCCGATCGACGAAGCCAGTTTTGCCAACGCGCGAACAGTGTCGGATTTGGTTCATGCGAAACCAGCGGCCGGCGCAACCGATGAAGCGTTGGAGTTTCCGGAGTGGAGCCGGTCAGTCTGGGCGATGGCTGTGCGGCGTGTGGTGTTGCCCGGGTTGATCATTCCGCTGCTGCGCGTGTTCGCATGGCTGCGCGTTTCCGGGCGGAGGAATCTGAGCGGACTGGATGGTCCGGTAATCTTTGCGTCGAACCATCAGAGTTTGTTCGACGGGCCCGCGATTCTCGCGGCTTTGCCTGCTAAGTGGCGATACCGGCTGGCGCCGGCCGTGCTCAAGGAGTTTTTCGATGCTTACTATCATCCGGAGCGGCATACGCGTGGCGAGCGTTTTCGGGACGGGCTGAGTTATTTTCTGGCCTCGCTGGCGTTCAATATTTTTCCGCTGCCGCAGCGCGAATCGGGCGCGAGAGAAGCGTTAAGGTACGCGGGCGCGCTGGTGGCCGATGGTTACTCAATTCTGATTTTCCCGGAGGGCCGAAGGACGGACGTCGGCGAGTTTGCCCGGTTTCAGCCGGGAGTAGGGATGCTGGCGGCGCGCTTGGGCGTGCCTGTCGTGCCGGTGCGGTTATCGGGCTTAGAGAACGTGATGCACAGGGACGCCCGGTTTCCCGTTCCGGGTAGGGTGAGCGTGCGGTTCGGCGCTCCGCTGCGGGTGTCCGGCGACGATGCCGCCGCGATTGCGAAGCAGGTTGAAGATGCGGTGCGGGGACTCGGATGAGGTGTTTTTAATGGCTATTCGGCCAGGCCTACCTGCCACAGGGCAAACGCATAATTGAATGCGCTTTCGTGCAGCGCGTCATATCGCCCGGACGCGCCCCCATGCCCCGCGCCAAAATTGACCTTGAGCAATAGCGGATTCTTGTCCGTCTTCAGCGATCGCAGCTTCGCCGTCAGCTTCGCGCCTTCCCAGTAGGGCACCTGGCTATCGTTATATGAAACCTTGATCAGCATGGCCGGATAGCGCTGCGCTGTGACATTGTCATAGGGCGAGTAACGCGCCATATAGTCGTAAGCGGCTTTCTCATTCGGGTTGCCCCATTCGATGTACTCGCTGGTCGTGAGGGGCAGCGAGGCGTCGAGCATGGTACTGAGAATGTCCACGAACGGAACCTGGGCGATGACCGCCTTGAAAAGATCGGGACGCATGTTCGCTACCGCCCCCATGAGCATACCGCCTGCGCTTGCGCCCTGAATCACGAGGCGGTCCTTGCGTGTGTAATTCTCCTTCTCCAAATACTCCGCCGAAGCGATGAAATCGGTGAATGTATTGATCTTGTTCATCATCCGTCCCGCGTCGCGCCAGGGTTCGCCCAATTCGCCGCCGCCGCGAATGTGGGCGATCCCGTAGACCATGCCCCGGTCGAGCAGAGTCAGGATGCGAGAGGAAAACGTCGGCGGCACGGAGAATCCATAAGACCCGTATCCATAAAGCAGCATGGGAGCCGTGCCATCCCGCCGGACGCCCTTCTTGTACACGAGCGAGATCGGTATTTTCACGCCGTCCGGCGCGGTGGCAAAAACACGCTCGGCGACGTAGTTGGCGCGGTCGAATCCGCCAGGCACCTCGGTTTGTTTGACCAGCGTAGATGTTTGCGTATTGACGTCGTAATCGAAGACGGAAGGAGGAGTTACCAGGGATTGGTAGTTGTAGCGCACGACGGAACTATCGAAGACGTAATTATCTCCGGTGGCCGCCGCGTATACCGGCTCCGGAAATGGAATTCGACGCCGTTGCGCCGACCCAAGGTCAACCACTTCGATTTGCTGCAATCCGTTCTCCCATTCGTTCAAGACCAGATATTTCGCGAATGTTTCCGCCGATTCGATCTTCACTTCCGGCCGGTGGGCGACAAACTCCTTCCAGTTCGCTTCTCCCGGAGCACCGTCCGGCGCGGTAACCATGCGGAAGTTAGTAGCGCCCTTGTTGGTGCGGATGTAGAACGAATGCCCGGCGTGGTCGGCGTCGTATTCGTGGCCTGCTTCACGGGACTGCAGCACCTTCAGCGGCGCGAGCGGCGTGGCCGCGGGCAAGTAGCGTGCCTCCGTCGAAGTCTTGCTCGCCGGTTCCAATAAGATGAACGCGCGATCGCTCGTCCGCCCGCAGGAAACATCGAAGAGTTCGTCAGGCTCGCTGTAGACGAGGTCGCTCGCGTTTCCGCCGACCGTGTGACGAAAGAACTTGTCGTTCCTCTTGGTAACGGCATCTTCGGTGACGTAGAAGAGCGTCTTATTGTCCGTCGCCCACGCCACGCTGTCGACCCGTTCGACCCGGTCGGGCAACAAGGTCCCATTCCGCAGATCTTTCACCTGCAGCGTGTACTGGCGATAGCCCACATTGTCGGTCGTATACGCCAGCAAATTACCGTCATCGCTCGGCTCAAATGCGCCAAGCGCCATGAACTTCTGCCCGGCGGCCAATTGGTTGACGTCGAGTACGACTTCCTCAGGCGCTGTAAGTGCAGCTTTGCGCCGGCAAATGATTGGATACTGTTTGGCCTGTTCCGTCCGCGTGTAGTAGAAGTAATTGTCGCGGCGATACGGCGCCGATTCGTCGGTTTCTTTGATGTGGCCGACCATTTCCTTAAACACCTTATCCTGCAAGCCGGTTAGCGGCTTCATTACGGCATCTGCGTAGGCGTCTTCCGCTTTCAGGTACTCCATTACCTTCGGATTCTGTTTTTCTCGCAGCCAGAAATAGTTATCGACCCGCGAATCCCCGTGCACCGTGATCGTTTGCGGCTTCCTGTCGGCTACGGGCGCCGGCCCGATGCCCGCCGGCAGAGCGCCCGGCTGGCGTTTCCCGCAGGCGCCAGCTAATCCGCATGCTATCGTGAGGCAAGTCAAGAAGAGGAAATGAATCGGGCGCATGGCTTTCCTGTCAGGATAGCAATGATTTGGTTTGGAGGGAATCGAGCCGGGCGCGTGCCTGGCTCACTCGCCGAATGGAACTCGCGCCATTTGGCGGGCGGCATCGCTACCGAGGTCACGCTGCGGTGAGAGCGTTCCTGAAGCAGCAGGTGCAGACAGGGAACGCGGCCGGACGGGCAGGCTCAAAGCTGGCAGCAAAACAGCTCGTGCGGGCAAGCGTGCAGATCGCCGCGACCATGCCTGGGAGCTATGCCGAGGTGGACTTCCTTTCGGTTAAGCTGAGCGCCCTGTATCTACCCTTGAAGCGACTACAGCGGGGAACTACCATCGGCGAGATTGAAGGGCGCCTCTTAGCGATTGCCCGGACTTCGCGCGGCGGAGGCATCCGGATGACAGCAGCCCGGAAGGCGAATGGACGCAAGCGGGAAAAGTACGATGAAGCGCTATCAACCTGATCCGAAGAAGCACAGGCAACTAGATAGAGAATGGGATGGATGGTCGCGTGCGTTGGTCCAACAGTTCGGGCGTGCCGCCGTGACCGAAGCTATTCGAAACGAGCTCGCCGGGCTGCGAGCCGGCGCGTTCTCTGCGACCCGCGAACCGGCGGTTGGCTGCTCATCGCTATCGTTCTGTGCGGCGATGGCGCGGCAGGTTGAAGATGCCCTGCGGGAATGAAATGACCCGGTGGCTTACTGAAACGAACCCTGCGACGGGCAGATATCAGTTATCGCTCGGGATTTTCCCGATGTGGTCGATCACGACGATGTCGACTGGGCCTTTCGTCGACTTCAGTTTCAGGCCGAGTTGATCCTGGACGGCGCGGATCAAAGTTGGGCCGGGAGTGCCGAGGTCCGGCACTTCTGCCGCCTCGTCAGGGCGTCCGGCCATTTCGAGAGCCAAGGCAACATCTACGGCCCACTTCAGATCAGTGTCGTATCTTCCGGTGAGTCGGGTATTGCAGTTTGAGGCGCTCTTTGTCTCGACTGCCCACTCCCCGGCCGATCCCGCACGAACCGTCGAGGCGGCTCGCGAAAGCTTGGCCATTGCGAACGTCCGATCTCGCGGAGACTGAAGCAGCCTCACTTGACACTGGCTTGCGCAACCCCCTACTCTTGAGGGTATGGAAGTGCATTTTGCATCCGACGTTGAAACCCGACTTCAGCAGATAGCCTTTGCGAACGGCAAGGATGCCGAACAGCTGGTAAAAGACACCGTTACGCGCATGCTCGATAATCGGGCCCAATTCATCGCTGGCGTCGAACGAGGCATCTCGCAAGCCGAGCGGGGCGAGTTCTTAGAGCACGACGACGTGAAGAATCGGATCAATAAGCTGTTTCGCTCGTGAGGCAGATTCGGTGGACCACCGAAGCGTCCGACCAACTTGAATCGGCAATCCGATACATTCAGCGAGAAAATCCCACTGCGGCGCTCGATGTCGCTCAGCCGGTCATCGACCGCATTGAGCAACTCCCGACCTTCCCGGGCCTCGGCCGACCCGGAGAGATAAAAGGAACCCGCGAACTGGTCAGCCCCCCTTTCGTCGTGGTTTACCGCTCCACCGAAGAAATTGTCGAAATCCTGCATGTCTGGCACGGCGCGCAGGATTGGCGATGACGGCTACCCGGGAACTATGTTGCCCTTATCCGTCGACGCAATGGAGCTTTGGCTTGAGGGGTGAGAGGACTCCGGCGAGCGCCCGGCTTACTGCTTTGGAACCGGCGCAGGTGTGATGGACTCGGTGAAGAGAATCGCGTCGTAGGCATCGGCCGGAACCGCCTTGAAGTACCCGCAGCATCCGTTACGGGCTTCGTGCCCCGCCTGAAACCATTGGCGGAGATCGCTACCGCTTGGCACTTCGCGGAGATCCATTATGAAGATGGGAATAGCGAGCGAGCTTAACAGTCCATCCAGGCCCTCGGCGCCCGGCGGCAGAGGCGACGGCTCGACCGGAAAACCCTCGCCGTGGCCGAACCATGTGCCGATGGCGACCATGTCGCGACCGAGCATCGAGCGCAGGTACATGCCAGCAAGCCGTGAGGCGCCATCCAGCCCCGGCTGCCACCGTGGACCGGGTAGAGCGCGACTACCAATTACGCTGGCCGACACATGCGCATCGTGTGCAAAGAAGAAAGTCTTCCCACGCGGCATCTCCCGTTGCTGAACCCACATGAGATTGTCTGCCATTGCGAGATCGCGCAACTCCGGCTTTTGCCTGAATTGTTCCGGATTGAATTCCGGAGGAAGAGATCGCATGTACACGTCGTCCTGAGCCGCATTCAAGCTCTCACGAAGAACCCATTCGTACTCGTCCCCCGACGTAGCGGATGTCAACTCACCGCGCTCCCGCCGGATTAACGCAATCAAATCCTGTATCTTCGCCGTGATTGCATCTTTCTCCGCCGACGCCAGTTTAGCGTATTTGTCCGGCTCAAAAAGCGAAATTACATCGGCATACCGTTTGTGGAGTTCGCGACCAAGGTTGGGGTTGGCATGGTCCACAAAGTCCAAGACTTCCCAGACTGGTTGAGATGTATCTGGGAGGGGAGTGTCGGTTATATCGATGCCATAGAAATGGACCTGACGCTCCGCTGGTTGGGCCGCGTTGTAATTGCGCAGCCATTGCATGAGTTCGAGGTTTTCAGGAAGGGTGCCGAAGTGGTAGCTAAAAGCCGCCTTCAGTGCAGCTTCAGTTTCAGTAGTTTTCCCGAGGACACGATCGTAAATACGCTTTGAAGCCGTAAGGCCGGTTTCGAGGGCGACCGCCTTGAATCCCAGTTGCGTGACGGCATAGCGAATTAAGCGATTTCGCATCGCCAACGGCTCGTGTCCTCCGTGAAATGGCTCGCCGAACGCGAGAACGTGCGCATCGCCGACAATGTTACGCAGCGGCGCAGATCCGCGTTATCGGGAGTATCCTTGTTTACCGAGGCGATAGCGTGGACGTGCTGAGTCGCCCACTGTTTGAAGGCCTCCGTTGGGGCGTTCTGTGCATTCGCCACCGGTACAAGTAAAAACGCGAACAGGAGCAGATAGTTCGATTTCATTCGCGGAACCTCTTACAGGACTATAGCCGTTTACCGGCCGCAATTCCTGAGGGAAGCTACCGTCCGCGGCTTCCTGGTTAGGGATCAACACCGTCATGAAGCGCTCGCGGCAGTAGGCTGTTAGCTTCGCATCGCCGGTCAATTCGGCATGCCACTTGGGTTACGCAGCAAGTACCGTGGTTGTTCAGCGCATCGCGTTCGGCGATCCCATATTAGTGAGTATTCACCCAGTTCGCGTAGGTTGTGAACCACTGCTTCACGCCGGCGAGGTCGGCGGCGGAGAGGTCGAGTCGGGACGCGGCACGTGCCACTTCCACCAGGTGAAGCGTATCGATAACGCCGATTTCCCGCCCCGTGAATTTGCCCTTGATCGCCTGGGAATACAGAAGGCTCGGATTCATGTGGGTGGATTCATCGATGAACCAGGCTCGCAGATGCTTCGCAGCATGATCGGAATACTGTTGTTGCTTCGTGAACTCCCACGCAGCGGCGAGCGCCGGTGCGATCAGTCTCAGCCGCACCATTGCGCGACGGTGCTCGACAAAGTTCTCCGGATTGGTCATTCCGTCGCGCTGGATTTAGGGACCATCAGGATTCTTCGGATCGGGCCACCAGTAGTTACCTTCGGAGAAAAAGTCGTGCGGACCGCCCGCGCTGCGGGGAGACCTGGACGCCGTAACGGTGCCAGGCTGCTCAGAAAGATACTCATCGGCAGCTCTGAGAGTTCGTCCAGAGATGCTTTGTCAGTTGCAGGATCTTCCGAGACGTTTCCCGTCACGCGTTTCAGCACCGTGGAAACTTTGCAGAAGACCTGAGGATGTCTGGCGAACTCGCCGAATGGAACTCGCGCCATTTGGCGGGCGGCATCGCTACCGAGGTCACGCTGCGGTGAGAGTGTCAGTTGTCGGTCGGAACCCTCTCGATGTGGTCGATCACGACGATGTCGCCGGGGCCTTTCGTCGAAGTCAGCTTCAGGCCGAGTTGATCCTGAACGGCGCGGATCAAAGGCGGGCCGGGAGTGCCGAGGTCCGGCACTTCTGCCGCCTCCTCGCGGCGGCCGGCCAGTTCGAGGGCCAGTGCCACATCGGTTGCCCATTTCAGGTCGATGTCGAACCTCCCGCTGAGTCCGGTGGCGTCGATTACCGTCCGGCCGAGGTAGAACGACAATGTTCGCGCGATCTCCGGCATGGACAGGCTAAATCCGGTCCAGCGATGACGGTTATTCATTCCTGCGTACCCGGCGACGCCGGGAGGAAAGGCGGGATACCCGTCCTTGCCGACCGTGTACTCCGGTGTGTCGAAGGGATCCTGATCGACAGACGCCGCGGCCGGCGCGGATTTCTTCATTTTCAAGCCCTTGTCAGCTACGGTGAGTTCGTAAGCAGCCGTTTCCTTTAGGTCATAGTGGAAGGCGAACCCGAAGCGCCTGGTCAACAGGCTTTGCACCATTCGCCGGAACTGATCTTTCGTGGCATCCGGCGGCACCCTCGCGGAAACGTCGAATCTGTCCTCGCAGCAGGAGTGATGACGAGGAAACTGATACGGAGCAAAGCCGTAACCATAAGTGATCAGGAAATTCAGCGGCACGCTCTCGCACTTCCACGTCACAGGGTCCGATGTGCCGGGTCCGCCCCTACAGCCGAATGCGGGCGCGGACGGAGAAGCGGGCTTGATCGAAGCTGCTTCGAACGACAGCGGCACGTTCGCCTGGCCGAAGCCGGGCGAAACGAGGATCACGCAGATCGTGGCGAAGATGAACGTCCTCAAGATAGCTCCACTGTATGTCTGATCAGAGTTCGGCCGTTTTGAGCGGCACCCGCGTGCGAACACCCCTGGGGATCAGGCGCGCGCGGGTTTCGCTCGGCTCCATCACGGCGACGAATGGGCCGGCGAAGCGGATATTGAATTCGGCGACCTTTTGGGCGCGGAGTTCGCCATGGCGGTCACTGGACCGAGCCAGCGGTTTGCTGCGCATCGGCGGGCGGCTGGACCGCATTAGTAAGCTGTTTGGCGCGTTCGTCGAGTTCGTCTTTGATCTTCAACAGCGGAATGCCATCCTCAAGCCACTTCGGAGCCGGCTTGTCCATGAGGTAGTGATCGAAGAACTCTTTCATGCGGACGAAATAGTCTTTCAGATTCTCCGGCTTTCGGAGGCCGTGGTTCTCGCCTTTGTATTCCAGCATGACGACCGGTTTCCGGAGACGCCGCAGGGTGTTGTAATACTCGATGCCCTGCGTGTGGTCGACGGCGCCATCCTTGTCGTTACTTAGGATGATGAGCGGGGTCTGCACGTTCTGCGCGTGGTAGACAGGCGAATTCCTGATGTAGGCGTCCATCGTATCGCCAAGATATCCGGCGGTGAAGCGGCCCTGGCTGCTCTCAAAGATTGGCTGGTTGGTGGAGCCGGTGTTCCAGTAGATCGAGCTGTACATGCTGACCATATCGGTCAAGGGTGCGCCCGCAATGGCAGCTTTGAAAGCGTTGGTCCGGGTCACCGTAAAGGCGGTTTCGTATCCTCCCCAGGAGTGGCCATGCAGTCCCACTCGGGCCGGATCGACTATCCCGGTCGCGACCGCCGCCGCCAGCGCCGCCTGAATACAGGTGCTGGCTGAGACGCCGGGGTCGTTGACCTTGTAGTCGATGTCCGGTGTAATCACCGCGTAGCCGTTGCTCGTGTAGTAGCCGGGGTTGAAGCCACCGATGGCTGGTCGTGGGTAACTGTTCGTCCCGGAAGTCAGTTTTTCGTAAATGTAAACGATGGTCGGGTATTTTTTTCCCACCTCATAGCCGGCCGGGAGGTAAATGGTCCCCTGAAGTTTTACCCCGCGTGTCCCCGTGTACTCGATCAGCCTGGTGCCACTGGTCCACGCGAAGTCGGTCTGCTGAGGGTTGGCCGCGGTGAGCTTTGTCCCGTTCGCGAGAGTGCCGCCGGACGAGTAGAAGTCAGGGTAGTCCTGGGTAGTCTCACGGGAGTACACGTAAGTATCGGCCTTCTTCGCCTTAATCAGGCTCGTATAGACCGCATCGTCGAAGTGAAGCGCACGGAAACCCGGTTTGTCAGGCTCGATCATCCCAACGCCGCCTTTCTTGTTCAACTCGCCGTAGGCTCTTACATACAATGGTTTGGAAAAATCGAGGCCTTTCGCCTCGGGATCGAGGTTGTAGACGAAATTGTACCGGATCTTGTCTTTCTTCCCGTTCCCTGTAGCATTCACGCCCTTGCCACCGTCGACGGGGATCTTCCAGAGATCCCAGTTATCGGACAGCAGAACATAATCGCTGTCCTTCGACCATCCGAAACTGCGCGTCGGAGGCTTTACGACATTGTGATCGTCCTCCATATCGACGAAGCTGGTGAGCAGTCCCTTCGTGATATTGCGCGACTCGCCCGAGACCATGTCATAACTGAAGTAATCTCCGTCCTCGTAATAGAGAAGATGGGACGAGTCCGGAGACGCCCCCTGATACCAGCGCGCCTTCCGCAGGGCCAGTTTGCGCTCTCCCGTCTTCAGGTCAATTCTGTAGATGTCGCTGTAACGCCGGCCGTCCAGGTTGCCCATCAACTCGTAGTCGCGAACATCCACTCCTACGCCAAATTTGCTTTCCGGCAAAACATTGACCTGTTTCACTTCCGGGTAAGCGAGACGAACGAACTTGTTTTCAGCGGGGATCCAGGCGCTCAGAAAACTGAAGTCTTTATCGGCGTTCTGCTGCACCTGTTGCATCGACACGAGCCGCGGGTCGTTCCAGTGCCAGACCACCAGATCCGGCCGTTCGTCCGAATCGTCCGTTTTTGAAGCGGCGCCATCGCCCGGCGTAACGGCAGTAGAAGCACTGTCTTTTGCCTCCTTCTTGTCCGGCACAGCCTTTGGCTTGATCTCATGAATGCCGAAAACCACTTCCGAAAGATCCGCCAGCCAGATTGGCGTTCGAGCCGCGCTGACGGTCATGCCTTTGGGAAAAGCGGACTCTTTTGCGGGGTCGAAGACAAGCTTCTTCGGTAAGCCGCTCTCGAAACCCTCGAACGCGACTACGGAGTAGAGTTTTTCTTCCCATGCCTTGTCCTCCACGCCACGGACGGACGCAAGCGCGGTTCCTTTCTCGGTCCAGTTGAGGCCCTTGTACGAAGCTTTCGCGTTATCGAGAGCATAGACCGCTCCATTCGCCATGTTGCGGACGGAAATCCCGTTGCCCAGTTGATCCTGAGTGTCGATGATCCATGCAAGCCAGTTACCAGGTTTGTCGAACGAGAACTCCGAAACGTTGCCGATATTGAGTTCCTCGCCCGTGCCGAGGATGTACAGAATCAAGTCGGTTCCCTGCGGCTTCTCGGGTGGTTTGGCGTCGGAGCCGCTTGCGGCCGGCGGAGTTGGCGTGGCGGGCGCCGCTCCGGTCGCGGGATAGCGCTGCAGAGCCAGAGCGCTCGATTTCTGTCCGGAGAATTCGAAACGGCGGATTCCCTCGAACTCCGTCTTCTTCCCGGTTGCCAGTTCGATCAGATCCACTTTGTTCCGGGCGGGTTTCTTTGCCTTCTTCAGCGATTTCGCTTCTTTCGCCGTGGCATAGACGTTGAAGGCGAGCCAGTTGCCATCCTCAGAGAAGAGGACATCGCGCACGGGCGGCGGAGGCGGAGCGCCCGGATCGGAATCTATCCGCGGTATTTCGCCGATAGAGAAGCGTTGCTCGCTGCCGTCCCCGATATTCTTCAGAACTACGCTTGAATCGCCCTCGACGGGAGTCAGTTTGTATGCGAACCATCGACCGTCACTCGAAAGGACGGGGGTCTGGATGTTTTTCCACGCGAGAACATCCGCAAGAGTGAGGGGTTTCTGCTCAGCACGGCAGAAGGCCACGCCGATCGAGAGCACAAAGAGAGTTCGCGCATTCATTGCCACAGGCTAGCACAGTTTTGGAACGATAAGCCGACGGCGCTGGCCACAGTATTGTCATCCCGGGGTAAGTGCAGTATCAGATCGCCGGTATCAAAGGACTTACAGCGGAATATTACCGTGCTTCTTGCGCGGCATCGTATCGACCTTGGTTTCCAGCATACGAAGACTGCGGATCAGGCGTGTGCGGGTCTCCCTCGGCTCGATCACGTCGTCGATGAAGCCGCGCTCGGCGGCTACGAACGGGCTGGCGAAACGGTCGTTGAATTCGGCAATCTTTTGAGAACGGAGCTCGGGATCGCCAGAGGCCAGTTCGCGGCGGTAAACGATATTCACGGCGCCCTCCGCGCCCATGACCGCTATTTCGGCCGTCGGCCACGCGAGGTTTACGTCGGTCCGAAGGTGCTTCGATCCCATCACACAGTAAGCGCCGCCATATGCCTTTCGCGTGATGACCGTTACTTTAGGGACTGTCGCTTCCGCGTATGCGTATAGAAGCTTCGCACCGTGGCGGATGATGCCGCCAAACTCCTGGCCGGTACCAGGCAGAAAGCCCGGAACGTCTTCAAACGTGACCAACGGAATGTTGAAGGCGTCGCAAAAACGGACGAAGCGAGCGCCTTTCACCGATGAATCGATATCGAGGCAGCCGGCCAGAAATGCGGGCTGGTTGGCCACGATCCCGACGGATCGCCCGTCCAGCCGCGCGAAGCCAACCACGATGTTCTTTGCGAAATGCTGGTGGATTTCAAAGAACTCTCCATCGTCGACGACGCGATGGATCACGTCCTTCATGTCATAAGGTTGGTTGGATTCCGGGGGGACGATGCGGTCGAGTTCCGGGTCGGCGCGGTTGATCGGGTCGGTGCAGACCCGGCGCGGCGGGTCGTCGCGGTTGTTCTGCGGCAGATAGCCGAGCAACTCGCGGATCATTTGCACGCATTCTTTGTCGTCGGCGGCGATGAAATGGCCGACGCCGCTCTTCGCGTTGTGCGTGATGGAGCCGCCGAGTTCTTCCTTTGTCACGTCTTCGTGCGTGACGGTCTTGATAACGTCGGGGCCGGTGACGAACATATAGCTGGCGTCGGCGACCATGAAGACGAAGTCGGTGATGGCGGGCGAATAGACCGCGCCGCCGGCGCACGGGCCCATCACGGCCGAGATCTGTGGGATCACGCCGCTGGCCAGCGTGTTGCGCAGGAAAATATCCGCGTAGCCGCCGAGCGACAGAACGCCTTCCTGGATGCGAGCGCCGCCGGAATCGTTCAGGCCGATGACCGGCGCGCCGGTCTTGAGCGCGAGGTCCATGACCTTGCAGATCTTGATGGCGTTGGTTTCGGAAAGCGAGCCGCCGAAGACGGTGAAATCCTGCGCGAAGACGAAGGCGGGGCGGCCGTTGATGAGGCCGTAGCCGGTGACAAAACCGTCGCCGGGAATGACTTGCTGATCCATGCCGAAATCGCGGCAACGGTGTTCGATGAGTTTGTCGATTTCTTCGAAAGTCCCGTCGTCGAGCAGGAGTTCGATGCGTTCGCGGGCGGCGAGCTTGCCTTCGCGATGCTGGCGTTCGCGGCGTTCCGGGCCTCCGCCCTCTTCGGCGGCGGCGTGTCGCCGGCGGAGTTCGTCGAGACGATTCATAAAACCAGACGATTCATGCCTGTTCGGTTTCGCCGCGGCGGAGGTAGGCGTCGTCTTTCGTCAGCCAGTCGATGCGGAGCGGCGAAAAGACGTCGAGATCGAGGGTGTCCTCGAGCGCGATTGCGCGGTGGGGTACATTCGACGGAATGAAGAGGACTTCGCCGGCGTGAACGGTCACTTCTTTGCCCTGTAGTTCGAATTTGAGGGCACCCTTAAGGATGTAGGTGATCTGCTCGCTTTCGTGATGATGCAACGGCACAACGGCGTCTTTGGCCAGATACACCTGAGCGACCATGGCTTTCTCGCCGACGAAGAGCCGGCGGGAAATCACGTCGCTCATCGTTTCGAGCGGGAGATCCTCCCATTTGCTGTGGCGGAATTCGGTCATAATCAGGCCGCGTCCGCCCGCAGTTCGAGGACGTAGTAACGGCAGTGTCCCGGGCCGATGTTCTTGAAATTGTGCATCTCGTTGGAGGCGAAAAAGGACACGGAGCCGGCGGTGGCGCGGTCGATCTTGCCTTCAATGCTGGCTTCGATGGTCCCTTCGACGATGACGATGATTTCCTCGTGAACGTGCTTGTGCGGAGGATGGGAAATCTCGCCGGGGGCGAGAACGGTTTCGTGCATTTCGAGATTGAAGCCGGTGTGGGTGGTGCCGAGGAAGATCCTTCGGCCTCTCTTCTTGTCGTCGCCGGTGTAGGGGATGTCTTCCGTGCGGTACAGCTTCGAAGGAAGGATCGCAGGTTTCGCGGGCGTTGCCGGTGTTTGCTGGGCTCTGGCTGCCGACGCCAGCGCCGGTAACAGGAGACCAAGGTCTCTGCGGGTAATACTCATCGGAATTCTGTCTGCTCCTGACATGCCAGTGTATATTGTGTGAGGCGATCGAAACGTTTCGCGCCCAGGAGGTTTTCGCCATATGCCGGTTTCGCTGCGGGACAAAGTGGTTTTGGTGATGGGGGCTTCAAGCGGGATCGGGCGCGCCTGCGCGGTTCTTTTCGCGAGGGAAGGAGCGCGCGTGATGGCGGCGGCACGCAGAGAACAGCGGCTCACCGACCTGCGCGACGAGTTGCGGAATTCCGGCTATTCCATCGAAATCCAGGTTTGCGACGCGGCGAAGGCCGAGGAAGCGGAACGGCTCGGGCAGACGACGCGCGAGAAGTTCGGAAAGGTCGATTTTCTGGTCTATGTGAGCGGGACGAATGTGCCGAACCGGGCGCTTTCCCGCCTGGATGTCGCGACGTGGGACAAGATGGTGAACGTAAACCTCAATGGAGCCTACTACGCCACGCGGGCGGTTTTGCCGGCTATGCGGGAAGCCCGGAGCGGTTACCTGATTTATGTGTCGTCGATATCGGGACTCATGCCCGACGTTTCGGGAGCGGCGTATCAGGCTGCGAAGCGGGGAGTGCTGGGGCTGGCTCATGCGGTCCGCGTGGAAGAGAAGGAGAACGGGATCCGCACGTGCGTGGTCTGTCCGGGACTGGTGGATACGGAGATTCTGGAGAATCGTCCGGTGAAGCCGACGGCCGACGTGATGCGGCATGCGCTGCAGGCGGAGGATGTTGCGGAGGCGATTCTGGCAGTGGCGAAACTGCCGGAGCGGGCGGTGGTGCCGGAGATGCAGATTCTGCCGACTTATTTGTGATGGATAGCCAGACTCAGTTTCCATAATACCGTCGCGGCGCCGCGATTCGACGCGTAATGACATTGTCTTTACGACAGGCTATAACGAATCGTAGAGGTGACATTTTCATGCCCGTTCTTCAGCAGGATAAAGCCAAACGCGACACACTGAATCTCCGGATCAAGCCCGAGTTGCGCGGGCTTATCGACCTGGCGGCGGGGCTACTCGGGCAAGAATAGAACGGATTTCGTGCTCGACGCGGCCCGGCACGCCGCGGAAGACGCGCTGATCGACCGCACGGTTTTTGTGGTCAATCCTAAAGCCTATGCCGAGTTCCTCGCGCGGCTGGATGCGCCGCCCCGGCCGAATGCCCGGCTGCGCCGATCCCTGAAAACGTCCGCGCCAGGGGAGAAGTGATCGGGTTCTCGCCTCCGGGGGCACTGGCGGATTACCACGAGATAGGGGAGTTCCGCTCCGGGGAGGACTCGATCGACGACTGGCTGAGACGCCGCGCGCGGGCGAACCAATTGAGCGGCGCATCGCGCACCTATTTCGTCCGCGAAGGCACGCGCGTGGCGGGTTACAGCGCGCTGGCTTCGGGCGTGGTCACAGTGGCAAGCGCCCCCGGCCGCTTCCGGAGGAACGTGCCGAATCCTATCCCCGTAGCCGTGCTGGCGCGGCTGGCCGTCGATCGCAACTGGCAGGGGCAGGGCATCGGCCATGGCTTGTTCCGGGATGCGGCGATCCGCGTGGCGAACGCGTCTGACGCGATCGGCATTCGCGGCATCGTTGTTCACGCAATCCCGGACGCAAGAAACTTCGATCTGGCCCTTGGTTTCGACGCGAGTCCGGTGGAGCCTATGACGCTCATCGTGACGCTGACGATCTGCAAGCTACCCTCAAATAAGCGTGAAGCGGAGTGAAGATGTCGCGGCACTCCGCCTCGTTTACGCCGGGTTGCGCGCCGAGCGGCTAAACCAGGCCAAAGTCGCGTCGGCAATCTTTTCGCCGGCGTGGCCGTCGCCGTAGGGATTGTGAATACGCGACATGGAATCGCGCAGCGCCCGGTCATCGAGCAATCGGTCCACTTCCTCAACGATCCGATTTTCGTCCGTTCCAGCGAGGCGAACCGTGCCCGCTTCCACCGCTTCCGGGCGCTCCGTCTTCGCGCGCATCACGACGACCGGCTTGCCGAGCGACGGCCCTTCTTCCTGAATGCCGCCGGAATCGGTCAGAAGGATGGTCGCGCGGCGCATCAGGTCGACAAATGGCACGTAGTCGAGCGGCTCAATGAGGTGAATGTTCGGAACACCGGCCAGATGGTGCCGCACGGGATCCTGCACGTTGGGATTACGATGCACCGGATAGACGATGACGACCGAGGGCCGTTCGGCGATTTGGCGGACAGCACGGCAAATATTCTCAAAGCCCTCGCCGAAACTTTCTCGGCGATGCGCAGTGACGACGATTAGCTGTTTGTCGGGATCGAGAAAAGGCCAGTCGCCCGAGGGCAACGCCCCGGATGCGAGGCGGGCGGCGACGTTCATAACCGCGTCGATGCCTGAATTGCCCGTTACGTGAATCGCGCTGTCGACTATGCCTTCAGCGAGGAGGCTGCGGCGCGCACCTTCGGTGGAAGCGAAATGGATGGCCGCGAGACGCCCGGTGAGCACGCGATTCATCTCTTCGGGAAACGGCTGGGTCATGTCGCCTGTGCGCAGGCCGGCTTCGATGTGGCCGACGGGAATGCGCGCGTAGAAAGCGGCTAGCGCGCCGCAAAGAGTGGTTGTCGTATCGCCTTGAACAAAGACGATGTGGGGGCGGGCATCCGCCAGGACGCGTTCCAGAGCCGCGATTATGCGCGAGGCGGACGAGGCGAGGGTCTGGCCCGCGGCCATGGTGTTGAGATCGTAATCGGGGACGATGCCGAAGACGGCCAGCGCCTGATCGAGCATCTGGCGATGCTGAGCGGTCACGACGACGCGGACGCGGAATTGGTCCGGGCGCGATTGCATCAGGCGAATCACGGGAGCGAGTTTAATCGCTTCGGGGCGGGTGCCGAAAATGAAGAGGGCGTTGACCATGTCGTCACGAAGCTGCCGCGGCATGGGAAGCGGCTGGGCGAGCGCTTGCCGGCCGCCCGATTTCGGTAAGGCTCGGGTTAACGATGACGGAAGGTGATGCGGCCCTTGGTGAGATCGTAGGGCGAAAGTTCGAGGGTGACTTTATCGCCCGCCAGAACGCGGATGCGATTTCGGCGGAGCCGGCCGGCGAGGTGCGCGAGCACGAGCCGTTCGTGCTCAAGCTGCACGCTGAATTTGCCGCTGGGGAATTTCTCGACGACTGTGCCTTGNNAAACCCGGGCCGGCTCCGCACGGGGAACTAGCCCGCTATGGGTTGGACGTTCGACGCCTGCAGACCCTTGGGTCCGCGGGTCACTTCGAACTCCACGCGCGCGCCTTCGTCGAGCGAACGGTAGCCGCTCGCCTCAATCGCCGAAAAGTGAACGAAGACATCCTCGCCCGATTCGCGCTGGATGAAGCCGAAACCCTTGGCCGCATTAAACCACTTCACTGTACCTTTTTCTTTCATTACAAACCTCTTTAAAAAAATCACAGCCGATTCGGATCGTCGCCGCCCGCCCTTCGCGCAAAATAAAAGGGGCTGCCGCAGTTCTTACCGCGCAGCCCCGACGATCAATGCGATTTAAGGACGAGCACCAAAGAAACGACCAGCTATGGATACCAGTATAACTCACACGCGAGTGTGGTTTCGGACACAGCGCGGAAAAAGTGCAACGAGAGGCGGGCGACGAGGCGTTTGGCGGAACGATCGGGAGGATTTGAATTTCCCTCGCACCCCCGAGTGCCCACCGTGGTTCGGGTGAAGGGGTGGCCGCGTCGCTCCGGGCGTTCCGATTCGCGTGAATTGAGAGCCTCGAATCGGCCGTTTGCGTGTCCATGCGCTCGCTTCGAGGGAACGCGGGTACGACCCGCCTGCCCGGGGATTATCGGGCGATAACGTAACTGTTTGACAAACGGCGCGGAACGGGTGGGGCCTCGCCGTCGTCCGGCGGCGGCGTCCCTTGCGTCGAATATTGTAAGAAGCGATGGCTGGCTACGACCTGGCGGATAATCCGCTGAACAAGATCGAATGGGCGTTCGGGGCGATGGAGTGCGTCCACATCGCGTCGCTGGCGCTTTCGATCGGCACTATTGCGATTGTCGATATGAGCCTGCTGGGCCTTGGGTTGAAAGGCCAGACTCCGGCCAAATTGCTGCGGAGCACGGAGATGCTGACGATGGCGGGACTCGGGGCCGTGATTACTTCCGGCTTCGCGATCTTTACGACGGATCCTTTGCCCTACTACTACAGCCCCACGTTCCGCCTGAAGGTGCTGCTGCTTCTGGCGGGTATTTTGTTTAATTACACGATTCATCGCCGTGTGACGCAGGCTGGGCGCGCCGCCGGTTGCGGCAAAAACCGCAGGCCTGGCATCGCTGGCGATCCGGGTCGCGGTGATTTTCTGCGGATTGTTCTTCGCATATACTCCGGGCGGATCTTAAAAAGATGAACGTTGCCGAAATCAGCCATGCGATTCAGAGCACCGGGCTGTTCACCGCCGTGCGGCAATCGGTGTTCTTTTATCCGACAGTGATGGCGACGCATCTTTCCTGCATCGCTATCTTCGGCGGTATGATTCTGGCGACGAATCTACGGCTGCTGGGGCTGGCTTTCACTTCGACTCCCGTGCCGAGCGTGATTGAATCGACGCGCATCTGGAAGCGGGACGGCTTCGTGGTGATGATTACATGCGGTGTATTGCTCGCGGGGTCGAAGCTCGATGAGTACTACGGCAACCCGTACTTTCACAGCTCACGCTACTGGCAGCAATCGGAATTCACGGGATGATTTTCCGCGGAAGCGTCTATTGCAACACCGCGGAACTGGACCGATCGAAGAGGCTGCCGCTGCGGGCTAAGCTGGCGGGCGGTCTGTCGCTGGTTCTGTGGCGGTAATGACGTGCGGCCGGTGGATCGCATACTACGACGCTCCTGATGCGCTAGCGAAGGTGACTGCGCGGGCGGTTCCAGGTCTGCTCGCTGATCGGCAGGCGGAACCGCCTGCCCCACAGGGAGGCCGGATCACGCTTTGATGCAGACCGCCGTCACGAATCGGCCATCGGCACTGAGGATTTCGGTCACGACACGCAAGCCAGCGTGTTCCGTCAGCAGCCACCGGAAGGCTTCCTGGCTGAACAGGTAGCGGAAGTTGAGCAGGATTCGCTCGCCGCGGGCCAGCGGAATATCACGCGCGGCAACGCGCAGGGTTAGGTCGCGCGCGGCCTGGAAACGCCGGGTTACGATGTGCAGGCCATCCAGGCGATCGTCGGGCTTGGCCACGAATTCGAGTGCGCCATCGTCGGGAAGGACCCCGGCGGCGGCGAGCGGCGAAAAGACGAATCGCTTCTGTTCTTCGCTCGGCTCAATGGCGCCAGCGTGGATATTGGCGTCGATGATCAGGATATCGCCCTTGTGCACGCAGGTTGCGACATGCTTGATCTGGTCGAGAGGGTCGAAGCCGCCGAGCGTGTTGCCGACCATAAGGTAGAGCCGCGGGGCTTCACTGACGTCGGCCGCGAGCATGAGGTGCATGGGGCTGGAAATATCGGCCTTGATGCCGAGGGCTTCGCAATCGTCGTCTTCGGCGCCGGCGCAGGCCATTTCGAGCAGCGACTGGCTGGCATCGACCGGAAAGTACTTCGCTTCGCGGCCGGCGGTCTTGAGAGCCTTCAGGACTTCGCGGTCTTTCAGACCTTCTCCCGCGCCGAGACTTATGACGGGGATCGTGCCGATGAAGGCGCGTGTCAGATCGGCGGCTTTGGCAGCCAGGCCTTCCCATGTCTCGCGCATCGCCTCTTCCGAGCGGGTGGAGAGAGCCTTCCAGGACTGTATGGAGAGCGGAGTCCAGTAAAAGAATTTCTCGGGCAGATCGCGTGCTTCGATTGACTCGACAAGCTCGTCGGCGATTTCGGTTTCGGTGAGCAGGACTTCAATGTTCATTTTTTGTTCCCGGCGGTTTATGCTCCGCGCACACGCCAAAAGAAAAACAGCGCAGCCTCGTGAGCCACGCTGTCCGATAAACCGACTTCCAGGTTACGTGAACGCGCGTAATGCCACTCTACTTAACGACGTCGCCCAGTGCCACTTTCACGCGCTTGTGGATGCGGCTCTTGTAGCGGGATGCCGTGCCGCTCTTGATGTACCCTTTGCGGGCGGCGCGGTCGATCAGAGAAAAAGTGCCATTCATGATGGACTTCAGGTCGCCCGGCTCTTTGGCGGCCAGCGCCCGGCGCATGGTGCGGATCTGGTGGCGCAGCCTGGTACGCGCGAAACGATTAAATGCTGTGCGCCGCTCGGCCTGACGGACCCTCTTCAGCGCTTGAACACGATTTGCCATCTACTTCTGGATATCCTTCGGGTTGAATTCGATCTTTCAGGATATCACAACGGGCCTGATTCTAAACGGGGAAGTGGTTTTGGTGCCGCTGCCCGGGAGGGGCTGCGACGCGAGGCCGCCCTCACAAAATCAACATGCAGTCGCCGTAGGAGAAGAAGCGGTACCGTGCCTCCACCGCGTGGCGATAAGCGGCCATCGCGAACTCAGTGCCGGCGAAGGCGCAAACCAGCAGCAGAAGACTGGTGCGCGGCAAATGGAAGTTCGTGAGCATCGCGCCGACTCGCCGGAATGGCGCGCCTCCGTGCCCGGGATGGATGAACAGGTTCGTCACTCCGGAGCGTTCGCCCGTCGCCATGGCGGACTCGATCGTGCGGACGCTGGTAGTTCCTACGGCAACCACGCGCCTTGCTTGCTGAATCCCGGCCCAGGCTGCGTCCGCTATCGAGTAGCGCTCGTAGTGAAGGCGGTGGCTCTCGAAATCCTCGCGATCCATTGGCTGGAATGTTCCAAGACCCACATGGAGGGTGACACGCGCGATATTCGCGCCCGCGGCCGAGCAGCGGTCCAGCATCGCCTCGGTGAAATGCAGGCCAGCGGTTGGCGCGGCAACCGAACCGCGCTCGCGCGCGAAAACCGTTTGGTAGCGCTCGCGATCCTCTGTGCGGTCCTGCCGTTTAATGTACGGTGGAAGAGGCATGTGGCCGAGTCGTTCGATCGCGGCGTAAACGTCTTCATCTCCGGTGAATCGAACTGTTCGTCCGCCGCGTTCACCCTGGGCCAGGATCTCCGCGGCGAAACGATCGTCGAACCGCACGGTCGCGCCGGTGCGCAACTTGCGGCCGGGCCGCACCAAAGCTCGCCATTCACGGGTGTCCGGCGATACCGGTTCAAGCAGCATGACTTCACAGCTGCCGCCTTCCCGTTGGCCGAATAGCCTCGATGGCAGCACCCGGGAGTCGTTGAGCACAAGGCAATCGCCAGGAGCAAGGTACTCGGGGAGATCGCGGAAGCACCGGTCCTCCCAGGTCTGCGATGCGCGATTGAGCACCAGCATTCGCGCCCCATCGCGCTCGGGCGGCGGTTCCTGGGCGATCAGTTCTTCGGGGAGATAGTAGTCGAAATCGGAGAGCCGCAATTCAGTTTCCGCCAAACCGGCGGTTGTATTCGTCAACGCCTGCCTGTATGCCGAGGGACTGATACACGTCGCGAGACTCGATCCATAGCGGGCGGGCTTCTTCGTCCTCTCCGGTATCGCTCTTCAGCACGGCATAGGCACGGACGGCGTTGGCAACGTCGAGAGCGTTGGGCGATGGGTGAGTCCGATAAATCCCGAGCGCTTCGATGTAGCAGCTTTCCGCTTCAGGCCAATGTTTCTGCTGCCTGTGGACGTCGCCCAGATGCCGGATCGTGTGGGCGAACTTCAATTGGTCGCCGGAAGTTCGCATCTCCGCAACCGCTTGTTCGTAATGCCGTTGCGCCGCGTGCAGATCGCCGCGCTTGCGGGCCTGCTCACCGCGTTCACGCAACTCAAGAGGAGTTGGCATCGGCTATTTCCCGTCCGGCAGCGCGAACACGTACAGCGCGTTACCGCTTGTTGGCGCGTGGATATCCGGCGCGATGACGTTCGGTCCCACCCTGGGACTGCCGCCGCCGTTGCCGGTCGTCACCGCGATGTACTGCCTGCCACCGATGCTGAACGAAACGGGAAAACCCTGAACAGTGGTCCCAAGACGCGTCTTCCACAGGATTGCGCCGGTCTTTACATCGACTGCCTTGAATGTGCGATCGAGATCTCCCACAAATGACACGCCGCTCGCCGTCGAAAGAACGGCGGTCAGAAACGGCGCGCGCTGCTGGAAGTGCCAGAGTTCCTTCATCGTCTTCACGTCGAAAGCCGCGAGACGGCCGAGGTTTCCGTCGGTGCCAGGCATTTCGAAGAAGCGCCGGTCGCCCGTTCCGCCGCCGCCTTCCTGCAGGTTTACGGCGCGTCCGCGCACCTCGCCGCAGCTCTGGCTGAGCGGGATGACGATCTCGCCCGATTCCGGGTTGTAACTGGTTGCCTGCCAGTTATGGCCGCCTTCCGTGCTTGGGCAGGATTGCAGCCATTCTTCCGTCTTCTGCTCCAGAATTTCACTGCGGTATTGAACGGTTCCCGCCAGTTTGTCGACATTGGCGAAGACGTTCTGGAACATGGTTTCTTTGAGGTCGAGATACTTACCGGTCTTGCGGTCGAGCTTCCAAAGGATGCCGTCTTTGCCGACCGTGAGGAGAATATTTTGCCCGCCCTGATCGATCAACACGCGTTCGAACACAACGTCGAGGTCGAGCGATTCGCCAGGCGTGTGCTGGTAGTACCAAACCAGTTTGCCGGTATCGGGATTGAGCGCCAGCGTTGAGCTTGAGTAGAGCGCCTTCGCCGCTCCCGTGGCGCGCGTCGCTCGAAGCCAGGGTTTCGCCTGCGCCACGCCCCAGTAAGTCAGGTTCAGATCCGGATCGTAACTGCCGGTGATCCACGCATCACCGCCGGCGCGAAACATGTTCGGCAGATTGTTCCAGGTGTCGCCGCCAGGCTGGTCGTCGCGCGCGACGGTGTTGAACCGCCATAGCTGCTTTCCCGTCTCCGCGTCGAACGCGCTGATGTAGCAGTTTTCTTCGCGGTAAAGCGTGCAGCCTGTCAGGCCTTCCAGCACTTTGCCGTGGATGACGATAGGCCCGCTGGTGGTGGTGAAATCCTTGGTTTTCGTCGAAATCGGCGTGTCCCAAACCAGCTTGCCGTTTGTCGCCTTGAGCGCGATCATGTGGGCGTCAGTGGTCGAAATGAAAACCTTGTCTTCGTAGAGCGCGAGGCTTCGCATGGCTATGGTGCCGCCGACGCCAACGGTCGGGCCGACCTGATTCTGCCAGATGAGATCGCCGGTGCGGGCGTCGAGGGCCTGTACGATGTTGCTCGTGTTGGCGAGAAACATTGTGCCGTTGTGGACGATGGGCGTCGGTTCGTTCGCGCCGGTTTCATCCATCGCCCAGACCCATTGCAACTGCAGGTTTTTCACATTGGCCGGAGTAATTTGCGTGAGCGGGCTGTTGCTCCATGCCTGATAATTGCGGCGGATCATGAGCCAGTCGCCGGGATCGGGATGACGCAGCATCTCTTCGGTGACCGGGACGTAATTTTTCACTTGTCCGCTCACCATCAAGCCGCGGGCTGGTGCGAGTGCACCGCGTCCGAAACGGCCACCGCCGCCGCTGCCTCCTGCCGCGCCGCGTCCACCGGAGGTCGGTTGGGCGGGGGCAGGGTTTCCGGTGGCTACGCTCCTTAGCGTGAAAGCCGACGTCGCCGTCAGCGGTTGGTTCCCGGCAACCGCGCCGTTGGCCTGAAGGATGAAAGCGGTTACATTGAGGTAGTCGGCTTCCGAAATGCTGCCGGCGTTGAGCGGAGGCATGGCGGCTTCGGTGAACGCGAGTAGATCGTGAACCGAACGGTTGGCCCAGGTGGACATGAACTGCGAACCCGCCAGTTGGGGCGCTTCGCCGCGGCCGTTCAGCGCGGGCATGTGGCAGCTGGCGCAATTCGCGTCGTAGACCGCGCGGCCGGCGGTTGCCTGGTCGGCGGTGAACGAAGCGGGCGCCGGGGATTGCTGGGCAGTCACAATCCACACTCCACCCGCCAATCCAGCCACTGCGGCTATCGCAACGGGATAACTCGTCCTCACGGCAGCAACCACCCCCAAAGATTTCCGTCGGGCGCTTTCTCACTCGCAATCTGGATGTAGAGCCGTCCTTTTCGAAGGCTTTCCAGCTGATCGGCGGACAAGTCGAAGGTTCCGGTGACTGTCCCCGCGATTGCGGACGAAATCTTCAGATCCAGAATCGCCGGGCCACGAACGCCGGTAAGGGAGCCACGGTGAATCAGTGCGGTTGTCGCGGGCGAGAGCAGGCCGTCGAATGTCCCGGTGATGTTTAGTTTAGTACCAGTCAACACTGCCGTCGCGCTGCCTGAGCCGGCGATGTTGACCTTCATCGCCGCGTCCATGGAAACCGGGGACAGACGGACTTTGTAAGTCTCCCGAGTCTGCGCCAACGCGACTAAAGTACAACACAGTTGTGCGGCGATACTGGCTGTAAATTGTCGTCGACCCGTGGCCATTCGACGATCATATCGCGCGGGCACCTGTTCACCGCGGCGCGGTGACAGCGGGCAACTTCGCCGTCCTGATCACCTGGCCGGAGGTGCTTGTCAGCGCCAATTGCCAGCCATCGGCGGTTCGTGTGAACGCCGTATAGCCGAATTCGTGCGCGTCCTGCCCGGAAAGCAGAGTCGCGCCGCGCAGTTTCAGCCCGGAGATCTGCTCGGGAAGCGCTGCCGCCATGTCGGTTCCACCATTGCCCGCGACTAATTGCGTGGGGCGTCCCCTGTCGAACGAGAGCAATTCGAACAGATGTGTGTGGCCGGAGACGATCAGATCGACACCCTGGAGCGGCGATTTCTCCCACGCTTCGGTGACTTCGGTCGGCGATTCCGTCGGGGCCGCGCCCGGCTTTGCCGTCGCCGCAACCTTCAGACCCCAGAGCGGATGGTGCAGTACGAACCAGGAATGGTCGGCGTGAATCACCTTCAGTTCCGCCTCGTATGCGGCCACGCTTTTCGGATCGAGATCCTTGTCGGATGCAGACGCTGAATCGAACATCACGAGTGAGAACTTGCCAAGTGCGACCACGTAAGGCGCGCTGTAGGAATAGCAGCTACCGGAAAAGGGCCGCGGATCCAGATAGTAGAACCACCCTCGCCAGGAGCGGTCGCAGGATTCATGATTGCCGCGCGTGAAGGCCCACGGCGCCGCGGCGAGAAGATCTTTCGCAGGCGTGAAGAAGTCGGCGTTCCATGCCGCCCAGGTGTCGCCGACCGGCGTGCCGCCACAATCGGCCTGGGCATCGGCGGGGCAGGGATCTTCGCGATAGAGATAATCGCCGACGTGAATTACGAGATCGGGTTTGGTGGCCGCCGCGCTGCTTGCGACGCGCTGGAACGGCCATTTGGCGGGATCGTTGCAATCCTGCACCTTGCCCGCTTTGATGCGGCAGCCGGTATCGCCGAACACGACCACTCGCGTTGGATCGGGGTGCGGCAGAGGCAACGGCTTCCCTGCCACCGAGGCCGTTTTCGCCGTTAACGGGATCTTGAATTCACACGCGGGCAACAGGCCCTGCGGAACGGGAAGCCTGACCGACATCTGTTGCGCCGCGCCATCCACGGTGATCGACGGGCAATCGCTCTGCGAGTTCACCACGACGCGGGCCACCGTGATTCGGTCTCCCGCTTCGGTCCAGACCGGCGTCAGCATCTGCGCGGGCAGCAGCGCTGCGCCGCTCAGCGTGGCGAGAACGGCAAGAATTCGTAGGATCGTTCGCATGTGGATACATTTCAGGTTACCGCTTTCGGCCTTGCAGTATGCTGGCTCAATGCCCTCCGTGCGCGGCTCACGATTCCCCGTCAGGTACAAACTCGTTGGCATTGCCGCTTCACTGGCCGCGCTGACTTACCTCGACCGGGTCTGCATTTCGGTGCTCGCGCCTTCGATCACGAAAGAGTTCCATCTGACGCAGGTGCAGATGAGCTTTGTGTTCAGCGCCTTCACGCTGGCTTATGCGGCGTTTGAAATTCCAACCGCATGGTGGGCGGATCGGATCGGCAGCCGGGCCGTCGTCACAAGAATTGTCGCGTGGTGGTCCACTTTTACGATTCTTACCGCCGCCGCGTTCAGTTATCCGTCGCTGCTTGTGTTGCGTTTTCTTTTTGGCATAGGAGAAGCCGGCACATGGCCGAACGCGGCGCGGGTATTCTCGCGGTGGATTCCGGCGCGGGAACGGGGCATCGTGCAGGGCGTGTTTTTCGCAGGCGCGCATCTTTCCGGCGCGCTGACCCCGGCGGTCGTTCTATGGATGACGACGTTTCTCTCCTGGCGGCAGGTTTTCGTTGCGTGCGGCTGCGTGGGCTTTTTCTGGGCCGCGGGGTGGTATCGCTGGTTTCGGGACGAGCCGGCAGATCAACCCTCGGTGAGTCCCGAAGAACTCGCTATGATTCTTCGGGAGCGAAATCTTCCGCCGCATGAGGGCCACGACGCGAGTTCGTTTGCCGCCGTTTTCCGGCACCCGAGTTCCTGGTTCCTTTGCCTGATGTACGTAGCCAATACTTACGGATTCTACTTCTTGATTACATGGCTGCCGACGTATCTGGCCGACGTACGCCATTTCTCGAAGGCCGAGTTGGCGATGTTCTCCGGTTTTCCGCTGTTGCTGAGCGTGCTGGCGGATATCTTCGGAGGCCTGACGACGGACTGGATCACGAAACGCTTCGGGACGCGGTTCGGGCGCTGCTCGGTGGGTTTCGGGGGCTACCTGATTGCCGGCGTAACGATGGTGATCGCGGCGGGTTCCGATAGCGCGCGGACGGCGGGAGTGTTGATTGCGATCTCGACAGCGTCGTCGATGTTCACGCTGGCGCCGAGTTGGGCGAGTTGCATCGATATCGGCGAGCGGAGGGCAGGAGTGCTGAGCGCGGCGATGAATACGTCGGGGAACATAGGTGGATTCCTGAGTCCGATCGTGCTGGCGTATCTGGTGCGCTGGTTTTCGAACTGGGCGATCCCGCTTTATGTGCTGGCGGGGTTGTATTTTGTGGCGGCGGCGTGCTGGCTGGTGATCCGCCCGGATCGGCCGATTTCGGCGCTGACGCGCTCGGGGAGGTTGTACGGGTAGCGTGCGGAGGGTCTGGCTACAGAGTGAACTTCTTCTATAATCGGAACAGGCAAGATGACCCGGGAATTTATTGAGCGGCGCGCGGTGGCTATTACTTTATCGGGAGCCGTGTGTCTCTGGATTCAGTGGTCTACCAGTTTCTCCAGGGAGAATCGCCTGAAGGCGTAGCGCAGTCCTTCCCCTCTTTGTCGCTCGTGCAGGTTTATGGTGGAATCACTTACTATCTGAGCCAACGCGAAGAGATAGACGCCTGGTTGAAGCAGAGCGCACGGTTCGATGAACTGACCCGGGCGTCCCGTGAATCGAATCCACTTCCTTACGCGAAGTTGGACGCGGTAACGCACCCGGCCACGGCCTGACATTCCATGCGTCCCCGATATGAGGACCTGAACGCCAAGATTATCGCCGGTCTCTGTCGGCGCGAACCTGCGTTGGACATCTGAACGGCGAAAATCCGCTGGCATTCTGGGCACTCACGATATGCAGTGCGCGCCGTCGCCGCAAGCGACAGTCGCGTCCTGATCTCACATGATCGCCAGACCATGACAACACACTTCAACCGCTTCGTGGCAGAATCTCCGAGTGCCGGACTCTTGATCGTTTCCCAAAAGCTGGATGTGCGGGAAGCCATCGAGCAAATCATCCTCATTTGGGCGGCGTCGGAGGCCCACGAGTGGCGCGATCAAATTGGCTATATTCCTTACTGATCGGCTTATCCGCGGCATCCAGCACCCGGCGAGTTGACGCCAGCTAACCCGCGAATTGGAAAAGCTATCTCGCTCCTCCCAACTGAGTTTGATTGGCGAACCTGAACCCGACGGAGGGGCCGTGACTTTCATTCGCCCATTGTAGCGGCGATGGGAAACACAGACCAGCCGACGAACTGCCTGAACTGCGCGATCTATCCGGCCACGGGCGGCACGAGCGTCTTCAGGAACTCGTGCGCCACCTTAAATCCGCGCTTGTACTGTTCCGTGAAATCGCCGTTCGCGTAAGCGGGATAGTAGAAATTGTCTTCGTTCTCGATATTCATCGCGCCCTTGTAACCGACTTCCGAGAGCACGGAGAAGAAGCCTTTCCAGTTAACCGAACCGTAGCCCGGCACGCGAAACCGCCACCAGCTCTGCTTATTCACAGGCTGAATGCCGCCTTTGTGAACCAGATGCCACAGGATTTCGGTGTCCTTGAGGTGCACGTCGTAAATCTTGTCGGCGAAATCGCGCGCGGCCTGCACCTCGTCCATCATCTGCCAGACCAGATGCGACGGATCGAACTGGAGACCGACGTTGGGACTGTTGTTGAACTTCTTAAACAGCGCCTCCCAGCCGACCGGGCCGGTCGCGATGTTTGGCCCACCCTGATAGGGTTCCCATAATATGCGGACCTTGTTCTTTTCGAGCGCGGCAAAATAGCGTTCCGTATAGACGCGCTCGATTTCGTCGACCTGCTGCTGGAGCGGCTGGGTCGGAATAGTGCCGGACTGGCCGCCGATGTTCGGAACGCCCAGCTTGCCGGCCAGTTCGATCATTTTCAGGGTGTACTGGGCTTGTTTTTCCCGCTTGGCAGGATCCGGATCGATGTGGTTGCCATCGCAGGCGAGCGATGAAACATAGATGCCGGCCTTCTGGATCTTGTCCTTCACGGAGGCGATCGCGGCGTCGTCCATCTTGTCCGGGTCGAACCGGAGCTGCATGCTGGTAAAGCCTTCTGACTTCACGAATTCGAGATTCGCGTCCGAAAAGCTGCAAAGCACGCCGAGCTTCGGTTTCCAGTTCGGCGGAGGCTGCCGTTGGGCCTTGACTGCAGCGGCTGCGGACAGGGCGGTGAGTACTGTGCGTCGGGAGATGTTCACCACACGAAGATACAGCTTCCGGCATGGCAAACGCAAGCCCCATCTCTGAGGCCTGTTCCCGGCCTACCGGATTGAACGGTGATCGAAGACAAGCATTACGCCATCGCCGTTTTTGGGATTCCCGGCCGATATCTGGTTGCCGAGACGACGAAGAAGCTGGAGTCCGGGTTGAAGGAGACGCCGATCTTCGCCGGGACGGAAAATGGGCCTTCTGCCGCTCGATAATCTTTCTTTCTCGACGAATAGTTTGGCAAGGCAAGCGCAAATTCTGACCGCCGGGTATCACCTGAATACCCGGCCGATATCCAGCCGGAATGACGGCTGTCCCCGCGTCCCGCTGATGACGATCGGAATGACGGTACCCGCCCCGTCGCGCCGGAATAGCGGATCGACCAGCTTCAGCATCTTGCTCTTCAGCCCCGTGGTCATTTGCGAAACCGTGGCGTCCAGCTTCGCGGTACCCCGAAAATCGAGCACTCCGCTGCGCAGGATGTAGCTGCCCTGAATGTTTACCCGCGCTCCCGGCACCGTAAACCCGAGATCGGGCAGGCCCAATTGCCCGTTATGCAGGTGAAAGCTTCCCTGGAACTCCGCCGTTACGTTTGAATCGTGATCGTTTGGATCGCCCTGCGCATGGTGACTCAGGCTCGCAATCTTACCCTGCACGTCCGCGCTCGTGAATTTCACGCCATTCAATCCGAACGTGCCGTCGAGTTGCAGCCGGTCGATCACAGGCGTGTCTCCGGGCGGCAGCTTCACTTTCGTATCGAAGCGTATGCCACCCGTCATGGGCGGCTCGGCGCTCTTGACGGATAAGCGCAGAAAATCTTCCAAGCGGGCCGGGGACCCTGTGACGGTCTTGGCGTCGAGCAGAATCGTCTTCCGCGTTTCCAGCGCGCCCCGTTCTATCGCGCCAGCGACCTCAAACGCGGACTTTCCCAGGCGCGCGCGAACCGGATGCAGGATCGTATTGCCGTCGGTGCCATCCACGGTGGCCTGAAAATCGGTATGAAGGGCCATCGGGTGGATGCCCGAGGTCAGGGCGAAATCGGGAATGTCGGTCGTCCCGGCGACTTCCATCCGGTCGAGTTGTCCCGTGAACGTTCCGTCGGACGCCAGGTTCCCGCTGATTCCCTTGAACACAGAGAGATCGGCGTTGCGGAACGTGTATTTGCCCGAGATTGCCGTATCGACCGGACGCGCGGCGTCCCACGGCCCGAACTGCCCCTCGCAATGGATGAAACCCGGCGGCTTCGGATTGTTCAATTCCGCCTGAAATGTCATCGGAAGCCCCATGCCGATGGTGCGCAACGACAGCTTCTGAATGTCGAACATCAGCGGATTTTTCGATGGGTCTTTGGGCGTGATTTCGACCGTGGTCCCGTCGGCGATTACCTCGTCGAGAATGAAAGCGGCGGTTGCCGCGGATCGCACCACCGCGGGGGGACGCGGTTCAGTCGAGGCCGCGCTCGGCGGCTGAGCGGGACGTGGCGGGAGATGAATCTGCAAGCCTTCCAGGCGTAGGCTGCCGATGTGCTTCGGGTTGCGAAAGAAATTTAGCAGGCTCGCATCAAGCGTGAAGCGCCGGATTCGCACCATGGGCGGAACGTCGTGCCTGCCGTTGAACCAGAGGACAAGATTGTCGCCCGTCGCGTGGATAGCGGGTAGCACCGATATCTGCAAACTGCCAAGCTCGACGTCGCTCTTATATCGCCGTTCGAGCGTGGAGACGAAGTAATCGTGCGCTACGGGCTGGAACCGGAGCGCAAGGATTACGGCCAGGGCGAGCACGGCCACCAGGAACCCGCACGCCGTCGCGAGCAAAATTCGGAGCCACCGTCCGCCGGCTCGCCGGTGAAAGCCCATACTTCCGAGCATAACCCCGGGCCGATCTGCCCGCCGCGGCGGCCGCTTCCTACTTTGTTAATGCGCGGGCGGCCGCGAGTCCGCCGGCCCGCTGAATACCGGGCACGAAGAAGTCTTTGGCGAACTCTTCGTCGGTACCGTGAAAACCCTCAAGATCGGCCTGGAGATCGATGGCCATTGGCGCAATCGCCGCTGCGAATTCGCACCAGACCGCTGCTTTTCCCAAACCGATCAACTGCGGCTTCGGCTGCTTCAGCCAGGCCAGCGCGGTGAGGATATCCTGCACACGATTGGCGTCGTCGGTGCGGTTGAAAGTCAGGAACATCTTGACGGAGTGGTCGCGCGGCGCAATGGCGCTGCCGGTCTGAAAGGCATCGATGAGCAGGACCGCTCGGCCCGCCTGGATGAGCCGCGCCACGGCCGGATCCTTTCGCGCAGCTTCTGCGCCCTCGGGATGAACCACCAGCGCCGTTGGATTCGCGCCTTTGATCCAGATGGCCGGGATGCGGTCGCCCACGCCCGGACGGCCCAGGACGATGCGTTCGCCGTCGCTGTCGCTCGTAACCTGCTCGGGCCACTCGGTTGCGAGCGCCGCCGTCAAACGCCGCTTGTAATCCGAGGTCTGCGCGGCGGACAGGCTCTTCCACTCTTCGAATAGTTGAGGAAACGTGATGGCGTTATCGGGCAGTTTGCGATTGTGCAACACCATCATGTCCTGCAACTTCTCCATCTGGATGTCGCGCTCCTTCAGTTTGGAGGCGTCGTTTTCGCCGAGGACGTGCTTACCGAAGAAGGCGTAAGTGGCTTCGCGGTTTGGCTTGTTGTAGTTGTGGGGCGCGTCCTGAAAGAACATTTCGACGTCGGCCGCCTTGTCGTAAAGCTCGTAAATAGCGCGGACGGCGGGATACTCTTCGGTGCGCATGTTCTTCGTCCAGTCGCCGGTAGCCGCCGACATGATCATGGGACGCGGCGCCATCATCGACGCGATTTCGACGTTGTTGGTGTCGAAGCGGAGGCCTGGCGCGTTCTCGCATAGTCCGCCGCCCTGCATGATCAGCGAAACCATGTTGGCGGGCGCGGAGAACCTGATCCGGTCGTCGACGCCGGAGACTGTAAACGTCTGCGTGCCGCCGCCGGACGCGCCCGTGGCTCCGATCATTTGCGGATTGACGGTGGGCAGTTTTTCCAGAAAATCGATGGCGCGAATCGAGTTCCACAACTGGATGCCGAAGGGGCCAAAGTTCCAGAGTTCCTCGACGGGCTTGTCGCCGAAATCGTGCGGTGTCTGAATGGTGTCGTTATAACCAACCATGTCGTAACTGAAAACGACGTAGCCCTGGCGGGCGAGATTGATGGCGCGGGCGGGGACGGATGTGATATCGGTATTTTCGAGACGCCCGTAATTCCAGTGACCGTGCGGGCTGATGACGGCCGGGAAGCCTCCCGCGGGAGCGGGCTGGAGCGGAGTGTACAGGTTACCGGCGAGGTAGTAGCCGGGCAGCGTCTCGATCAGGACTTTCTCGATAAAGCAGTCGCGGTTCCGGATACGTCCGAAGACCTGAGCATGGAGGTCGTTCTTCGGAAGCATGGGCAACAGGCCGGCGGCGGACAGGATCTGCGAGCGCAGAGCCTGCTTGTGCGCTTCCCACTCGGCCAGCGTCTTGTAAGTCCGTGGCGTGAAGTGTGTGTCCGTGTTCGGAGTGTTTGTATTGCGGGAATCCTGCGCGGGAATCTGAGCGAAGGCGCCGATTGATGCGGCAACGGCGAGAATGAGAAAACGCGACATGGCACCAGAGTTATCACACTTCGCCGATGCTGTCCAGCTTTCCGAAAATCCGCGCGCCACTGAGTTGCGTGGAGCGGACACACTCGGGAGCACGAGGAGTGCTTCGGCCTCAGCCCCGCCTGAAAAGCCTATATCGCGCGAGGACCGGCCAACTGACCAGAGCGTACGGAGCGAGGATGGCGGGCCAGGACGCGGAGGGAAATGCTCCGTTACTAAAGGTCTGGAGGTCGTGCGCTCGCATTTCGCCGAGCAGGGCAGCCGCGAGCGTGCAGATCACGGCCGCCGGAGTCATTGCGGGCAATCTCCCGAAAGCTCCGCAAATGGCCGGAATCGCGAACAGGAGTACGATGAACAGGAGCGATTCGACATTCAGGGGAAGTACCCAGCCGATGGCCATCCACGCCGGCGGATGGCCTCGATAGACCAGAGCGCCGGACAGGTAAGCCCAGGCTGCCGATGAATCGTGAACCGCCAGATAGAAGAGCAGCCCTGTCAGCCAGCTTGCGCGCCCTGACAGACGCCTCAGAAGCGAGGCATTTATGGCGGTCCAGAAAAAAATCGCGACCGCAAGGCAACTCATGTAGATCACGGCGTCGCGAAAGCCAGTCACTCCCGTGTTGTAGTGAACGCCGTAATGCCGCCATGACGTCACCTGCTCGAAGATTCCAAGGCTCAACAGGGTCAGCATGCCGCTCAGGCAGTATCCGGAGACTCCGACAATACCGATCAGCGCCAACCACGGTCGCCAGCCTGTCCAGATCAGGAGTTGACGCCTCACCACCAGGCCGGCAACATCGAATAACGCGCGCGCACCCGACGAACCACGCTCGGCGAGATCGCCGAGGACGACCTCGCGCTCAGCGGGTGCCAACGCGCACGCAGTGAGCCGCACGAGCGGGTTCATTCGACCTCCCATGCCAGTCCGCGCGTGGCCAGCGTCACGGACTTATAGAAGGCCGACGCTTCGCGGACGCCCTTCCCGGTGATACGGACCATCCGCTTCGCCCGTCCACCGCGCTCGGCCGTGGCTTCGCCCATCCAGGTCTCTATGAGACCCTTCGCTTCCAGCCGGTCTATAGTCGTATAGAGCGCGCCGATTGAACAGGACCGTTTCCCTGCGCGCTCGATCTGCTCGCGGATGGCTGCGCCGTACGCGTTTTCGCCGCACCGCGCGGCCGNNGTATTCAAACTCACCGAGCACGGCGAAGCAGCTCCTGAATCTTTCCTTCGAATTCAACCTTGTCGACGACTCCGATATGGGAGTACGCAATTCGTCCCTGCCGATCGATCAGCAACGTTGCAGGCAGGCTTTTGATCCCACCGAATTGTTCAGCCAGTGCGTCGTCGCCGATTACTACCGGATAGTTGAGCTTCATCTTCTCCGCGAGGAAGGGTCTCACAGCTTTCCAGCCGTCGTCATCCATCGAGACGCCGATTACGTTAAGGCCTTTCTTCCCGTACTTGTCGGCAAACTCCATGTACCACGGAATCTCCTCCTTGCAGCCGGTGCACCAGGTTGCCCAGAAATCAAGCAATACGACTTTGCCCCTGTACTTCGAGAGGCGCACGTTGTGGCCGGCGGCATCGACGCGCGTAAAGTCGGGCGCTCTCTCCCGAACCGCATCGGCGAAGATGAACAGCGGAACGACGCAGGCAAGGATCAGCGTTTTTCTCATATGCTCTACATTGTAATTCTTATATGCAGTCGTGTCAATGGGAGAATCCTGTCGCCGCGTCGAGGAGTCGTGGAGTGTCGGGGGACCCGCCTATCCCACCAAAACCACATCGAGAAAACGCGGGCCATGTACGCCCTTTACGCGATTCATCTCGATATCGGCTGTCGCGGATGGCCCGGAAACGGTCGTGATCGGCATTGTCTCCATCCCTTTGAGCCGGGCGAAGCCTTCAGGTACTGTCTCCACCACCTGATCGGCGAGCACGATGCAGAGATGGTAATCGGGAATCAGCGTCAGCGCGCGCCGGCCATCGCCGACGCTGTGTCTCAGGATGATCGTGCCGGTAAACGCTATCGCCGCCACGCAACCGGTGATCACGCCCTCGCCGCGATCGATCTCATCATAGGGCAACCCGTCTACCGCCGGAAAACTGTACCCAGGCGGCAGCCAATCGAGCGGCAGATCCGACGGCCGAAGCAGCGACGACTTGTTTCGAGCCGCCATGGCGGATGCTACCGTCTGTTCAATCTCGTGCGTCCCGCAGCGATAGACGCCTGCATCGTAGTCATGCAGTCTGTCGGCGAGCAAGCGGAGGATGTCCTCCTTTATGGCCAGTCCGGCCAGCCTGTACTCGCGCGGGATGGCGGCATATTCGGCGTCACGCACCACTGAATTGTTGCCGACCGCGCCTTCGATCTTTTCGAGAATAGCGGCCCGTGCCGTCACGCGGGCGCTCAAGGCCGCTTCTCCCTTTGACGCCTCGCCCACCACTGGCGGAAGGACTCCGGCGGAATGGCGGGCATATCGCGCGTCGCGGTCCACCCGGCCATCATGCCCGGCAGATGGTGAATTGTGCCATTGTTCGTAAATGGCATCTGCGCGAGCTTGCCCAATGCCCGCGCGGTGGAAAGATTCGCGGCGTCGGACAACACCCAGGCCGCGGCCTTCATACCCAATCGTTCGCCGGCGGGCACGTCGCCACTTTCCACAAGTTTGTTGCGCAGATGGATCAGAATTTCCGGAATATTGATCTTTACCGGACAGACTTCGTAACACGCCCCGCACAGCGACGAGGCATACGGCAGCGTCTGCGAATGCTCCATCGATTGCAACTGCGGCGTCAGAATCGCGCCGATCGGCCCGGCATAAATCGATCCGTAAGCGTGGCCGCCGGTTTGTCTGTAGACCGGGCAGGCATTAAGGCATGCCCCGCAGCGAATGCAATCGAGGGTTTCGCGCGATACGGAATCGGCCAGTACTTTCGTCCGGCCGTTATCGAGCAGGATGACGTGGAATTCTTCAGGCCCATCGCCGGCCGCGACACCGGTCCAGATCGAGTTATACGGATTCATGCGTTCGCCGGTTGCCGAGCGCGAGAGCAACTGGAGAAAGACTTCCAGGTCTTCGAATTTCGGAATGATCTTCTCGATTCCGACAACGCTGATAAGAACGCGCGGCAGGGAAACGCACATGCGGCCATTGCCTTCCGATTCGACGACGCAAATGGAGCCCGTCTCCGCTACCGCGAAATTAGCGCCGCTGATGGCGATCGGCACGCGTAGAAATTTCTCGCGCAGGTACACGCGGGCGGCTTCGGCGATATCTTCTGGACGGGTTCCCAGCTCCGCGAGTCCCATGGTGCGCATGAAGAGCTCGCGGATCTCCATCTTGTTGCGATGGAGCGCGGGCACGACGATATGCGACGGTTTATCTTCGCCCAACTGCACAATCAGATCGGCAAGGTCGGTTTCGTAGGGCGTTATGCCGGCCGCTTCGAGCGCCTTGTTCATGCCGATTTCGTCGGTCGTCATCGTTTTGACTTTGATGACTTCCTTCTCGTTCTTTGCCTGAATGATGCCGATGGCGATGGCGTTGGCTTCGTCGGCATCGCGCGCCCAATGGACCGCGCCGCCGGCGCGTGTGCAGTTCTCTTCGAACCGGACCAGATAGTCGCCAAGATGCCGCAGGGTGTGCTCTTTGATGGCGTGGCCGGCGTCGCGCAGTTGCTGCCAGTCGGCCATCTCGCCGACTACCCTGGCGCGCTTGTTGCGGATAATGCCTGTCGCGTTGCGAACGTTGCGGCGCAGCTGATCGTTCCGCATCAGGTGCTTTGCGGCGACCGGGAACGTGGGGGCGCCCGCCGCTTCACCCACTCTGACGCTCATGCGCGTGAAGTTCCTTCCATGGCCGGTTCGGCGATGGCTGCGCCCGATCCTTTAAGTAAGGGAGAGGGGTCGGCGCAGGCGAGAATTTCGGCAAGGTGCATGGTTCGCGCTCCCGTGTTCAGGCGGCTCAGCGCGCCACCGATCTGCATCAGGCAGGAATTGTCGAGCGCGGCGCAGAATTCGGCCTTTGTATCCAGGATGCAGCGGGCCTTGTCGGCCACNNACATCGGCATTCTTCACGGCGAAGGTGCCGCCGAAACCACAGCATTGGTCGGCTTCGGCGAGCGGTACGTAGGTCAGACCTCTGACGCCTCTGAGCAGACGCTCGGGCTTGTCGCCAACGTGAAGCGAGCGCAGCGAATGGCACGACGTATGAAGAGTAACCCGGTGTGGGAAATACGCACCGGTTTCTTCCACTTCCAGCTTGTCGATCAATAACTCCGAGAATTCGAACACGCGTGGCAACAGGGCGTTCACCGCGCGGATCGTTTTGGCGTTGCCGTCTTTCGCCGCCATGACAGGATAGTGTTCGCGGATCATGGCGACACACGAGGAGGAAGGAATGCAGACAACTTCGGCGTCGTGAAAATCGTCCAGAAACTTTTCCATCAGCGGCAAAGCTTCGGACTGATAGCCGCTGTTATAGTGCATCTGGCCACAACAGGTCTGCGCCTGGCGGAACTCAACGGTGTGGCCCAGCCGCTCCAGAACCGCCACGACGGCTTGGCCCGTCTTCGGAAACAATGCGTCGTTATAACAGGCAATGAAGAGCGAAATCCGCAACCTTCAATGTATCGCAAGAAGGTGCTTCGGGACTACGATTTTCGCATATTTTCGAATGTTCAATGGTTGGTCCATTGGCAGGGAAAGTGCGTTGTGTAAAATCGGGGACGGTGCGAATTCGGGTCGCTAATCGAATTCCATTACGAGGGGAACCATGCGAATTACATTTTCTCCGCGCCTTGCCTGTTTGGCCGTGTTGGGCGCGCTATCGTGCTATGCCCAGGCTGGCGCAGAACATTGGGTAGCCACGTGGGCGACTGCCGCGCAGATCTATCGCGCCCCGGCAGTGCCTCCACCTCCCGCGCCCGCCAACTCACCGGCGGCCATTGCCCCTGCAGCGGCAGCGCCCGCCACGCCTCCGCGCCCGCGCGCGCCGCGGGCGTTCAACAACCAGACGGTCCGTATGATCGTTCACACCAGTATCGGTGGCCGGCGTTTGCGGCTTCAGCTCACTAACCCGTTTGGCGGCGTCCCGGTCGATATCGGATCGGCTCATGTCGCAGTGCGGGATAGGGATTCGTCCATCGTGCCCGCCAGCGACCGCGCCATCACCGTCGGCGGCGGCAAGGCGTTCCGCATGATCGCCGGCCAGACCGTTATCAGCGACCCGGTGGATCTGGAATTTGCGCCGATGGCCGACCTCGCGGTCAGTCTCTACTTCACGAAGGACAGCGGCCCGCTCGCCACGCATTCGTTAGGTCTGCACACCACGTATATCTCGGGAGAGGGGGACTTCACGGCCTCGACGACAATCGCGGATCCCACCGAAACCGCGGCGTACTATTGGATCTCGGCGATTGACGTAATGGCTCCGGCCGATGCCGCCGCCGTAGTGACCCTCGGCGATTCGATTACCGACGGTGCGGCATCCACCCCGAATGCCGACCGCATGTGGCCCGCGAGGCTCGCCGCTCGTCTGCTGGCGAACAAGGCCACCGCGAATATTGCGGTGGTGAACGAGGGTATCTCGGGGAACCGCATTTTGATGGATGGCGCGGGCGTCGCCGCACTGGCACGTCTCGATCACGATATCCTGGTTCAGTCGGGAGCGAAGTGGCTCATGATTCTCGAAGGGATCAACGACATCGGGAATCAGACGCGCGTGAATACGGGTCTCACATCGGCCGACCTGATTAATGCGCTACGCCAGATTGTGGAGCGGGCGCACACACAAGGGCTCAAGGTGATCGGCTGCACGCTGACTCCCTATGCCGGCGCCGGCTACTACTCGGACGCGGGAGAAGTGCTCCGCGAGGCGGAAAACGAATTCATCCGGCACAGCGGCGTTTTCGACGCCGTGGTGGATTTTGACGCGGCGGTGCGCGATCCGCAGAACCCTACACATTTCCGAGCCGACATGCACTCGGGCGACAATCTGCACCCGAGCGATGGGGGCTATCAGGTGATGGCGGATGCGGTAGACCTGGCGATTTTCAGCGGGAAAAAGTAGACCAGCCCGAACCCTGACTACTTTGCCGCCGCAACTGCCTTCTTGAAATCGCCGGCCTTCACGATCGACAGGGCCGAGACGTCCAGATTCCTCCGCAGAGCGTCCAGGATCTGTTGCGGCGTCAAGGCCGCGACTTTCTTCTCCAGATCCGCGTCCCAGGCGAGCGTACGCTCGTCGTAATCGCGGGTGGCCAGAGTCCCCGCCAACTGCGCGTCGCTGGACCGGCCGACCTGCTGATTCTGCAGCCAGCCGGACTTCGCGGCGGCAATCTCCTGGTCGGTGAATCCATCCTTCAGAGCCCTTTCCAGCTCCTCTTTTGCCGCCACTTCGACTTTGGCGACATTTTGCGGGGCGGCAATGGCATTGATACGAAACGCCCCGTCTTTATCTTTCGAAGAGGCCGACAGACCGGATGAAATTCCGTAGCTCAAACCGTCCTTCTGGCGGATTCGGGTCGCCAGCCGCGAATTGATGAATCCTCCGCCCAGCATGAAGTTGCCCAGCACCAGCGCGGGATAGTCGGGATCGCCGTTACTGAGATTGAGGCGAATTCCCGCCAGGAACACCGCATTCTGCTTGTCGGGCGTCTCAATGCTGGTGTTGATCGGCGCGATCTTCTGGTATGGGTCGGTGACACGCTCGAACGGCGCGGGGCTCTTCCACGATCCAAACAACTCATCCGCGAGCTTCCCGATCTCCTGCGAATCGAAATCGCCCACCACCGCCATTTCGGCGTTTGAAGCGCCAACAAACTCCCGGTAGAACTTCTTTGCGTCGTCGAGCGTCGCCTTCTGCACCTCTTCGCTCTCTTCGGCAAACGTCATGGTGGCGCGAATATCGCCCTTCGGATGCGGATAGAGCGCCCGCTGCAACTCCATTGGAGCCAGCGCCTGCGGTTCGGTTTTCGCATCGTCTATTTCAGTAAGAGACAACTTCCTGATCTGCTCGAATTCGGATTCCGGAAATGCGGGCTCTTGCAGAATTTCGGCGACCAGGCGCAGTACGGCGGGCAGATTCTCCCGAATGGTCTGAATACCGGCGCTGCCGCCTGTAGCGCCGCCCCCAATGTTTACCTGCGCCTTGAGCCGGTCGAACTCATCCTGAATCTGCTGGCGTGTGTGGTTCTTCGAACCGCGCATTAATGTCTCCATAGCCAAATCCGCCGCCACGTCCCTGCCTTTCAGAAGGTCGAGCGTTCCGAAGTGAAGACGGATCGTGACGTTCACGGTGTTGCCGCGAGTACGCTTCTCCAGCAATTCGAGCTTCATCCCGGAAGCGAGTTTGCGGCGCTGCGTGCGCGCCTCGATATTCGCGGGCGACGGTTCAAACGCCTCGCCCTGAGCCATCGGCGCTTCGCCCTTGTAATCTTTCAGCATGGCCGCAACGTCCGCTTTCGGCGGTATCTCGGCCCGGTCTGGTTTGGCGTCCGGGATGAATTCCGCAACCGTGAGATTCGAGTCCTTGAGATAGGCCTTCGCGACGCGCTGAATGTCCGCCGCCGTGACCGCGCGCAGACGGTCGCGGTTGAGGAACAGCAGCCGCCAGTCGCCTTTGCTGATCCACTCGCTCATGGTGAGCCCGATCTGTTCGGAGTTTCGAAGCTGTAGCTCGACGCCGCTGAGCAGCCGCGTTCGCGCGGTATCCACTTCTTCTTTGCTCGGCGGCTCTTTCGCCAGATTGGCGATCGTATCGAGAAGAATCTTCCGGGCTTCTTCTATGGAATCCTGCTTATTCAATATTGCGCCGAAAATGGCCGTCCCCGGGTCGCTCAGCTGCATGGCAAAACCGAATGTCTCCACGGCCTTCTTGTTATCGACCATCGCCTTGTAAAGCCTTCCCGAAGGGCTGTCGCCAAGCATGTTCAGCATCACGTTAATGGCGGCGAAATCCGGATCCGATCCGGCCGGCACATGGTAAACCGCGAGCACCGCCTGAATGTCTCCGACGCGACGCAACGTAACGTCTCTTTCGCCATCCTGAACCGGCTCGACCGTGTAGTTCGGTTCGAGCTTACGGGTCGGCACAGGTATCGGGCCGAAATAGTCGTTGATCATGGGCAGGAGCTTTGCTTCGTCGATCTTTCCCGAAACCGTCAGCACCGCGTCGTCGGGCTGGTAGAACTTCTTATAGAACGCCTGCAGCTTGTCGATCGGCACGTTCTCGATGTCGGCCCGGTTACCGATGACCGCGCGTCCGTATGGGTGCCAAAGATAAGCCGCCGAGAAGGCGCGCTGCATCAGCACGCTGGTCGGATTGTTCTCGCTGGCTTCAAACTCGTTCCGCACGACGGTCATTTCGCTATCGAGATCCGACTTCCGGATGAACGAATTCACCATCCGGTCGGATTCGAGGTCCAGCGCCCACTTCAGGTTTTCGTCGGTCGCCTGGAAGGTCTCGAAGTAGTTGGTGCGGTCGTACGACGTGGTGCCGTTCGGGCGGGAGCCGTGCTCCGTCAGTTCCTGCGGAATGTTGGTATGCTTCGTGCTGCCTTTGAAAAGCATGTGCTCGAGCAAATGAGCCATACCACGCTCACCGGAACCCTCCCGGAGAGAACCCACCAAATAGGTCATGTTCACGGTGATCGTGGATTTCGAGGGGTCGGGAAACAACAACACGCGCAGGCCGTTGGCGAGCCTGTACTCCGTGATGCCTTCGGCCGACGTGACTTTCTGAACGCCCGTGGGCAGCGATTGCGAATAAGCCGTGAGCGTGAGGAGCATAACGGCGAGAATGTGTGCAAGTGAGCGGAAACGGCGCATGACTGATTCCTCCAGGATATTGCGATCGGCGAGCAGGACTTCGTAATCAGTATAAATCTTTCGTTTGGGAACGCCCCTGGGCGGAGTTTGCGAACAAGCGTCTGCGTGAGGAACGGAGCGGCGGGGAATGTGTCCGAATGAGCGGAAACGGCGAAGAAATAGCCGCCGATGCACGCCGATTGAAGCCGATGAAGACGCGCTGACAGAAATAGGAAAAATGGGTTTGGCATGGCTTTTGGTGGGTTACAGGTGGCTTTCCATGGGTTTCCCGTGGGTTTCGGTGGGTTATCCGATTTTCGTATTCCTTTTATTTTGTTGCAGTTGGTGGCTCTTGGCGTCTAAAAAAAGCCAATTGGCAGCCGGGAACCGACGAGGTGCTCCTGGGACCGGTGACGCCGACCGTAGAAAAGGGCACTCGTGGCTGCCAATGAATTCGGGATGGGAGCATCGATAAGAGAGCGGATGGCTCCCATGGAACGGGTGCAGGCGGTCTCGCTCCCAGCGGTCTTCGGTTGGGGTCGCTGCTCCTCGCTGACGCTGGCGGGATCGACGGCCCTGCGAACGGAGTCAGGCAGGGGTTTGGATGGGTGGATTTTTTCGCGCTCGCGCCAATGGCGGTCAGCGGCATTTCCGATACTGGCATACGATTGCATTATGCGGCAGCGGAAACGAGCTGAATACGTATGTTATTGGATTTATTGGCGAAAATCGACGTGAACGAAAAAGACAGTTGGCACTGCGATCTCTGGATTCGAGCTTGCCGCTATTGCCATCCGCGAGACAGGCGCCCAGGACATCAACCAGCCTGGAGGCGGCCCCGGAGTGGGAGTGTTTCAGATCACCGTATCGCCGACTCGGGTGTAACAGCTGCTCAAGCCAGCTAACCTCAGTTGGGCGGCGACGTGGACAGCCCAATATCTGAATTCGGACTGGTACGGGCTGTTAAAAGCAATCCCGAGCAACCTGGCGAATTCGGACGCTGACTATCTGTGGATGGATCTGGCCTATTTCAATACGGGCCTCCAAGGACAGATCAACCGTTACTACAATGATCAATCGCCCGATTACCACACAGCGCCTATGGGAAACGGTCAGTATGGGAACAATTATGGGAGCAGTGTTCTTGGACTCTTATCTTGTTTCGACTAACAAGCGCGTGTGGATTCTGCGGATCGGTGCGTTTGCGCTTCTGCCCGTGGCTGGCGCGGTAGAACTGGCGGCGGCGGGCCAGACTCGGACGATCTACTACGGTTCATAGGCGCTCCGGCGGCGTTTCACAGCGTTCAGCAGCCGCTCGTTCTGTCGCTCCAACTCCCGCTGGCTACGCGGGCTATACGGCGTATCACAAAGGCGTGGCGCAGTTCTGTTGGGCGCACTTTATGCGCCGTATCCTCGGTGCGCAGGAGATCGCAAAAAGCACAGATGCGGAGTGATTTTGCCGGGATGCGCTGGCGCTGCACGCGCGGCTGTTTCGGTTGTGGCACAGATTCCGCGCCGGGCCGGCAACTGGCTATCCGATCCGGGATCGACAGGAGTTGATCCTGAAGTCCATACCGCTGCAAAGGAAGTTCTTCGCGCTCGGTTAACGTTATCTCGACAGCAAGGACAAGGACGTGCGCAATCCGGCGACAGCGTTGTTCGTGCACGGCGGGGATTTCTTCGTGTTTATCGAAAAGGAGGGCGTTGAGCCGACCAACAACACCGTCGAACGCGCCTTACGCTGTGCCGTCCAATGGCGCAAAACCAGTTTCGGAAGCAGGAGCGCGACGGGAGAAACCGCGATGACGCGGTTGACGGTGACCCGTACTTGCCGTATGCAGAACCGGAACTCGCCTGGCTACCTCTCCGCAGCAGTCCGCGCTCACCGCAGCGCAACACCAGTGGCTTCCCTGCTAATCAAGGCACCCACCACCTGAACTGTTACGACGCTGACGCTGAACAGCCGCGGATGGCGCTTTATTGCGGATCATATCGGTGAATACGATTCCCACGACCTGGTGCTGATACCGTCGGAGATTCCTCACACCTGGGCATCGGTGCGGGCAGTCGATGAGTCAAGCCCGCACGTAGCCATCGTTGTCTGGTTTACCGAAGCCTGGGCTTTGCAGCTTGCGGATACGTGCCCGGAATATTGTGCGCTTCGTAAATTGCTGGAGCGAGCGGCCGGCGGCCTGAGTTTTCCGTCCTCGGCGGGAAAAATGATGGAAGCGCGCCTGCCTGGCCTCCTTTCGAACTCGCCTTCCGACCGCCTTCGAACGGCGCTGGATATTTTTAATGAGTTGGCTGCGATAGATGCGTTCCCGCTTGCAACACCCCAAAAGGCAACCCGGATCTCAGCCGATGAGTCGGCTCAATTAAGACGGGTTCTGGATATGTTGCACAGCCGCTTCGCGGAGCCGATTCGGATGCGGGATCTCTGCGCCATCGGGAATATGTCGGAACGATCGCTTCACCGGCTATTCGTGCGTCACCTTGGTGAAAACGTGAGCGACTACCTCGGCCGGTTGCGGATCGGACGGACTTGCATGTGGCTGGTGGAGACAGACCGGCCTATCGGCGTCATTGCCGCGGATGCAGGCTTTTCCAACTTGTCCAACTTCAATCGTCAGTTCCGAAATGCGCGACATATGTCGCCGAGGGAATTCCGGCAGTATTACCTTAAGCACGGCATCATGCCTGACCTGGGTGAGTTTGAGCTGACAAAGCGCTCACCCTCGCTGGAAAGACCGAAGCGACGAAAGGCCAGACGGCACTGACTGCGATGTCGCGGCGGATCGTCTCGCACAAGGCGACCCTCCCTTCACCGCGTCTCCCACTCCATCTCAAAATTCTTATCGATCAAAAGATTCGCGTCGTGAAACACAAAGTAGCCGCCGCCCGTCGGCCGCAACTTCTGTAGTTCCGCTGGCCCCATGGGCTCGTCGTGCGGTTCGCGGTCTCCATCGTCCAGCGGAACCAGCGTCACCGGCTGCTCCACGCCCTGGTCGATGCCGTGCTCGCCCACGCCGCGCTCGATCGTCTCAAAAACAATCGCGACATTCCACTGCAAATGCGGCAGCAGATACTCCTCGATGGCGGCAATTCGCCCGTGCAGGCGGTCGCCCGCATGAACGATGACGCCATTCTGCTTGTCCTTCACTGTGGTGCGGATAATGCCGATCACCGGATCGCCGGTCGCGGCCGTCTCGCCTTCAATCGGAACCTCAAAGCGGACCTTGAGCCTGGTGTTGGGTGGCAACGGCTTCGCCACTGCGGCGGCGGAAGGCGCGGCCGCATCCGTCCGTTGACGCCTGCAGCTGGAGTAGAACGTTTCGCTGTGGACCTCTTTGCCGTCACGGTCGATTGCGTCCATGATGGAGCTTTGCGGCAAAACGATCTCACTTTCTCCGACTCTGGTCTCCGCGTAATCGATCGTGTACTGAACCCGGCAGGTTTCACCGGCGCCGGCCGATGCGTTTTCACTCACCAGCAACAGCCGCTTCAGTTCGTTCGAGCCCGGCCGCGCGTACAACGACCCGCGATACGCCGCACCGCCCTGAAAATGGCTCCTGGCCGCCGGTACCGTGAATCCAATAGCCTGTAGCTGGCCGTAAGGGGTCTGCTCGACTCCGCGCGTCTCAAACGACTCGCCGTCGCCCGCCATCAGATTCCGCAGGAAGGTGCTGAATTCCCCGCGTCCGGCATCGGCCGTCTTCAGCATGCCGGCAATGTCGGCGCCTTCGAACCGGCTGGCTTCCGTCAGAGCGAATTCCTCGGCCGCAGACCCGGCCGTCACGTTCAGCCGGAGACGGTCGTGCCACTCCACGTCTCCCAGGGGCGCAGTCGCAACCGCGGCAATCAAACCGGCACATGTGGGTCCACCGGCCGCCTTCCGCGGCATGTAGCGGGTGCGTTCCACCGACTCCATACACGAGACCCCTCTCGAATCCGCGATATCGGCCGTGATTCCGACCTTCACCCTGGCCACGAGCAGGTCCGCAGCCGTGTCGGCCGCAAGGAGAAGAGCAGCGGCAGCGACCGCAACACAACAAATTAAGACGGTTCTTCGCGAACAGTGGATTCCCGGCATGCCGAATTTCAATTTTAGACCGAACCCCTTTGTTTCAGAGGCGTCGCGGCTGACGCTTAGGTTCCGCAAAATAATTTGGATGGGTTGGCCGACGGCCGCCATCGAGCCCCGAACCGGGGCTTACTGACTGAGAGCCTTACACATATCGAAGGTCTTTGTCAGCGGCTTCGACGCGCTTGCCTTGAAGTGCACACTCACGACCACGGTTTGATAACAGCCCCAGCCCTCATACACGGCGCTGAACTTCGGGGCGGGGCCACCTTCAAGCGACAGAGGATTCGGGGTATAAACAAGATCGTAGTGGACGCCGGAGATTTGGTCGATAGCCCAGCTGGGCAGCCTGGTGGATAACGTGAAGGTAAAACGTTTGGGGTTATCCGGCAGAGGCACTTGTTCGGCGGCCAGCGAGAAATCCAGGGCCTTGGCGGGTTTTGTCGCCGGCGCGTTTGCCTGCTCAGAGACAACTTCCGGAGCGCGCTTCAAAGGCTCCGGCTCCGCCGAGGAGGCAGTCCCCGCGGACGAAGTCGTTTCTGTCGATTCCTGCGCTGCGCCGCCGGCCGCCTTCCCGCCTCGCCGGCTATAGAGCACCACGCCCAGCAGAAAAAGGGCAACCAACAGGAGCGAAAAGTACTTGACTGCGGCGGATTTTTTTCCGGGCTGAACAAGTACCGGCTCAGGGCGCGCGGTCGGTACTGAGACGTAACCGCGAACCGCCTTGACAAGCAGCTTCACATCCGAGTCCCAACGGGCGTGGGTCAGTTCCATCGCGTTGCGATAGGCGAGATCCCGGATGTCGTCCGGCAACTGATCGGGACTGAGAGCCGTTGCTCCCTGGACCAGAACCGGAATAACCGGAATATCTCGCCTCAACGCGGCCGCAGTTTCGATGCGAACGAAATCGGCTGGATCATCCAACCGGCGCCGGCCCGCCGCGTCTGTCGCCGCCAGCCAGTTCCTTCCGATCAACGCCAGAAACACGCCGCACGAACTTAAGCTTTGATCGATCGCCCTGCGGAAATCGCGCCCGGGTTCTATCGCCGCAACATCCATGAACACGGCATTGGAGCCGAACTCGGCAACAAGGTCGTCGTACAAGCGGCCAGCCTGACCTTCGGCATCGTCTCGCCTGTAGCTGAGAAAGATTGAACCCATACGGTGTCTAAACTTTAACAGATCGTCGTGAAAGTCCTGGCCCATGTGGGTACGGGCTTCAGCCTGTACAAGCCGAGCGCCGCTCGGCGAGCGAGCCGCTCAGACTCATCGAAACAGTACTTTCGTAATTGGCGCGAATGGGATTTCGCGTGGTATTCTGAACACCGGTCCGACATGCCCGCCAATCGGTCTTTATTTCGCATTCGACCAAAGACGACGCCCAAGTCAGGGAATTAAGGCATAATCTTGAGTTACTTCACGTCTTAGTCTGGACGGACTCCGAAAATCTGACCGCCGGCCTCTTCTTAAGCAAAGAAATCAAGAGCAATATCGAAGAAGCCGATGCGTTTCTGGCACTGCTGACCCTCGACGGTTTCAATTCTTCCTGGGTGCAAAAGGAAATCAAGCACGCCCGGAAATGGGGGAAACCAATCATTCCCCTACTGGGACGGGGTGTCGAGCCGGTAATGGTGAAAGGTCTGTTCTCCGGTGAACCCGTTGCCATAAAGCTGACCGACGGCCCCGACGCGATCCAGAACGCGCTGCCGCAGGTGCGCGCCGCGCTGGGGTACGCCCTTCCGATCGGAACCACTCCGGACGACGAGCCACCACCCTCCCCAATCGCCGATCTTGTCCTCGAACTCACCGATCCGGGCATAGCGGACATCAACGGCGCGCGTCGAGCCACGGCCACCGCCCGGCTCGTCTACCTCCCGGCCGACAACAGCCGTGCGGTTGAAGGCGGCCGCTACACGTTTACCGCGCCGCTCGGCCCCATCGAAGCCGGAGAACTCGCGTGGTATCTGGAGCGCTACATCAACTGGCCTTCCGGCTATTTTGAGGAGCGCGCCAGCCGCGTCGTGGAAGCCCTCCCGCTGTGGGGCCGGCGACTCTACGACAGCGTCAACGCCGCCGCCTCGAAAAACCCGCTCGATGCATGGCGAAGGAGCCTCGCAACCGATCGCCGCTTCACCATCAAGGTGGATAAAAACTCGTCGACAGCGCCCCGCCCGAAAAACAAAACGAAGCCAATGAGGCGGCTACGCTGCTCCTCGCTCTGCCCTGGGAACTGATCCACGATGAGCCCGCGCCGCCCTTGCCGATCCTGAAACTGACTACGGTGTTGCAAGCCGAAATTACCCTCGCCCTCGGCGATATCGCCGCCCGCGCGGCGCGAGCCGGCTGACACATCCATCACTGCCGCGGAATCCCGATCGGTTCGGTCGCCGAACCCTACTGCGCCATCGCCGTCTTCGCCACTCCAATCTTCGGCGGATACGCGTGGTCCATCACCGACCACATAAAATCCACCGTCATCCGGGCCTGATTGTGGCAGCTCATGCACCCCAGCTGCGGGCGGCTCTGGTCGAACGTCTCCATCGTCAGATTGGCAAAGGCCGTGGTCGCGCCGGCGCCGGGAAACGTGGTCGTCACTTCCCCGCCCTGCGTCGCCGGAACCGGCGCGGCCTGATTCCCTTCGAGACGCGGCCACTGCGTCGTCACGATCTGATAAAACTCCCACGGCGTGCCATGCAACAGCCGCTGGTAGACAAGCGTCATCAACTCCGTCTTCGGATGGATCGGCATCATGATCGACCGCGTCACATTGAACGGCATCACTGGCTCTTTCGCCAGCGGAGTCAGTTTGAGAGGGTTTTCCGACGGCATCGCCTTCGTCCTGTCGCCGTCGTGAAACGTGAACTTGCCCGTGCCCCCGAACTGCTTTGGCGGAATCGCATCGATCTGCTCGAACGACGACCAGATCCACTGCGGCCGGCTCGGCGTCTTCACGATAATGTGCAGCCCGACCAGCCCCATCGTCTTCTTCGAGCACGTTCCCGTGTTGACGTCCCTTACCAGCGCAATACGCGAGTAAAACCGGGCCTTCTGCGCTTCGCTGAAGCCATCCAGATCCAGCCACGCCGCCTTGATCGCGGCGGAACCCATGGGAAACTGCACGACCGGCAATTCCGGCTTGGGTGACGGCACGGGAGGCAGATTCGCGCGCAAATACAGCTTGTTGCGCACGATGAAGTCGTAAGCGATCTGGTTGTAGAGCGTCTGCTGGCGGACGTACTTGCCGTTCTGCGCCACGAGCGGCCCGAGCAACTCGCCGATGCCCGCCTGTCCGATGTCGTCGATGCCCGATTTCGAAGCCAGCACCACATCGCCAAATCCGGTCCTCGCGTCGCAGGCATTCGTGCCTGGCGGCTCGTATTGATTGAAGGCTACGGGCGCGGACCCGTCGGTGTGGAACACTTCCCAAAGCGATTTCCAGGTTTCAAAGACGCGCGGTCCCGGCGCGCCGACCGTTTTCTTCGTATCCGCGATGCCACGGCGTCCGCTCGCCGCCGGCCAGACCACGGCGACGAATTCCCGCCAGGAAAAATCGTCGAAATAATCCATCGGGATGTCGCTGTAGCCGTCGGGTATGCAGACGTCGCTCAGGGGCACCGGCGAACTCGCGTCCTGCACCACGTCCATCGGGCATGCCTGGCCGGGCGCGGTTTCCGCTGAACCGGCGAAGAAAATCAATAATGTGGCGACAAGAAGAACCCGAACAGCCATTACGGCAGCAACCCCATGCAATTCAGAATATAGTATCGTTTTCGGGTATATAATGACAGGGGCGGCGATGGGAGCGGACCGAATGTATACAAGACGCGATGTGGGCAGATTTGCGCTGGGTGGTCTGGCGCTGCGGACCGCGACCATCGTCGGACCGGCCGCTTCGGCGTTCGGCGCGAAGGGCGATGCGGGCACGAGCGGCGTGCGGCTGGGAGCGACGACGTGGAGCCTGCGCGAACTGCCCCGCATCCCGGGCAAGGACAACATTGACGATCTGATCAAGCCGCTCAAAACGGCCGCGGTCACGGAGATCGATCTCTGGTCGTATAACACGGAACCGGCCGGCCCGAACACCGGACCCGGCGCGCCGCCTCCACCCGCTGCGTACCCCATCGTTATTCACCATTTCACGCCCGAGGAGATTGCCGCGGCGATGCTTCAGGCGCGCAATCTGACCCGCGATTACCGGCTCTCGGCGAGCGCCGCCCACTACGCCGATATCCGCGCGAAGTTCGCCGCCGCCGCCATTTCGGTGGCTGCGTACACGGTGAAGTACGACGAAACGTTTACCGATCCCGAGATCGATGCCACGTTCGTGCAGGCGAAGTCGCTGGGCGCGGCGTCCATCACGGTACCTGGCAAGGCCGAGACGTTGAATCGCCTCGCGCCGTTTGCGGAAAAGCACGAAATCAACATTGCGGCGACCGATTTCACTCTGCCGAACGCGCTGCCTTCGAAGCGGTTTAAGGTGAACGCTGACATCGGCGCGATCGAGGCCGCGAATGGTTCGCCGATGGCGTGGATTCAGGAGAATCACGATGTCATCGGTCAGCTTACGGTCAAGGACCGTCGCCGCAATAAAGGGAAGAACGAACAGTTCGGAGACGGCGATACGCCAATTCAGGACGTGCTGCGGCTGGTGAAGGAAAAGAAGTACACGTTCCCGGTTTTCGCGGAGTACGAATACCTGGGACTCGGCACCCCGGCGGAAGAATTACAGCGGTGCATGGATTACATGCGCTCCGCGGTAGCATAGCCGCCGCTCAGTCTTTCGGCAACATCTGAGGATTCCACGCGACTTTCCAGAGATGCCGGTCCGGGTCGAGGAAGTAGCCCGCATAGCCGCCCCAAAACGTATCGTGAGCCTCTTTCACGATGATCGCGCCCGCAAGCCTTGCCTGCTCCATCACCGTGTCAACCTCGTCTTTGGAGACGACATTGTGAGCTAGCGAGAATTCCGTGGCGCTGGCCGGATCGACCGGAATCCCGGCATCTCGGGCAAGGCTCTTTCTGGGATAGAGCGCCAGCTTCAGGCTCGATTCGAGATCGATGAATACGACCGCGCCGTCTTCGAACTCCGTTCCGATAATTCCATCGGTCTTAAAGCCAAGACCGTCCCGGTAGAAGGTGAGCGAGGTCTCAAGGCTATCGACTCCCAAAGTGATGATCGCGATCCTCGGCTTCATCCGGCGCCCCCTACACCCGCGTCCGCCCCGAATCGCCGGTGATTAACCGCGCGCCCCGATTGAACGTGAAATACGCGAACCCCCACTGGATCGCGATCATCACGCGGCTCTCGAATTCAACGATATACAGGAGGTGAATGAAGAGCCAGAGCAGCCACGCAATATAACCCGTGAAACGGAACCGCCCGATCATCGCCACCGCGCGATTTCGGCCGATCGTGGCGAGACTGCCTTTGTCCCGATACCGGAACGCCGGAATCGTTTGTCCCCTGGTTTGTCCGCTGGTTTGTCCACGAAGACGCTCCGCCATCAACCGCGCGGCGTAACGGCCCTGCTGCATTGCCGCCGGCGCAACGCCCGGGACCTGAGCGCCGTCCTGAACTACACGGGCAAGATCCCCGACTACCAAGATCTGCGGATGCCCGGGAACCGCCAGCCAGCCGTCCACGCCAACGCGCCCGGCCGCGTCGAGGCCCACGCCAGTGCGTTCCGCCAGGATCTTCCCCAGCGGCGATGCCTGCACGCCCGCGGCCCAGAGAACGGTTCTGGCCGCGATATGATCCTCGCCCCCTTTGGTAATCATGGTCACGCCACCGCCATCGATGGCCGTCACCTTCGCGCCAACCCGCGTGCGCACTCCCAGTTCGATCAGCGATCGCTCGGCGGAAAGAGACAGATCCTCGGGGTAAGTCTGCAGCAGGCGGTCCGCCCCTTCAAGCAGGAAGATGCGGGCCTCCGCCGGATTGATGCTGCGGAAATCAGCCCGCAGCGTATCTCGCGAGATTTCTCCGAGCGCGCCCGCCAGTTCTACGCCGGTCGGTCCGCCACCCACGACGACGAACGTCAACAGCGCGGCGCGCTCCGCGTGATCCGTGGTTTTCTCCGCGCGTTCGAATGCGAGAAGGATGCGGGTACGGATCTCCGTGGCGTCTTCCACCGTCTTCAGGCCGGGCGCGTGCGCGGCCCATTCGGGATGGCCGAAGTAGTGGTGGGTGGCACCGGTGGCCACGATCAGGGTGTCGTAGGGGAGACGCGAAAGATCGGCGAGAATAACCTCCCGCGACTGAATGTCGATGTCCACAACTTCGCCGAGAAGCACGCGAGCGTTCTTCTGGCGATTCAGCACGAACCGCAGCGGAGACGCGATTTCGCCGGGAGAAAGGCCGCCCGTCGCAACCTGATACAGCAGAGGCTGGAAGAGGTGGAAGTTGCGCCGGTCGATGAGCGTAACCTCAACCGGTTCGCGCCTGAGCGACTGCGCGGCGTAAAGGCCGGCAAACCCTCCGCCGACGATTACGACCTTGTGGCTCATACCTTTATCGTAACGGTGCCCTTCAGGAAGCTGGCACGCTTGTTGCCCTCGTCTCTGAATTGTGCAAGATTGATTCCATGGAACGCGACGCGGTCTTGTCCCTGCTAAAAGCGCACGAACGGGAGCTGCACGACTCCGGCGTCGTAGGTGCATCGCTGTTCGGCTCGGTCGCGCGTGGCGAGGCGACGACACACGATGTCGACGTAGCCGTCCGTCTGAGCAATAACTTTTCCGAACCGGGACTGAACTACCTCAGCCGCCTGGCCGAACTCGAAAGGCGGCTGGAAGACATTCTGGGACGAAAGGTGGACGTCGTCGAAGAGCCGACCCGCAAGAAGCGCTTTCAGGCTGAGATCGACAGGGATCGCGCCGTTGCCTTCTGATAAGCCCGCACAACGCCTCGAAGACATCATAGAAAACGCCGTTGCCATTGAAGGTTATATCGCTGGCATGGACCTGACAGCATTCGAGGAAGACCGGAAGACCTGTGACGCCGTCGAGCGCTGCCTGGAACGGATTAGCGAAGCTGGTGCGAAACTCGGGGATCTGGCCTTTTACGCTGGTACCGGGTCAGCCGTGGCAGGAGATTCGCGGACTGGGAAACAGGCTCCGTCACGAATACGATGCCATTCGCGAGGACCGTATATGGAACATCGTTACGATCAATATTCCGACTCTGCGCGTCGCCTGCGTGGAGGCGTTGACGCGGCTGCGCGGATAATAGCCGATTTCGACTCGTCGAGATTCTTCAGACGGTCCGTCGCCGCTTCGTCATCAGCCACAAAGCGGCCAACCCGGCGGCAAGCACGAGGGCGTAGCGCGGTTCCGGCGTCGTCGTTGGCGGTTCATCGCTAGCGAGGAAATCAGGGCCGATATAAGCGGCATAGCCCCCGCTACTGGCGAAAGTAAGCACGTCGGGAGTTCCGAACGTATAAACGCCATGTGTGTAGGAAATCTCCGGCATGGCAGTAAATGCCGAGAAATCAAAGCCCACCGGGTCGGTAGGACTTATGCCGGAACTACCCTGCTGGGTGCCTTCAACAAAGTATTGGCCTGGCGTTAATTCGATCGTAGGGATTGGAACATATCTGGAATTCCCAACGAGAGTACCAGCCGTCCCGGACGGAACGGTCGTCGATGTCAAAAGCGTCCCGACGCCATTGAATATCCCGACGATGTGGTTGTCGAGAAGCCCGCCTGACGTTCTGGTGTCGGGGCTGCAGCACCAAATAGACTGGGGCTGGTTTGGATCCGAACTGAAGTCGTAGTAACCCAAATCACTGACCCATATCGGCGCGCTGAGGTCGAAAACCCAACCCAAGGTAGTACTTTCAACATTGTTGAACGCCAACGTCGGCGTGAAAGTGATTCCAGGCGAAAGGCTTGCCAGGGCATTCGTTGCGGGCATTGTAGCCGCAAAGAGCAAAAACAGCCCAGCCGTTGCGTTTCTGAAAGTGTGAGTTACAAACGTTGGTACCTTCATTATGGTCGTCAGCCTCCGTACGTTACGAAGATAGCTTACGCCCGGGGGGGGGGGCGTTGTCAAGGACAAAAAAAAGAGACGACCTTAAAATGCCTCTGCGAAAGGGAAAGGTGGGATTGACCTCAGCCGGTGGCCTGTTTCGGAAGTATTACAAACGAGCGGCTATCGCCGTTCCCACACCTTCCCACGGCTCATTCAGCAGCTCCCGCTGCGCATAACTCTTCGTCATCAAGAACTGGAAATCGCTGATGTGCCTCTCCAGGAATGCGCCTTCGCAGTAAGCCAGATAGAAATCCCACATGCGAATAAACCGGTCGTCGAAGCCCAGAGCCATTACACCCGGAAGCGCGTCGTGAAATCGCTCGCTCCACGCCCGCAACGTTCTCGCGTAGTGCGTACCCATATCTTCGGCATGGAATAACGACATCCCCGTCGCTCGCGCCAGCGACGAGCAAATCGCCGTCACCGACGCCAGTTCCGACCCCGGAAAAATATACTTCTGGATCCAGTCCGCCCTCTTACGGTAAGTCGGAAACTTCTTGTCGTTGATCGTGATCGCCTGCAGCAGCATTGCGCCATCCGAAGCTAACAAACGGTCGCACGCGCCGAAGAACGTGTCGTAATACTCGAACCCGACCGCCTCGAACATCTCGATGCTCACCAGCTTATCGAATCGCCCTTTCAGATGCCGGTAATCTTCCAGCAGTAGCTCGATTCGTCCCGTCAACCCCGCGCGCGCAATCTGCTCGCGGGCAAACTCGTACTGTTCGCGGCTGATGGTCGTGGTGGTCACGCGGCAACCGTACCGGCTCGCCGCGTGGATCGCCATCGCGCCCCACCCGGTGCCGATCTCCAGCAGGTGATCGGTCGGGCGCAGTTGCAACTTGCGGCACGCGCGGTCGAGTTTTTGCAGCTGAGCCGTTTCGAGCGTGTCCTCCGCCGCCTCATACCAGGCGCACGAATACACCATGCGCGAGTCGAGAAACAGCCGGAAGAAATCGTTGTTCAGATCGTAGTGGTCGCGGATGTTCTTGCGGCTGCCCTCAACCGTATTCGAGCGACGGCGGTGCCTGAAGACATCGGTGGCGCGGCTGAACGTCGAGAACCACGAGTTGCCCGATTCAAGCGCCGTCAGATTCCGCACAGCAAGCCGGATGACAGCCGTCAAGTCGGGCGAAGACCAGTCTCCATCCATATACGACTCACCGATCCCGATATCGCCCTGCAGCAAAGGCCGCCGAAAGAACCGGCCATCGTGAACCAGCACAGTCGCACGCAAGGGAGACGCCGAGTCTCCAAAATGATGGCGATGCCCGTCGCATACGAGTTCCAGATGGCCTTCGCGAATGGCGCACATCGCCCGTAAGAACGCGGATTGTGCGAACTGTCCGATCATTTCGATACCTCCCTTGCCCTTTGGTTAACGGAAACAGCCTTCCGGCGCGCCGGATGCGTGAACACCGGAACCTTGCGCAGATACAGCCGCAGCGCCTGCCAGTGAATGGCGAAAATCACCTTCGCCGTCATCCATGGATGCGAAATCAGAGCCAGGTGCAGCGCGCCCGCCGTCCAAGGTCTTCGGTCCAGCGTCAGCGTCGCGTCGAAGTTGACACTGCCGTCTTCGAGCGTGTTCATGTGCGCCACCAGCCGCTCGTCCGGGGGCGTCAGGATGAAATCGTAGTCCAGCTCCATCGGCATGAACGGCGAAACGTGCATCGACTTGGAACAGCGGTAATGCATGGAATTCGCGGCGGGCAGGCGGTTTCGCGCCGAAAGCCAGTAGTTTCGCGTTTCTCCGAAGGTGCTGTTCACTTCGGCGAGAACGGTTCGCAGTTCGCCCGATCTCTCGTAGCAATAGAAAAGCGATATCGGGTTGAAATTGCAGCCCAGGTAGCGGAGGTGCGTCAGCAGAAAAATCGGCCCGTCGGGGAACGGCACGCCCGCCCTTGCCGCGTCTTCGGCCAGCCGCTTCCGCAAAGGCTTCGAAGGGTCGCCGAAATGGTCGCGCTCGTAGAAACTCGCCCAATTCCAATGGTTCCAGGCGGCGAACCGGGAGATGAGCATCAGTTCCGGAATGCGGTCGATGTCCAGAAAAACCATGAACAGAGGATACGTAAATTCATGATTCACCGGTTTGAATCGCCGGTGGCGCAGAGTCCCGGTATAGATCGCCGGCACTGGATTACTAGTTTCCAACCCGCACCCCCAGCGCCTGCGCGACCCGAATCGCGGAATTCAGGCCGTCTTCGTGGAATCCGTAAAACCAATAAGCCCCGCAAAAATGCGTGTGGTTTCGTCCGCTGATCTCGCTCCAGCGCTGTTGCGAGCGGATGGCGGCAGCATTATAAACGGGATGGTGAAACGTAACCACACGCAGCACCTTCGCCGGGTCGATCAGTTCGGTGGCGTTCAGCGTGACGCAGTAGTTTTCGGTCGCCCTGAGCGACTGCAGACGATTCATGTGATACGTGAGAGTGGCATTGCCATTTATATCTAAATAAAGCAGATAGTTCCACGATGCGCGGGCGTTTTTGCGGGCTGGTAACAAGCGTGAATCGGTATGCAGGCACGCCTCGTTCCGGCTGGTGGTGAAGTTCGAAAGTATCTCCCGCTCGTCCGGCGTCGGATCGGATAACAGCGGCAGAATCTGATCGCCATGGCAGGCGAAGACCACCTGGTCGAACAATTCCGCCGGGCGGTCCTCGAAGTCAATAGTCGCGGTGGCAGCGCTTCGGGAGACAGAACGGATCTTCGCTCTCAGCCGAATCCGGTCACGGTACGGCGCAGTAATCGGTGCGATGTAGCTGGCGCTGCCGTCCGTGACCGTCTTCCACTTCGGATGCGTATTGATTCCCAGCATTCCGTGGTTATCGAAGAATCGTATCAGGGTGTGGGCGGGAAAGTCACGCATCGAAGAGACCGGCATGGACCACACAGCCGAGGCCATCGGATAAAGATAACGTTCCACAAACCCCGCGTCGTATCGCCCGCGCAGGAGAAACTCTCCCATCGTCACCTCGGACGATCCGGCTTCGGAAAGAAAGCCTGGCGCCTCTCTGTTGAACCGGAGAATCTCGCGGAGGAGCCGGTAGTGTTCGCCACGCAACAGGTTGCTCCGCTGCGCGAAAAAGCCGGACAATCCGCGGCTGGAATACTCGAATCCGGACTCACGGTCGAACACGGCGAACGACATGTCGCTTGGCTGCGTCCGCACACTGAGTTCGTTGAACAACTTTACCAGGTTGGGGTAAGTACGGTCGTTATGGACGATGAAGCCCATATCGATGGCGAGCGGGCCGTCGCGCGTTTCCAGAGTAACGGTGTGAGTGTGTCCGCCAGGCTGGTTTTCTCTTTCAAACAGCGTAACCTCATGCTCGCGGCTCAGGTAGTGGGCGGCAGAGAGACCGGAAATACCGCTGCCGATGACCGCGATCCGCACCTATGCCGCCCCTTGCGCGGAATGCGTTGGCACGCGGAACGGCCTGAGCTCGCGCACGATTCCCGTCACGCTCAGCAGTTTCAGGACGGCCCATGTGATATCGACCTCCCACCATCGGTACCCCTGCCGGCAACTGGCCATCACGTAGTGATGATTGTTGTGCCAGCCCTCGCCGAAGGTCACCAGAGCCAGCAACCAGTTGTTGCGGCTATCGTCGGGCGTATTGAATCGCCGGGTGCCGAACAAATGCGCGAGCGAGTTGATCGAGAACGTGCAGTGGTAGAGAAGCACCGTCGAAAGAACGTAGCCCCACCAGAAGGCCGGCCATCCGCCGAGAGCCAGCACGATAGCGGCGAAGACTGTGGTCGGAATCCAGTGGTGGCGATCCAGCCAGCGGAGTTCGGGGAACCTCGCGAAATCGGACACGCGTTTCGCGTCGTAAGAATCGTGCTTGTTCGATAGCACCCAACCAACGTGCGACCACCAGAAGCCCTGCTTTACCGGTGAGTGGATGTCATCTTCGTTATCCGAGTGGCGATGGTGGTCCCGGTGCTGCGCGGCCCACCACAATACACCCTTTTGCCCCGAAGATTGGGCCAGGAAAGCCATAGCGAACTGAGCGGCGCGGCCCATTTTATAGCTGCGATGGCTGAAGTATCGGTGGTAACCGGCGGTAACCGCGAACATCCGCAAACTGTACGTTGCCGCCAGCCACACCAGAAGCCTCGGCGAAAACGGAACAAAAAAGACCCCTAAAGCCGCAACATGCAGAGAGACGAATCCGAAGACTGCGCCGAACCGGTATTCACAAGTGCGGAGCTTTGCAATCGCGGGCATGGTTTCATTTTAGGACGAAGCAAGAATTTTGTCAATCATTTGTCTTAGACAAACGATTGACATACCGAAAATAGTGCGCTACGCTGGTTTCTTAACGGCGTATGGCGAAGCAATACCCAATTCGCGTGGTTTCCCGGATGACGGGTGTAAGCCTGGACACGATCCGGGCCTGGGAACGACGCTATAAAGTGGTGAAACCGGACCGTTCGGCACGAGGTCGCCTTTACGACGAAGCCGATGTTCAGCGTTTCATGCAGCTTCGCTTCGCCGTCGGCAAAGGGTATTCCATCAGCGAGGTGGCCGCGCTCCCGGAAGAGGAGCTAAATGCCCTGATCAGCGCCGCCCGGCAAGACGTTCCAATGGCTTCACCACCCCGGGATTCGACTCCGCAATCCCGTATTGATGCCGTGCTTGCGGCCGTCGAGACGTTCGACTCCGCTCGCGTCAACGAAGAATTAGGCCGCCTCGCAGCTCTGCTCAGTCCGGTCGACTTCGTCCACCAGGTCGCTCTGCCGCTGATGCGCGAAACCGGCGACCGATGGCACGCCGGCACCCTGCAAACGGCCCACGAACACATGGTCACTGAGATCGTTCGCGATCTCCTCGGGGCCATGGCAAGGCTGAATCGACCGGCTGACGCCCTGCCTGGAATCGTCGCCACTACTCCAGCCGGAGAGTTGCACGATCTTGCGGCTCTGGCCGCCACCGTGCTCGCCGGAGTGCGAGGCTTTCCCGTCGCCTATCTCGGACCGAATCTGCCGGCTGAACAGATTTTATTCGCAGTGCGGAAATTTGAGCCCCAGGTCTTGTTGCTTGGCCTGACTACACCGGAGCCGGTATCCCTGGCGGTAGAGACCGTTCGCGCGGTTGCCGCCGGGCTGCCCCCGGATGTGGAACTATGGCTGGGTGGCGTGGGCGCGCAGACATTGGCTTGTGGGCAACCGTCGTCGGTTACCTACATCGGGGATCTCAACGCACTGGAGCGGAACCTCTCGCGAATTCAGCATCTGCCTTCGACGAGGAACCTGCCATGAAAACATTCCTGAAACTCCTGTTCGCTTTCATCTTTCTCTGGATGGCCGTCGCGACCGTCAGAACGAGCATGCAAGTCAGCTTGTGGGATTCCTGGCGTGGATTCTCGGCGAATCCCTGGGCCGTCGCGACGCTTTACGACGCCTTTGCCGGGTTCATCACATTCTTCATCTGGGTAGTTTACAAGGAAAGGAGTTGGGGCGGCAGAATCCTCTGGTTCATCCTCATCATGTGTCTGGGAAATATCGCCATGTCGGCTTACGTGCTGCGTGAATTATTCCGTCTGCCGGCGAGCGAGAAAGTCGAGTCCATCCTCTGGCGGCGCGCGTGATCGTTCCTCCGGCACGCACCGGTTTCTGGCGGCGAAGAATCGTCGACCCGGTAGTGGCGCTGCTTCGCCAGGGTGTTACTCCCGAAAAAATAGCCCTGGGGATGGCGCTGGGGATCGCGATCGGCATGGCGCCAATGATCGGATCTACCACGATTCTTTGCGGAGTCGCGGCCTTGCTGCTGCGCCTCAACCCCGCGGCAATCCAGATTGTAAATTACCTGATGTCGCCGCTTCAGCTGGCTCTCCTGGTTCCGTTCATCCGCGCGGGCGAATGGGTATTCGGAACAAAGCACAAACCGTTGACGCTCGACGGCATCCGACAGCTCGTGCAAGCCAACCTCTGGAGCGCCATTGTCGATTTATGGACAGTGACGATCCATGCGATGGCCGTCTGGCTCGGCGTGGCGGCAATCGTGTCGTTCTTCTTCTATTGGGTCCTGCTCGGCCCCATCCGGACGCTTGCGCGGTTGCGCGGAGGCGCGCGGTGATTGTCCATCTTATCCTCATCGGAACGTCCACGGTGGCGGCGCTGATGCTGCTCCTCTGGCTTATCCATCTGTCTTTGAAGAACGCGGCCATCGTCGACGCGGGGTGGGCCGGCGGACTGGCAATCCTCGCCGTACTTTACGCCGTCCTGGGCCATGGCGAACCGGCACGTGCGTGGCTGATAGCCGTGATGGTGTCCGTCTGGGGCGTGCGCCTCGCCTTTTTCCTGCTTTTTACGCGCGTGCTGGGACATCCCGAAGAGGGCCGATATCAGGAACTCAGAAGGCAGTGGAAGACGAATATCCCGCTGAAGTTTCTCGCCTTCTTCGAGTTTCAGGCCCTGCTCTGCGTGGTGCTTTCCGCGCCATTCCTGTTCGCCTCGATTAATCCCGCTCCGGCGCTGTCGCCGCTCGAATACGCGGGCGCGGCGCTCTGGGCGATGGCGATCCTCGGAGAGATTGTCGCCGATGGTCAACTGGCCGGTTTCAAAGCGAATCCGGCGAACCGTGGCAAGTCGTGTAACATCGGCCTCTGGAATTATTCGCGCCATCCGAATTACTTTTTCGAATCCCTGATCTGGTTCGCCTACGCGACATTCGCTCTGGCATCGCCCTGGGGCTGGCTGGGCCTGCTCTCGCCTGCGCTGATTCTGTATTTTCTCCTGAAAGTCACGGGCATCCCGGCCACCGAGGCACAGGCGCTGCGAAGCAAAGGCGAGGCATACCGGAGATACCAGGAAACCACAAGCATGTTCGTGCCATGGTTTCCGAAGAAACAAGTAAATTAACCCCGATGCCCGTCTCCGTCGACACTCTGCTCGAAAAAGACTTTCTGCCTGACTGGCTGATCCGCATCGGCATCCGGCGGCTTTTGCGGGAGCGCCTCCGCGAAGAAGACGCGGGCGATCCCGCGCGCCAACGCGACGCATTACTTCGTTTTGTTGGCGAGTTGCGCGCCAGCCCGATCGCCATCGAAACCAAAGCCGCCAACGACCAGCACTACGAGCTTCCCGCCGCTTTTTTCGTGAAATGCCTCGGACCCCACCGGAAATACAGTTGCGCCTGGTGGCCGCCGAACATCGCGACGCTCGAGGACGCCGAAGACGCCATGCTCGAACTGACGTGCAACCGCGCGCGTCTCGAAGACGGCCAGTCGATCCTCGAACTCGGCTGCGGCTGGGGTTCGCTCTCGCTCTACATGGCGCAGGCCTTTCCCAATTCCACCATTACCGCGGTCTCCAACTCGCATTCGCAGAAGAAGTTCATCGATGCTGAGAGTGCCCGCCTCGGCCTTCGCAATCTCGAAATCGTCACGGCGGATATGAACCGGTTCGACACCGGCCGCACGTTCGACCGCATCGTGTCGGTCGAAATGTTCGAGCACATGCGCAATTACGAGGAACTGATGCGCCGCATCGCGTCCTGGTCGAACCCCGGCGCGCTGCTGTTCGTCCACATCTTCACGCACAGCAGGTTCGCTTATCCGTTTGAAGACCGCGGTCCCCGTGACTGGATGTCGCGCCACTTCTTCACTGGCGGCATCATGCCGAGCGACGATCTGCTGCTCCATTTCCAGGACGATTTCGCGATTCGCGACCACTGGCGGCTGGATGGCACCAATTACCAGAAGACCGCGGAAGCATGGCTGGAGAATGTGGACGCCCATCGGTGGGAGATACTCGATATCTTCGAGAAGACCTATGGTGTCGACGATGCATTGCTATGGCTCGTCCGCTGGCGCGTGTTTTATATGGCCTGCGCCGAGCTATGGGGCTATCGCGAAGGCAAGGAATGGCTTGTCTCGCATTATTTGTTCGAAAAGAAGTAGTAGCCGAGTTGTGCGTGCTTGCGGGTGAGGATGCCGCACACCTCCGGGTGGATTCATCCCAGACGCGCAGCGAGGTGCTTCGCCGTCAGCGACTTGCTCGAACCGAGCAATTCGCGCGGTATACCCTCGTACACGACGTTGCCGCCGTCGGCGCCTGCGCCCGGCCCCATATCGATGATCCAATCGGCGCGTGCCACGACGTCCAGATTGTGCTCAATCACGATCAAAGTGGTTCCGTTTTCGACCATTGCATCGAGGAGCGTAAGCAGGTTTGCCACGTCGGCCATATGCAGACCGGCCGTCGGCTCGTCCAGAACCACGATTTGCGATGGCTTCCGGAGCTCACCCGCCAGTTTCAGGCGTTGACGCTCGCCGCCCGACAGCGTGTTGAGCCTTTGCCCCAGTGCGATATAACCGAGTCCCACGTCTTTGAGGGCATTCAGCGTCGCGAGAACCGGTTTCTCAGTAAAGTAGTTTAGCCCGTCCACGACGGAAAGGTTTAAGACTTCGTTAATGTTCCTGCCGCGCAGCTTCAGCGCGAGAACCTCTTCCGTGAAGCAGCGGCCTTCACACGTTTCACAGCGAACCGCAATAGGATCGAGGTGTTGTAAGTCCGTGTAGATCACGCCCAGGCCTTCGCAAGCGGGACATGCGCCCGCGGAGTTCGCGCTGAAGAGCGCCGGCTGAACCTTGTTGGCCATCGCAAACGCTTTCCGAATTGCGTCGGCCATCCCCGAATACGTGGCAAGGTTCGATCGTCGCGATCCCGCCGCCAGCGATTGATCGACGTAGACGGCATCCGGGTAATGCCGGGGCAGACAGCCGCGAATCAGCGAACTCTTCCCGCTGCCCGCGACACCGGTGACCACGACAAGAACGCCCATGGGAATCTTCACCGTCACGTTGCGGAGATTGTTGAGCGTCCCGTGCTCGACGAGAAGATGGCCCTTCCCCGCTCGCGGCTTATCCTTCAGCGCCTGACGCCTCGAAAGGTGCCTTCCCGTCAGCGTGCCGCTCTTTTTGAAATCTTTGAACGAACCCTCGAAAACAACCGTCCCGCCGTCCCTTCCCGCGCCCGGCCCCATATCGACGATGTGGTCGGCGATCGCCATCACCTCGGGCTCGTGCTCCACAACGAGAACCGTGTTGCCGGCATCTCGTAGTCTGGTCAGCGTACTGTTGAGTCTCTGGACGTCGTGCGCGTGCAATCCGATCGTCGGCTCATCGAAAATGTAGAGCGCCTCGGTCAGGCTCGACGACAGATGACGGACCATCCTGACCCTTTGCGATTCCCCGCCGGAGAGCGTTGCGGTCTCGCGATTCAGACTCAGATAACCAAGCCCGATTTCGACGAGATGATCGAGTCTCTCCGCCAGGCGTGCCACCAGCGGAGCGACATTCGGCGCGCGAACCGAATGGATAAATCCGGCCAGTTCGCCTATCTGCATCGCGGAGCATTCGGCGATGTTCTTTCCGTTGACCCGGCAGGCGCGCGCGGCCTCCGACAAACGCGTTCCTTCGCATGCGCCGCAAGATCCCTGCGTCACAATCCTGTCAAATGCCTCGCGAAGATTCGCCGGCATCTTCTCAGCATCTTTGCTCAGGTAGAGTCGCTTGAATTTCGGAAGCAGGCCGTCGTATCCCGAGCTGAATGTCTGGCCCTGCTTGTTGGTTTTCAGCTTCGTGTCGTCGCGGTGAAGAAAGTCGTGCCACTCCTCTTTCGTATATTTCTTCAGCGGTTTTCTGACGTCGAAGAACCCCGACCTGACGAACGTTCCCAGATTGTAACCACCTGGGTTGAAGGTCGGAAAACGGACCGGGCCGTCTTCAATCGACTTGCTCTTATCCACAAGGGCATCGATGTCGATCCGGGAACCGCGCCCGAGTCCTTCACACTCGGGACACATGCCCGAGGGATCGTTGAATGAAAGCGCCAGTGCGTGCGGAACCGCGGGCTTTCCAAGACGGGCAAACAGGACGCGCAGCAACGTGTAGATATCGGTTGCCGTCCCCAATGTCGAGCGCGGATTTCCGCCAAGGCGCTGCTGATCGACAACGATTGCCGTCGAGAGGTTCGAGAGAATATCCACGTCCGGCCGGCCATAGCTCGGCAGGAAATTCTGCACGAACGTCGGGAACGTCTCATTGAGCAGACGCTGGGATTCCGCGGCGATCGTGTCGAACACCAGCGAAGATTTTCCCGAACCCGAAACGCCTGTAAAGACCGTGATTCTCCGCCGGGGAACATCGAGGGAAATGTTCCGAAGGTTGTTCTCCCGGGCACCCCGGACCCTGATCGCGCCAAAGCGGTCAGATTGGGAAGATGAGAGGGCCATCTTACCTGCCACCCGGGTGGATGCCGAAAGTCACCATTCGAACGTTTTCCGATTATACTCTCAGCAACTCAAATCGGGCCGAAAGTTCGGTCGCGGATTACTTCACTTCGAAATTGATCGTCTCGCCAAACATCCGCCCCGTGACCTGTTCGCGAACAAGCACCTTGCAAACATAAGAGCCGGTGGCCAGCGTGAAGCTCGCGCGATATGTACCCTCCGAGGCCGGAGCGGTGTCGCGCACTACGCCCGCGACATGTCCCGCCGTCCACGCAACCTGCCCGACAATATCAATCTGTCCCGACAACGAGTCGAGGGGCACCGAGAGCACTGAAAACTCTCCCGCCGGATAGGTTTGAAAGGACGCATGCCTGCCAGGAAACCCGGAAACAGCGCTTGCCGCCACGGACCCGCCTCGGCCCCGCCCTTCCTGATTGAGCGCCTGAGCCAGTGCGGGAACGTCATCGGGCACACCCTCGGACGTCGCAAGCGGCGGCGGGTAATTGATACGCACGCCAAAGACGCCAGGGCCGGGTGTCAATTCCAATTCCACGGAGCTGTGGAAGCTCTCCAGAAACCGGTATCGCCAGATCTGAGAACCCTGCGCATCCAGACTTCGATCTTCTATCTGGTCCGGTGGCCCGTACTTGACATAGGTTCGCCCCATCGCGGTTTTGGGCGAGCCGAAGTTCGCCTGTGCATACGCCACACGGCGGTCGTACTCCTCCTGCGAGACGCCCGGCACTGACATCGCCGCACCGCGCCCTCCGCCGCCAGTTGGCGCGGCAGGTTGCGACGCCGGAGCGTGGGCGCTCACATCAATCGGGAAAATCGCTACATTCGCCTTCGCCGCCGCATCAAGCGCGCGTTGCAGATCACTCTGACTTTCCGTCCCGGGCTGACCGATTCCGCTCGAGTAATATATCAGCATTTTCTTCTCCGGAAAATTGGCCAGCATTCTCGAAACGGTCGCTATGTCGGCTAAACGCGGGGCGTAACCCGGTGTGGCGCCGTTCCCGTTTCCGCCGCCGACCTTCTGAACCGCGGCCTCCAGTACAGCCGCGTCCTGCGAGAAGTCCTGAACGACGGAAGGCGTCGCGTTGCTCACCGCAATCAGCGACACGAGGTCGTTTGGCTGCAGGCTCTTGTGAACGAAATCGATAGCACCTTGTCGCGCGCGCCCCTTATCGTCCGTCGTCATCGAATCAAGGTCGAACATCATCACCACCAGACGGCGGTCCCGGTACAAGATCTGCGGAGCGGCCTGAGGTGTGGCCTCGGTTGCCTGAGCCTTCGGCGCAACGTTCATCGGCACGATCGGCTTATCCATTTGCAGCGGAGACGCCGCAGCGGTCGGCGTTGGAGCAGGTGCCTGCGCGCGCACCAGCGGTACATGGCCGATCGCGATCACCACGCCGATCATCAACGGTACAGCCAGCGCCACGAATCCCGCGCCGGCGAGCAACATCTTCTTTGCGTTATTCAAACCCTGCAATCTTCGATTGGTCATAATTGCCTCGATTCTTTCTTTGATATCCGCTCCCGTAACTCCCGCCACGCACGTCAGCGGCGATTCCACATAGAGCTTGCAGACGCTGAGGATCGCGTCGGCATAGACGCGCGGCTGGCTGCCCAGGCGCACTACTTCCTCGTCGCACGCCCGCTCACGCTCGGCGACAAGCCGCGCTCCAATCCACCACACCAACGGGTGAAACCAAAACAACGCCTCCGCGACCATATGAACCGCGGCGAACAGGTTGTCGCGCCGGCGTACATGGCACAACTCGTGCGCAATCACAGCTTCCAGTTGAGTCGGCTCAAGACGTTCCTCAATGCCATCGGGCAGCAGAAGGACGGGATGCAAGAGCCCGACCACGCCAGGCTCAAGCAGTCCCGGTGTCGAGCGAATCTCGACTTCCGCCGGAATTTGCAGGCGTCGCCCGGCGCGGACCGCCGCACGGACCCTTCGCGCGCCACGGTACCGAATCAGCAATACCCCGACGAATCCGCTTGCCCATACGACCACCAGGGCCAAGGGCGTCCAATTGGTCTTAGCGGGCGCGGGTGCCGCGACCGGAGCGACCGCAGTTCCTGTGATGTATTCCACCGCGAAGGCCACAACGGGCGTCGCGATCTTTTGCGTCTCCGGCACGCGCCTCTCGATGAAGCTTCCAAGGCCGACCAGCAACGCGAACGGAACGAAAAACTTCACGGACGCGCTCAGCCATATCCAAAACCGGACCCCGGCGCGATTCTTACGGAATGCGAGAGTCAGCAGCCCCGCGGCGACGGCGAATACGGTCGATTGCAGCAGGTGGGTTGTCAATTCGTCGATCATTTCAATTCACCGAAGGGCGCTCCACCCGATCGATCACGAGAAATTCCCGAGGCCCCACAGAGGGCGTTAGTTTCAACCCCAGTTGCGTCTGCACCGCGGCGAGCACTGTCGGACCGGGACGCGTGATCGGAGGCACGGCCGGCGGACCAGCACCCGGCGTCGTCTGGTCCGGCGCATACTCCAGATGGAAATTGAACAGGCCCGCAAGTCCGGTTTTGTCGATCACGGGACGGTTCATCACACCGAGGCAGTCTCTTATGAAATCGCCGATACTCAGCGCCTCCGCCTCCTGGATAACGACGGCGTCTCCTCCGCCGCGGTTCGCACAGTAATTCACGCCCGTCTGAAATTGCGGTTCGAACACTTGCCCGCTGAACGCAGCGCTGAACAGCGTCGCGCGCAGTTTGTCGAAATCGACGCGGACACAGCTTCCCTCCCGGAATGGCTGCAGTTTTGAGCCGCTTTCGGCCACCGTCAGTTCATAAGCCGGAACCTCTCGCGTAACGCGATGCACCCTGACCCCGAACTTGTCTTCGAGCAGCGATTGCAGTACGGGCCCCGCCATTTCCGGCATCCGGGTCCCCGGCGCGGTTGCATTGATCTCATAGCGGTCTGTGTGAATCCAGCCCATGGATGGATCGCTCTCAATCGGAATCCCCGGTGAAAAGTTGCGCCCGTCGTTTTCCAGCAAAACGTATGCCGCCTCGATGAGTTTCTCGACGCTCTGGCAATTGACTCTTACTTTTCCCGGAGGCGCGCTCTCGCCCGCTGAGAACCTACCGGCCGGATCTATCACTAAAGGAACGACGCTCACCGGACCGCCCCCGCCGCCTCTGCCTCGTCCCTTGACACCCGTCGACTGGTTCCCGCTTCCGCAGGATGCGATCGATATGGCTTCAATGGCCAATGGTTTGTCACTCGGGGATTGTGCCGTGAGCGCCGGTCCGCTCATCATGCCGACGCCGATGGGCAGCGCCAGGGCCATAATTGCCGCCGCCGATAGCGCCATCTTCTTTAGGAAGGGTACCTTGCCCGGAATCCGGCCCGTAAGTATCCGCTTCACGCGCGTCTCCAGATGGAAGCCCGTTATTCCGGACACGCATACCAACGGCGATTCCACGCATCGCCTGCAGACATTGAGTATGGCTTCGGCGTAGACCCGTGGCTGGCTGCCGAGAATCAACACTTGCTCGTCGCACGCGCGCTCGCGTTCTTCCACCAGCCGCGCCCCGATCCACCACACGAGCGGATGGAACCAGAACACGGCCTCCGCGATCATGTGAATCGCGGAAAGCAGATTGTCGCGCCGCCGCACGTGGCACAGCTCGTGAGCGAGAATTGCGTCGAATTGCGCGGGCGTAAGACGTTCAGGCGCTGGCCCGGGGAGCACGTCTTCGGGCAACAGCAGGACGGGGCGAAATAATCCCACTACACCGGGTTCCAGCGGCCCCCTGGACACGCGAACCTCGACGCCCGCCCGAATATCGGCCAGGGTGCTCACTCGCAACGCATCCCGGATACGGAGCCAGCCCCGGACTCGCATCAGGACAATTGCCGCAAACCCGCAAAACCATGCGCAGGGAAGGACAATGGAGAGCCACTGGAGGGTACCCGGCTCAGTTTGGGCCGATGGTGAGGCACCGGGAATACCCTGGCCGATTTGTCCGATCACGGTGGGTACGGCAGGCAGCGAAAACTGCGCGCCAAACTGCTTCGCGATGCGATGGGCACCGTGCGACCACCAGGGCGACCACCCCATGTGGGTGCCAACGCTCATCAGCAACGCAAACGGCACGAAAAACTTCAACGACGCGCTCAGCCATATCCAATACCGAACTCCGGCTCGATTTGCTCGGAACGCGAGTGTCAACAGCCCTGCCGCGACGGCGAATACGGTCGATTGCAAGAGATGGGCCGCCAATTCACCGATCATTTCGATTCACGCTTCCTTTCCGCTTTCTGCTGCGAATCCAGCCTCTTGATGGTTTTCTCCAGTTCCCGAACGTCTTCGATGGTCAGCTTTCCGGCCTCGGCCAGTTGCGCCATCATCGGCTGGGCTTTGCCGCCGAAGAAGCTCAGAATTTCGTCGAGAAGTCTGTGGCGGGTGGTATCGCGCGCCACGAGCGGTTCGAAGATATCGGCGTTGCCGATCTTCCGGACGCGGCGCAGCGCATTCTTCCCTTCGAGCCGATAAACGGTGGTCTGGATGGTGGTGTACGCGGGCCGAGGCTCGGGAAAGGCCTCCTGAATCTCGCGAATGGACGCTTTTCCGTGCGCCCACAGGGCTTCCAGAATCTGAAGTTCGAGCTTGCTCAATTTGGGTTGCGCCACGTTGTCTACTACCTCATGACTGATACTACTATTTGATAGTAGTAAATGCAAGGGAAAATTCGTCGACCATTGCCACCCCGGACGCGGCATGGGTCTTGCCGCATGAAGTGACTGCCCGAAATTGGGTGGTTTGCGCCCGGACGGCGGCCGAGCCGTCCGAATCCTTCGGGTTTTCGGAAGCCGGGTTCGATGTCGCGGCGTTGCCCAGTGGTTGCCATGATCGCAATGTGCGTGCGGTCGGATTTCGGGGCTGCGGGATGGGGCGTCGATTTCGCGGGCCCGACGATCCCAATCCGTGGGCTCGAATGGGCTTCAAATGGGATCGAAAGGGGTTCAAATGGGATCGCAGATTTTACTAAGTTATTGATTTTATAAATACTTATTGGGATCGAACCGCACCGGCGTTTCTTTCGGCGCAAAAAACGCCTGATCCGTTCGCACATGGCTGTCCGGAAACAGCGCACAAGCTGGCCGCGCCGCCCGGCTGAAACAGATGTTGCCGAAGTCCATGCCGCCGCGCGCCGCGGCCCGTGCGCTGTTGCGTAAGTTTGAACGGTGAGTGTCGGTGGGAAGATCGTCATACGCCAACAGTATGCATGAGCGAAAGCAGGCTGGAAGAGAGACCTGTTGATTCTATTGGAGATAGAGGCAAAAATAGGCGTTAACGGGTGCGGTATAGCGGGCAGGTTCACGATTTATGGCCGAAAGAGGCTTCTTTGGCTGACCTGACCCTCTTTGCCCACTCCGCAGGCGCCGACGGGAAAACCTGGGAGCCGATGACCCAACACGTGAACCGGGTTGCCGATCTTGCCGCTTCAAATGGCCGGGCGTTCGGCGCGGAAGAAGAGTGCCGATTCGCGGGCATTTTGCACGACCTTGGGAAGTATGGAGCTCGTTTCCAGGGCCGGTTGCACGGAACTGAGAAACATGTTGATCATTGGTCGGCTGGCGCTTTTGAGGCAATTCTTATGGGTCCGAAAGGTTTTGCCGCCGCCCTTGCGATTCAGGGCCATCACATCGGGTTGCAGCGCGGTGATCGGGATTCTCTTGCCGGTCTGGATATTTCCAGCCTTCTGACGTCGCATCCACTGGGATGCAAAACTCTCCGACGACGACCACGACGCGATCAAGGGCCGGGCACGGAACGACGGTTTCAGCTGGTCGCGTCCATCCGCCAGTTGCTTCGATTGGGCCATGCGAGAGAACGACCCGGTTGGCCAGATGCCTCGGTGCAGAGATTGGCAGCGTCCGACCAAAAACGCGAGCGCTTATTGCCCGACGCGGATGCCGCTCATGCTTCTCCGAGGGCGCGGTTCGGGCACCCGTCGACGTCAAGAAGCTGGAGGCGGGAAACGTCTTGGGGGCCGGCGGTAAGACAGCGATTCTGTGGATGCCATGACGCTCACCTGTGGCCACATCCGGTAACGGATTAGTTACTCCGAACTCCGCCGATAAATGATAGCCTTGGTTGGAGTCATGCACCGTAGCCCCCGACCTCAGGATGGGAAAAACGCCCCTGGACAATTCATGTGAAGGCCCCACCGCTGCCGCGCTCGCCCATTTGGAAAGCGACGGCAGACGCCAACTCCTCCGTGACCACCTTTACAGCGTGTCGGCCTATGCCCGAAAGCGCGCCGACAAGGTTGGAATTGGGCCTGCCGGAGCCATAGTCGGGCTATTGCACGACCTGGGCAAGTACTCGAACTCCTTCCAGCATTACCTGTACCGAATGGCGATCGACCAGGACACGGAGGAACCCGATCCGGAGCGCGGGAAAATCGACCACTCCACCGCCGGAGCCCAAACAATCTGGCGCACGTTGAAAGCGACAGGCCCGCAGGAGGGAATCATTGGCGAGATACTCGCTATCTGCGTCGCCTCTCATCACTCGGGACTGATCGACTGTATCTCGCCCAACGGGTCGGATAACCTCACGCGACGGATGGGAAAAGCCGACGCGGACACACACTTTGACGAGGCATGGGCGAAAGCCGAACGGCAAATAGCAGAGGATCGTGCACGCCTCCTGAACGATCCAGCCGCCGTCAGTGGCATCCGCGACATGATTGCCGCGATTTGCAGAACCGACAGGGGCGAGACAATCCGCCGCTTCAAAGTCGGCCTTTTGGTTCGATTTCTATTTAGCTGTCTCATCGATGCCGATAGGACAGACACTGCCGATTTCTCGAATCCCATCGCGGCACGTTTGCGGCAACANNGGTATCGCGGCGCTCCGCAAAGAGGTCTCGGCTGCGTGTCTGGCTGCATCCGTTCGCCCAAAGGGAACGTATCTACTAACCGTGCCCACTGGCGGGGGCAAGACGCTGGCGAGCCTCCGCTTCGCACTGAACCACGCGGCAAAGTTCCAGATGGACCGCATCGTCTACGTCAGCCCTTACACGTCCATCATCGATCAAAACGCCCGGGTTGTCCGGGGCATACTGGAACCCGCCGGAAGCGAATTCGCGAGTATCGTCCTGGAGCATCACTCCAATTTGACGCCGCTGAAACAGACGTGGAAAAGCAAAATCCTGTCGGAAAACTGGGAGGCGCCGGTCGTTTTCACTACGGCGGTGCAGATTCTTGAAGCTCTATTCGGGTCGGGTACGCGGGCCGTCCGGCGCATGCACCAACTGTCGAATTCGATCCTGATCTTCGATGAAATCCAGACCCTGCCGATTCGCTGCGTACACATGGGGAACAATGCGTTGAACTTTCTCGTGGAGCGCTGCGGAAGCACTGTCGTGCTGTGTACGGCAACTCAGCCATTGCTGCACCGGGTCGACGCCGGAAAGGGTTCCATCCGCCTGAGCGAGAACGCGGAGATGATGCCGGATGTGTTGAATCTATTCGAGCGAGCCCGCCGCCATGAGACGTACGACCGGCGCAAGCCGGGCGGATGGGGTTACGCCGAAGCCGCGCAGCTTGCCGCCGCCGAAACCGAGCGCACCGGCAGTTGCCTTGTGGTGACGAACACAAAGCGCGAAGCGCTATCGATTTTCAAGGAGTGCCGGACGATGGCGAACGGTGTTCCAGTTATCCATCTGAGCACCAGCATGTGCCCCGCACATCGCATGCAGATTCTGTATCGCCTCCGGAAGCGCCTTGCCGCCGGTGAACCGGCAATCTGCGTCAGCACGCAATTGATCGAAGCGGGCGTGGATATCAGCTTCGGCTCTGCGATCCGCGCCCTGGCGGGGATGGACTCTATCGCCCAGGCTGCCGGCCGTTGCAACCGTAACGGTGAATCCGCCATGGGGCGCATACACGTGATCAATCTCGAAGGTGAATTGCCGAAGCAACTCGCAGAGATTCGGAAAGCCCAGGAGGCCGCACAACGGGTACTGGATGAGAATCGTGGTTCTGGCGACAATCCGACAATTGACATATCGAATCCGGCCTTGACCGAGCGGTACTTCCAGTACTATTTCTTTGATCGCCGCGACGAAATGAGTTACCCGGTCGGCCCGGAAAAAGCCGAGCGCGACGATAATCTGCTAAACATGCTCTCCGAAAACAAGATGGCCGCAGGTCCAACACCACGGCCCATCTTCCTGCGTCAGGCCTTCAAAACGGCCGCAGAGGCCTTTCTCCCGATCGACGCGAACACCCGGGGCGTCATCGTGCCCTACATGCGCAAAGGGCGAGCCATCATCAACGATCTGTGCGCGGCACATGAGCCCGGGAAGCAATTCAGGGTGCTGAAGCAGGCGCAGAGATTCACGGTGAACGTTTTCCCGTACGTACTTGCAAAGCTGCAACAGGATAGCGCCATACACGAGGTTCAGAGTGGATCGGGAATTCCTTATTTAGATTCGCGGTGGTACAGCGATGATTTTGGGATAAACTACGAAGGCACGGAAGAAATGGAGTTTCACAGTGCATAGCACTCCCAAGAACACGATTGAGTTTCGCCTTTGGGGCCGGTTCGCCATGTTTACAGACCCGCTTACGCGGGTGGGCGGGGAGAAATGCTCATACCACGTGCCGACATACGAAGCCCTCAAAGGCGTTGCCAAATCGATTTACTGGAAGCCCACTTTCATCTGGGTTATAGACGCGGTGCGAGTGATGAAGAGAATCAGAACCCAAACCAAGGGGACCAAGCCTTTGGAATTCGGCGGAGGCAACACGCTTGCGATCTATACGTTCCTCACCGGTGACCCCGACCCGTTTACAAATATTCCGACTGTGGAGTATCAGGTCAGGGCGCATTTCGAGTGGAACGAGCACCGCCCTGAACTGGCCAAAGACCATATTGACGGTAAGCATTTTCAGATCGCCGGTCGCAGCCTTGAGCTGGGCGGCCGCCAGGACATCTTCCTCGGCACACGGGATTGTCAGGGATACGTGGAGCCATGCGAGTTCGGCTCCGGAGTTGGCGACTATGATGGCAAGGACGAACTCGGCTTCGGCCTGATGTTCCATAGTTTTGAGTATCCGGATGAATCCGGCGTAAACGTTCTTCAAAACCGATTCTGGTGTCCGAAAATGATTGACGGCGTCATCCGGTATCCGCGCCCGGAGGAGTGCCCGGTAAAGAATGAGATCCGGCAAATGATCCCGAAGCAGTTTGGGGTTGACGGTAACCTTCGAAACGTCATCGCCGAGGCCGGCGAACTTGGGGTTTCGTAACGTGAGTTGGATACAAAAGCTATATGAGACCTACGAGCTTTGCGCCGGCGCGCCGCAATTCGCAGATCGCCCGCCTCTGCCCATCGGCCACACGGAGCAGCAGGCCCACGTCGAGATAATTCTTGATGACGCGGGTAACTTCGTTAGAGCCGCCCCGGTCCCCAAGGAAGCGACCGTCGTACCCGCTACTGAAGCGTCCGCGGGCCGAACCGGAAAAAGGCCGCCGCCGCATCCGCTCTGCGACAAGGTTCAGTATTGCGCGGCGGACTACAAGCAATTCGGCGGCGGTAAGGATTCATTCTTCGACGAATACATCAGCCAACTCCGCAAGTGGCATGACCACGATCCGAACCCCAAAATAGCGGCCGTTCTGAAATACGTCGAAAAGGGGACAGTGGTCGCCGATCTTCTTCGCGAACGCCTGTTGTATTCCAGCGCCGAGGGTAACCTGCTGACCGAATGGGGCTCGGACACACCGGCTCCTGAGTTATTCAGGATGCTGACTGCGAAGGAAGGAAAGAGGGATCAAGGCGACGCGTTCGTCCGCTGGCGGGTGCAGTCGCCGGGAGATGCGGTTTCGGCCGTTTGGGAGGATCAGCGCGTTCGCGACTCCTGGGTTCGCTTCGACGCATCGCAGAAGACCGAGCGCGGATTATGTATGGTCACTGGCGAGGTGACGGTACTTGCCGCGAGTCATCCCAAAAGACTCCGGCATGGAGCCGATGGCGCGAAGCTGATTTCGTCTAACGATCTATCCGGTTTTACCTTTCGCGGGCGGGTCGACCAGGCAAGCCAGGCGTATGGCATCGGCGGGGGAACCACGCAGAAGGCTCACAGCGCGCTGCGTTGGCTACTCGGCCGTCAAGGCTACAAGTCTGGCGACCAGGCATTCGTCGCGTGGGCGGTAAGCGGCAAGAGCATTCCCGATCCGCTGGCCGATACCGCGGCTCTCTTCGGAGCGGCAGGGGATGAACCTCCGAACGAAGAAGGTATTGCCTACCAGGGCGACGCAGGGCAACATTTCGCCTTGCGACTCAGGAAAATGATCGGTGGTTATCGGGCGAGCCTAACGGACAGCGACGATGTCGTGGCCATTGGTCTCGATTCGGCAACGCCGGGGCGAATGGCGATCACCTATTACAGGGAACTGACAGGTTCGGAGTTTCTGGAGCGCGTGGGTAACTGGCACGCGGCGTGCGCGTGGCCGCAGAACTACTCGAACGACAACCGTTTCGTGGGCGCTCCGGCACCACGGGAAATTGCTGAAGCCGCGTACGGTCACCGCGTGGACGACAAGCTCCGAAAAGCCACGGTAGAGCGCTTGCTCCCGTGCATCCTTGACGCTCGTCCATTACCGCACGATATTGTGTCGTCGGTTGTGCGAAGGACAAGCAATCGCGCGGGCCTCGACCGATGGGAGTGGGAAAAATGCCTCGGAATTGCATGCGGGCTGTACCGGGCCAGCCGAAAGGATGAGGAAAATTACGAAATGGCACTCGAAGAAAGCCGGACATCAAGAGACTACCTGTTCGGGCGATTGTTGGCTATTGCGGAAAACATAGAGCAACGGGCATTGCACGTTGCCGGCGAAAACCGGGATACCGGTGCAGCCCGGTTGATGCAGAGGTTCGCCGATCATCCATATTCGACATGGCGAACGATAGAAGGGGCGCTGGCACCGTACAAGGCGCGACTGCGAACGAAGCGGCCCTCCGTATTGCTCGAAAGAGACAAGCTTCTGGATTCAGTGATGTGCATGTTCAACAGGAACGACTTTGTGAGGGACAGCAAATTATCCGGCGAGTTCCTGCTCGGATACCACTGCCAGCGTGCCGCATTGTGGCGCAAGGAACCGACGGATGTAACGGCGTCCGACGAAGGAATATCAACCGCCGAAGGAGACAAAGAGTGAGTCTGCAGAATAAGATCGATTTCGCCGTCGTGCTGCGAGTAAAACACGCGAACCCTAACGGCGATCCATTGAACGGAAACCGTCCTCGCACAGATTACAACGGTTACGGAGAGATTACGGACGTCTGCCTCAAACGCAAGATCCGGGACCGCCTTCAGGACGCCGGTCTCGATATATTCGTGCAGTCCGACGACCGGAAGAAAGACGACGCTAAGAGCCTCAGGGAACGAGCCGACAACGCCCTCGGGAAGAGATTTGGCTCGTTGGAAACCAGGGTTCTCGCGTGCGAAAAATGGGCGGATGTGAGGGCCTTCGGGCAACTATTCGCACTGCCGAAAGGCAAAAAGGCGAAAGGCAAAGATGCTGAAGAGGAGGGCGATACCGGAATTTCCATCCCAATACGCGGACCGGTCACGGTTCAGTCGGCATTCAGTTTACAACCCGTCGATATCACGAGCACGCAAATCACAAAGAGCGTCAGCGGCGATGGCGACGGAACCAAGCGCGGTTCCGACACGATGGGCATGAAACACAGGGTCGACGATGGAGTCTATGTTTTCTACGGCAGCATGAACCCCCAACTGGCCGAGAGAACCATGTTCAGCGACGAAGACGCGGAAGAAATCAAGAAGGTCTTGCCGAAGCTATTCGAAAACGACGCATCGTCCGCGAGACCCGAGGGCAGCATGGAGGTCCTCAAAGTGGTCTGGTGGAAACACGGCAGCAAGGCCGGGCAGTACTCATCCGCCAAGGTTCACCGCTCCCTGAAGGTTGAGCCCGATGGAGAAATAGCTATCTCGGCCCTGGCCGGATTGGAACCGGAAATCATAGACGGGTTCTGACGGGAAGCGCGGCGAGGCCCAATGTACTTCGAAGACGACCTCCTGCCGCTCTCCGGCCTCCAGCACCTCCTCTTCTGCGAGCGCCAGTGGGCGCTGATCCACATCGAGCAGCAATGGGAGGAGAACCGGCTCACCCAGGAAGGCCGCGTGCTCCATGAGCATGTCCACGAATCCGGCACAGAAGCGCGCCCCGGCATCGTCGTCGCGCGCGGCCTTCGCATCCATTCGCTGCGACTCGGTCTCTCCGGCGAAACCGATGTCGTCGAATTCCGCCAGACGCCGCCCGGCACGGCGAACGCAATCCACCTCGAAGGCCGCGCCGGTCTGTGGACGCCCTTTCCGGTCGAGTACAAACGCGGCCGTCCGAAATCCGACCAGTGGGACGAGGTCCAGCTCTGCGCCCAGGCCCTCTGTCTCGAAGAAACCTTCGGCGTCGCCATCAACTCCGGCGCGTTGTTCTACGGCAAGAACCGGCGCCGCACGCAGGTCCCTTTCGACGCCCAACTCCGCTCGCGAACCGAAGCCCTCGCCGTCAGAATGCACGAACTCTACGCCGCCCGCGCCACTCCGCGCGCGATCTACGCTCCGAAATGCGAAAATTGCTCATTGATCGAACGTTGCATGCCCGCGCTCGGCAAGAAGCACGACAGCGTCGCCGCGTACCTCGCCGGCGTACTGCGGGACACCGTGCCCGACCCGGAAACGTGAAACAACTCCTCAACACTCTCTACGTCACCACCCAGGGCGCATACCTTGCGAAGGACGGCGACACCGTCGCCGTGCGCGTCGAGCAGGAAACGAAGCTCCGCCTGCCAATTCACACCATCGGCGCCATCGTCTGTTTCGGCAACGTCTCCTGTAGCCCGTTCCTGATGGGAATGTGCGGCGAGCGGGGAGTGGCGCTGGCGTTTCTCACCGAAAATGGCAGGTTTCTCGCGCGCGTTCACGGCCCGGTTAACGGCAATGTGCTGCTGCGCCGCAACCAATACCGGTGGGCGGATCGCGACGACCGGTCGGCCGCCGTCGCAAGGTCCGTCGTTCTGGCGAAGGTGTCCAACTGTCGAACCGTTCTCCAGCGCGCCACGCGCGAAAAGCCCGCGGCAGAGGCCGTTCAGCCACTGGAACAGGCGATTCGCCGTCTTGGCCGACTGCTGGACGACGTAGCCAAAGCCGATAAAGTGGACGCCATTCGGGGCCACGAAGGCGACGCGGCCCGCACCTACTTCTCGGTTTTCGATCACCTGATCGCCGAATCGAAGGGCGATTTCTTCTTCCGCGGGCGCAACCGCCGCCCGCCGCTCGACAACGTGAACGCGCTGCTGTCGTTCGTCTACACTTTGCTCACGCACGATATTACGGCGGCGCTGGAGGCGGTCGGACTCGACCCGGCGGTCGGCTATCTCCACAAGGACCGCCCCGGGCGCCCGAGCCTCGGTCTCGATCTGCTGGAGGAACTGCGGCCCGTGGTGGCCGACCGCCTGGTCCTGTCGCTCATCAATCGGCGTCAGGTGCAGGCGAGCGGGTTCCGCAAGACCGAGACTGGCGGCGTTGTGATGGACGACGACACGCGGAAGGAAGTGCTGGTGGCGTATCAGAAGCGGAAGCAGGAAGAGATCCAGCACCCGTTTCTGGGCGAGCGCGTGGCGTTTGGGCTGATACCGCACCTGCAGGCGACCCTTCTGGCGCGGTTCGTCAGAGGCGATCTGGACGGGTACGCAAGTTTTCTCTGGAAATGACGGCGAGTCGGACGGGAGCGGCGAGATGATGATGGTAGTAGTGGCCTACGACGTCAGCACGGAGACCGAGGAAGGCAAAAAACGACTGCGGCGCGTGGCCAAAGTTTGCGAGAATCGTGGCCAGCGGGTGCAGAATTCGGTTTTCGAGTGTCTGGTGGACGCTTCGCAGTGGGTGCGGCTCCGGGCGGACCTCATCGCCCAGGCCAGTGACACTGAGGATAGTCTGCGCTTCTATTTCCTCGGCGACAACTGGCAGCACCGGGTCGAACACGTCGGAGCGAAGGTGGCGTACGACCCCGAAGGCCCGCTGATTGCCTGAGCGCGTACCCGAAGCGCACACGAAAGGCCCCGGAGCTTCGCGGACGGCCACAAACCTTACTCACTGCGCAACTTGCGTTTTGGCGGGCGGAGAAAATGTCAGGAGCGAGGTCGGCGGCAGGAGTGGTTCGCGGAATATGATGGAAGAGGCCTGTCCAATGTTTGTGTTAGGGACGGTCGGTCGCCCCCCGCGCGGGGGGCGTGGATTGAAACATTCAAGCTAGGACACTGCGAAGGGTGTTTAGACGTCGCCCCCCGCGCGGGGGGCGTGGATTGAAACTCACCCGCAAGCCGTGGAAGTTGAGCGGCCATGTCGCCCCCCGCGCGGGGGGC
>PLEX01000159.1 GCA_003136575.1 Bryobacterales bacterium | reverse complement strand
CCCACACTTCTTTCATGTATGACGAGTCGGCCTGTCCATACATGATGGACGGCCTAAAGCCCTTATTCACCTGCCTTCGATGCGAAGGTAGGGCTAGACGACATTGCCCAAGAATGCGTTTACAACATATTGACGCAGCATTTGCCCTGTGCGCGAACCACAAATCGGCCGCAGAAAAGGCGGGTTTGGAGTCGTTCCAGCTAAAGGAGATTGAACACTATCTGCTGCGATCTATGGTTATGCTTATTGTGTCCCACTACGAGGAACAGGTGCAGCGAATGTTCGTCAAGCGGGCCGAAAAGTGTGACGATGATGAGGTGCAGAGTCTCGTGTCGGCACTGACCGACAGAAGGTTCAGAAGCCCGGACTTGGGTAAGATCAACGAGACTCTGAAGCTCTTGAGTCCGGCCTATCGTGATTCATTTCAGAACCAGATCGACAAGAAGCAACCACAGGCCAAGGCGGCGTGGGAGAGTTTGATTACAGCGAGACACGCCATTGTGCACAAGGAGAATAGCGGCGCTGTGGCACTGACGTGGTCCGATTTGAAGGTGGCGTATCAGGAGAGCCAGCGCGTCCTTCAGGCCCTGGCCAACGCCCTAGGTTTGACGAAGAAGGACGTCTCGCAAATTTGACGACATTGGTGGGTTGAGGCTGACTCGCGCCCGCACGCGGACGCCGAAACGAGCCACAGTCGGTCCGGAAGTACGTGCAGCCGCCGCACTCCTCAGTGTGTCATCGCGTAGAGCACATCGTTGACGCCCAGCCGAATCCCCAGTGCCGAATAACGCTCCGGGTAAACCGGATCGTCGGCGTATTCCCACGAATCGCCCACGTCGTTGTTATACGTAATCGCCACGATCAGCCGGCCCTTTGAGTCGTAGATGCCGCGCCAATGCGGTACCGACCCGACCCAGCGATCCGCCATGCTCCCGATCAGCGCCCACTGGCCCATGATCTGATAGCGATTATCCAGATCGTAAACGATGTGAAAAATCGCATCGGGATTCTCGATTTCGACAATCTGCTCATCCGGAAGAATCTCCCGCATCGTCTCAAGGAATCGGTCCCATTCAGTCTTGCCCCAGAAATCGTCCAGCATCAGGAAACCGCCGCGCAGCAGATACTCGCGAACTTTCGAAATCTGCGCGCCTGTGAGTTTCCAGTCGCCCATTTCACCGGCGGCGAGGAAGGGCCAATTGAAGATGTCGTCGCCATCGTCCGGGTTCACCGGTTGCTCGGCCGAGCGCGTGTGGACCCGCGTCAATCGCCGCATCGCCAGCGCGAAGTGCCGGTCGGCGCGAGGGTAATCCTGAGTCCAGCTCATGCCGCCCTGCCGCCAGTCGCGGTCCGCGATTGCCGCGTAGCCCCGGGAGCGCGAAAACAGGCCCAACGGATGCGACGGGTACATCAGGCGCGCAAAAACAAATTCCGTCTGCTCTTCGAAATCCGGCGGAACTTCAACGTTGTCGTAAGCTTCCAGACTGCGATAAACGCGAAACGGGCGCGGAAGTGTAGGATCCGGCGGAGCATTGCCTGACGATTCCGGGCCTGACGATTCCTGGTCCGAAGACCTCCGGCCCGACGATCCCGCACCGACTGTCGCCGCGGCTGCGAACGCGCCGATCGCGACCGTGACCAGCGCCACCAGCGCGACCCCCGTCCTTTTCTGACGCCAGTAGCCCACTGCCCGTGAGGATAGCACCCGAAGCGGGCGTCAATCAGCGCATGTACATCCCGCCGTTCACGTCCAGCACGTGTCCGGTGATGTAGCCCGCTTCTTCGCCGCACAGAAAACGCACGGCCGCGGCTACATCCTGCGCCGTGCCGAACCGCTTGAGCGGGATGGTTTCCAGCACAGAGTTCTTCACGTCGTCCTTCAAAATCGCCGTCATGTCGGTTTCGATGAACCCCGGGGCAACCGCATTTACCGTTACGCTGCGCGACGCCATTTCCTGCGCCAGTGCCTTCGTCAGCCCGATCACGCCGGCCTTCGACGCGACATAATTGGCCTGCCCGGCGTTGCCCGATTCGCCAACCACCGACGACACGTTCACAATCCGCCCCCAGCGCTCCCGGATCATCGGCGACAGCACCTGCTGGATGCAGTAAAACGTTCCGGAGAGATTCGTCTGGATTACGGCATCCCAATCCGCCGGCTTCATGCGCAGCGCCAGGCCGTCGCGCGTCACCCCGGCGTTGTTCACCAGGATGTTGACGGCTCCGAAGTCCTTCGCCACCATCGCGAAAGCCTGTTTGATGGAATCGTGGGAGCTGAGGTCCATCGGCGCCACGAACGCCTCGCCTCCCGCTGCCCGGATTTCCTCCGCAACTTCTCCGAGTTTCTCAACTTGCCTCGCAGCCAGCGCCACCTTCGCACCCGCCTTCGCCAGTTCCAGAGCGCAGGCCCGGCCGATTCCCCGGCTGGCTCCCGTTACCATTGCAATGCGGTTGTTCATATGAACTTGCAATCATAGTAGATCGGAACCCGTACTCGGCAATCCGGCACACAACATGGCACACGACGACCTCCGCGATTTCATTCGCGCCCTCGAAAAGCACAAAGAACTGACGCGCATCCCGTTCGAAGTCGACACCCGGCTTGAGATCACCGAATTCGCCGACCGCTCGGTAAAGACCGGAGGTCCGGCTCTGCTGTTCGAAAAACCGCGGCTGGCGGATGGCACTATTTCCCGTATACCGGTGCTCGTCAACTCGTTCGCCAGCATGCGGCGCATGGAGATCGCGCTCGAAGTCGATTCGGTAGGCGAAGTGGCAAAGCGCATCAGCGAGTATCTTGAGATGCGGATGCCCGAAGGCCTGCTCGGCAAGCTCAGAATGCTGCCGAAACTGGCCGAAATGGGCGCGTTTTTCCCGAAGATCGTGGCCAACGGGCCTTGCCAGGAAATAATTAAGACCTCTGGTTTCTCGCTGTACGATTATCCGGTTCTCACCTGCTGGCCGGGCGACGGCGGCCCGTTCATCACGCTGCCGATGGTCTTTTCCCGCAACCCGGAAACGGGCAAACGCAACTGCGGCATGTACCGGCTTCAGGTTTTCGACGAGCGCACCACCGGCATGCACTGGCAGACGCACAAGCAGGGCGCGGAGCACTATCGCCGCAACCTGGCGGAAGGGAAGAATACGCGGATGGAGGTCGCGGTGGCCATCGGTTCCGATCCCGCAACCATGTACTCCGCCATTCTGCCGCTTCCGCCGGATCTGGATGAAATGATGATCGCCGGTTTTCTGCGCGGTAGTCCGGTGGAGATGGTGAAGTGCCAGACGGTCGATCTCGAAGTGCCGGCGAATTCTGAACTGGTGCTCGAAGGCTACGTGGAACTGGGCGAACTGCGCAGCGAAGGCCCCTTCGGCGA
>PLEX01000049.1 GCA_003136575.1 Bryobacterales bacterium | reverse complement strand
CGGAATCACCTCAATGGTGTTGTTCCCGAAGATCGCCAGTTCGCGGATGTACTGCTCCCACATGGGGACGGTCCATCCGTCGTAGGTGTTGGATTTCGGCCGGTACCCAAGTTGCTGGCCCCGAATCTGCGTTTTGGGTTTGTTTTGTAAATTGAGGTCGGCGGGTAGTTCGAGCTTCTGCCGCCCCATGCGAAACTGGCGGAGCAGATAGCCCGCGCCGTAGATGACGCCGCGATCGTCCGAACCCTGGACGGTAACAACCGGGGGAGCGCCTTCGCGCGACGACGTGAGCGAAAAGCCCTCCGGTCCCGGGGCATTGCCGGTTCGCAGAACGATGGCAACCCCGCTTGTAGGCATTGAAACGGCGATACTTAGCCGCAATTGAGTTCGTTTTGTAATTTCCTCGCTCAGCATCCGGGCTGCGGTCTTTTCACGCTCAGAGGCGGTAACCGGCACCACGATAGTCGCGCCGCGGAAGTCGAGAGCAAAGGCGCTGGCGGCCATGCTCATCATCAGGAGAATAGCGGATCTAATCACTACGCGATTATATGCCCGGCGACCCTACATAGCTCACTTCCGCTGCCGCGCTGGTGCTCGCGAGTGCTTTGCCTCTCCGTGGCGTATGCCGGACGTGTGCGCAAGCTGGAGGCGCGCGATCTGCAAGGCAGGCCGCGAGAGGACAATTTCGCTGGAAGCGAGCGCCGTGCTTACTAGGCCATCCGATTCTGGATAAATGACGGATAGATAGAGCTGCAATCCAGCCAAGCCCAGCCACAGGAAGGATTGCCAGTCTCGACAAGGCGGTGGCTCCCGATACCGGATTTCGAACGCGTCGCCTTCCGCACGGAGCGCTCTTTACTATCGGGAGAGGAAGCCGGATGTGGTAGCACTGCCGGACTTGGGACTTGCCGACGCGGCAACCCGACAGCGCCATGATCCGATGCTGACTGGACTCAGTCTTTCAGATGGTAGACTCGGCAAAGACTATAAAAGCATCCACACGTGGCTCGTCGATGCGTGCGACCGATTGCTGAAGTTAAGGGAAGGCGGCTAACCTACTGGCCCGACACTGCGTCGTAAGTGGGGCACCTGAGGATGCCGGAAAAACTTCAGACGGGGTTGCACGGGGCGTACGAGAAAAATACGCCGCCGGGGAGTCCGGCGGCGTATCAGGTCAATATATTTGGCTTTCAGCCGCGGGCGCTCCCATCGCCAGAGCGCCAGTGCCCGATTCCGTTCGGGCACCGAGCTCAGAGGCCCCGGGCAATCCGCTTTCGTGCGCCGAATGCCACTGCGGACAGCATCGTCAACAAAAGCACCACGGAGGTTGGCTCAGGGGTTGACGCGCTAACTTCGGTGAGCGATATGCTGTCCAGGACAAAAACGGATGGATACATCGCGGTGTCAAACAGTAAAGTGTCGGACCCGGTACCCGTCACCGAATAACTGTATTCTTTATAGGACTGACTGGGTAGATCGTTCAAAGCGGCAAGCGTGCTACCATCCCAACTGACGGCAAAAGAATTAGGTAGCGCCCCCCCATACGCGCTAGTCGATCCCACCGCGAGAAAGAAGTCGAGAGTATAGTTTTGACCTGCCGTAGTGACGACGGTTTGGCTCAATTGGTCGTCCGCCTGTCCCTGACCATTGAGATTGCCGGGAGATCCGAGATAGGCTGCATAACTGCCAGCCTGTGGTCCTGGATCGGTATCGTCTGCGTTACCGCCACAAAGGGTAGTTGCCACGCAGGTGTAAATGCCCGATATGTTCCAGCCTGAAAAGTCGCCCGTCTCAAACCCCCCATTGGTTATATCGGCATACACAGGCAGCGAGACAAGAAACAACCCCGCCACACACACCACCATCATTGAGCGTAATCTCATTCTTGATCCTTTCACTCTCTGGTCGACGTTTGGCCAGATTGCCTCCTACAGCAATCTCCTGGCCGTTGCCGGTCCGCCGAAAAAGCGGCGCGTTTTCTGCGCCGTAAGTCACACTTAACAATCCAGATGGGCGACCCGGCAGGCTGTTTCGTCCCGACTAACGAAGAGAATGCCTATAGAGGCGGCTGGCCTAACCGTCGGAAAAATTGCAATCATTCCCATTATCCGGGCCGTCGCGACCCTGCCGGGTGGAGCGGCAAACGTCTTTGTAAGATTTGCCTGAATCCTGCTCCTGGGATATCGGCAAGCGCGAAACTCGCGGTGGCTAAAACCAAGGCAACCAACAGAGCTGGTGCTGCAAGATTTGATTTCATTTTGAACCATTACCTTCCTCCGACAGTCAGCGGTCGGCGGCCCCTTCAGGGCAAGTTTATGGCCGATTGCAAGCGGAGGGACGAAACCGTAGTTCGTTTCTCTGTGAATTTAGGGGCGCGGTCTGGTCCGATATTTTGCGCATGTGGTGAATCCTACCAGCGGGACATGGGGAATCTTGCCTCGCGGATATCGGTCTTCACGCGGACGGGTTTGCCCGCAGCAGCACATGCTTAGTGCGCACCTACCCGACACCTACCCGGACTTCCGCACCTGCGGATGTTCGTGACTTGCGCAACTCGCTCCTGCCGCCTTTTCCATCCTGCGCCTCGGCCGGACAATGTTGACCTCCCGGATGGTATTCTGCAACTTATACGGAATAAAGATCCCGCCCCCGCGTGGGTGGTTGTAAACGTGCCTGTTTCCCGCAGGCAATACCGTTCGGCGCCGATTGATTAACGCTATCCCCGATTTCCATGACGGAACCTGTCAAATCCTTCGAGTTGTCCCCTGCGAGGCGTCACCTGCTTTTTGCCGCGCTCGGGATCGCGTCCGTTGCGCTGTTTTTGCGGCCTTTGCGGGAGCTCGCGGCAATGGCGCTTTCCGCCGACGCCTATTCGTACATTCTGCTGATTCCCGCGATCAGCGCTTTCATGGTTTACCTGGAGCACCGCCGAATTTTCGCGAGCGCCGACGCCAGCCGCAACAGCAGGCTTTCCGCGCCCCTGGCGGGAGCGGCAGCCGTATTTCTGCTTATCAGTTGCCTTCTGACATTGGGCGCGCTCAATCTGCCACCGGAATACGCGCTAACGATCAGTATCCTCTCCATTCTGCCGGTCTGGGCCTGGTCATTCGCGCTCTGCTATGGCGTCGCCGCGCTCAAATCCGCCAGGTTCCCGTTCCTCTTGCTGCTTTTAATGGTGCCGGCGCCTTCGCACGCGATGGATAAGGTCGTCACAAATCTTCAGTGGGGGTCGGCCGATGCGACTTACCTGCTGTTCCAGCTTGCCGGAGTGCCGGTTTTCAAGACCGGGGTTAGCTTTCAATTGCCAATCGTCGGCATTGAAGTCGCGAAGGAGTGCAGTTCCATCCACTCCGCCTGCGCGCTGTTCATCACCAGCCTTCTGGTGGGCCATTTGTTCCTCAAGTCGCTGCGGGCGAAGGTATGCCTCGCGGTGCTGGCCGTGCCGATCGCGATGCTGACGAATGCGGTCCGGATTACGACGCTGTGGACGCTCGCGACAAAGGTAGATATGGGGTTCCTTTACGGCGATCTGCACCATAAGGGCGGTATCGTGTTCTCGCTGGTTTCGCTGTCGCTCCTGATGAGTTGCCTGTGGGGATTGCGCAAGGCGGAAGGGCGCGGGGGTACTGCGACAGCGGGTTAGAGTCGCTACTGAGCCAGTCGCCGGGCCTGCGTTCCCCGTGGAACGTGGCCTGCCGCAAGAAGGTACCATAGAGGTGACGTCGTCGCAGGCTGTGGCGTATCTCACGCCAGAGCAATACCTGGAAATTGAAGGCGCGGCAGAGACCCGGAAACGAATACCTGGGTGGCGTTATGTACGCCGTGTCGGGAGCGTCGCGGAACCACGGGCGGATCGTAGCTTCGGCGGGAGCCCAGCTATACGCTCAGTTGCCAGGCAACGATTGCGAGGCGGCGAATGACGACCTTCGGCTGGCGGTCCGGCAGCACAATCTGATTACGTATCCCGATATCTTCGTGACCTGTGGGCCGGACAAATTCCTCGACCATCGCACGGATACGCTGGTGGATGCAACCGTCATCATCGAGGTGCTTTCGCCTTCCACAATGAATTGGGACCGTGGCGAGAAATCCGTTTCTATCGCGCCCTGCCGTCGTTTCGTGAGTATCTGCTTTTCGCACAGAACGAAATACTGGCCGAGCACCATGCGCGTCAGACGGACGGTTCATGGCTGATGCGCGAGTACTCCGCGCCGGCGGATGAGATCGAACTGGTTTCGATCGGTTGCCGGTTGAGTCTGGGCGACGTATACGAACGGGTCGAGTTCGAGACGGCGCGCTGAAACGGTCGTTCGTGACTCCGACTACGAAACGCCGCCCGAACCTTGAGCGCTCCTCCAGCGGAGCGCGGCGACCACTATACCAATCAGGCACAACACAAAGATCTCCAGCGTACCCGGTTCCGGCGTGGCTGCGAGAGACACGGTGAAAGGATTTTGGAGGTTCACGCCGTTGTACGTGTAAGGATCAAACTCCTGGTCCGCCGGGCCGACTTGGTAAGCATTTCCGACGCCCCAGACCGAGTAGTATTCAGAGTCGTTGACGGGAGCATTCGGCTCATAAAGCACGATCCCGTCTCCGTCCAGTTGATAGCCGGGCGTGCCGTTAACGTTATACAACACGTTGTCAAAGATCAGGTCGGCTGTTACGCCGCCAGCACCCGCGTCATGGATGGCGCACGAAGATGACGGAGAGTACGGGCAGTAAGGCGGGTTCGGCGAGGCCCCGCCGAACCCGCCGGAATCGGGGAAGTAACTTGTAGGGTTCGGGGAATAAGCGGGGTCGAACGAGACGATTTCGACGGCGTACGAAAGGCCGTTCACTTCTCTCGTCCCGGAGCCGCCGAGGATGTCATACGTTCCGTTGTTACTCGGGTCCAGCGTGGCCGTCAATGTGCCGAATCCATAGACAGAGTCGCTTCCGCCACCGTATGTCCAGTCGAATGTCACCGGCGAGTCCGCGAGGGCGAAGCTCGGAACAATGATTGCCGTCGCGGCAAGCAAGTGACGAATGGAGTTCTTCAGGCCCATACGCGGTGCGAAATATTACGATTCAAGCGTGGCACTGCCGGGAGTTCATGTCAAGCCATTTTCGCGGTAGCCCACAAAATTGAAACTAACAGTACTGCCACGGCGCATTGGGATAGGTGCCGCGAGGCGGTGCATCCGATAACTTACTTCGCTACCCCGAAGGCCTGCCGCGCCGCCTGCGCCTCCGGCAGATTCGGGTTCATCTTAAGCGCCGCTTCCAGCGTCTCGCGCCCGCGGTCGGCCTTTCCCGCCTTAAGATACGCCATCGCCAGGTGATACTTACGAACCGCCGTCCCCTGCTTATTCGTCGCGGCCTCAAGATGCACGACCGACAGCGGGTACGATCCCTGAAGGTAGTAAACCCATCCCAGCGTGTCGTCGACCGCCGGGTTGTCGGGCGCAAGTTCCTTGGCTTTCTGCGCCGATTTCAGCGCCTCGTCCTGCTGCTTGCCCCGAGCCAACAGATAAGCCATCGCGTTCCACGCCAGCGCGTCTTTGGGGTCGATCGCCACCACTTTGCGGTACTGCTCAATCGCCGCAGCTGGGTTCTTGCCGCTGGTCAATTCAAACTCAGCCAGGACCTTATGCGCCGCCTTGTTGTCCTGATGCGCCGACACCACGCTTTGCAGCCTCTTGCGGGCGTCGTCCACCTTACCCTCGGCGGCGTCGAGTTCCGCCAACGAATAATCGGCATCGAGAAAGCCGGGCCGGTCGGCTTTTGCCGCCTCAAAGGCCTTGCGCGCCCCCGCGCGGTCACCGCCCGCGATCAGAATCTGCCCGACGAACTGCTGCACGGGCGCCGATCCGGGCTGGTTCACCGCGTATTCCCGCATCCGCTGCACAGCCGCGGCCGGCTGCTTCTGCGCCGTGTAAGTATCGACAAGCGCGTACAACGCCCGCGTATCCCCCGGTGTCATCTTCAGCGCGGCCTCGGCCGATTTCCGGGCTCCCGCATAGTCCTTCTGGTCGAGTCTCAGGGCCGCATCCTCCACGAGCGCTTCGGGAACCTTCCCTGTCGCCACAAGCCGGTCGATCCCAGGCCGCGCTTCCGCCGCCCGCCCGAGCGCCAGCAGCGCCCAGTTCCGCTTCAGAATCACAGCCACGGAATTCATCTGCTCCTTCGGCGCCTCGTCGACCAACACCAGCGCGGCGTGCGCGTCCCGTGCGGTCAGAAGAACCTGGGCCAGATCGATGCGGGCTTCGATGAACGACGGATTCAGCTTCAACGTTTCTTCCAGTTCCTGCTTCTGCGCCGGAGTATTCGCGCGCGCCTGGGCGATCTTCGCCAATATATAATGCGCGTCGGCCAGGTCCTTGCGGAATTGCAGCACACGATTCATGTCGGCCTGGGCTTCGGCGTACTTGCCCGTGTCCAGGTAAATGCGGCCACGCTGCATCAGAGCCAGCGCGTCGGTCTCGTTTTTCTTAATAGCGGCGGTCAGCACCTTCTCAGCGTCGTCCACGCGCTTCAGCGCCAGGTAAGCCTCCACCAGTTTGGTGCGCATGTTGAGATCGCCGGGATCGGCCGCGGCCAGTTTCGCGAATTCCGCGATCGCCTGGTCGCGCTTGCCCGTCTGAAACAGGAACTCGGCGTGGGCGGGCTTGTATTCCCTCTCGGGGAGCGCCGCGACCTGCCGGTAGGTCTGCTCGGCCTGATCGTTCTGCCCCGCCTTCGCCTGCATGGCGCCGAGACGCAGCAACGCCGGGCCGTGTTTCGGGTCGATGGCCAGCGCCTGGCGGAACTGCTGTTCGGCTTCCGGATTTCTGCCCTGGTTCACGTAGAACTCGCCGAGATAAGTTCTTGCCTCAGCCGATTTCGGAGCCTTGGCGCAGGCCTGCTGCAGAGCGTTTTCCGCGCCCGCCACGTCCTTGCGCGCCATTTTGACTTCGGCGAGGCCGACCCAGGACTTCACATGAGCCGGCGATTTGCGCAGGGCCTGCTCGAGCGAAGACTGCGCGCTTTGAGGATCTCCGAGCTTTAGTTGCGCGGCGGCTATCACGTTCAGGGCATCGGGATCGTCCGGCGAAAGGGCCAGAACCGCCTGTGCGTGCTTCTCCGCTTCTTCAAGCTCGTCTTTGTTCCGGCTGGCGGCCATCATCTCGCCCAGCTTCAGTTGCGCGCCGGTGTGCCTGGGATTCAGTTCGGTGGCTTTCTTGAAGTCGAGGGCGGCCGATTTGGCGTCGCCTCCGGCCATGTACGCCAAGCCGAGTTGGTAGTGCGGTTCAGCTTCCCATGGCTTGGCTTCGGACGCGTTCTTGAATTGCAGGACCGCCACGGCGTAGTTGCGCTTGGCGAACTCTTTCTTACCTTTTTCGAGATAGCTGGCTTCTTTGGCGTCGGGCGAGAGATTGCAGGCGGTTAGCGCCAAGAGCGCCGCGACGGCTAAGAGGAATTGCCATTGATATCGCATCATTTAGCTTATCGGTCCTCCAGGGGTGGCAAACACAGGAACACGCGGTGCGTAGCCGCAGCACGCAGCCTGCCACTTTCTTGGCCGTGCTCTCCGATGACCTTGCACCAACGATAGTCCGCTGCATTTGCACTCGGCGTCAAGGAAGCCGGTCCGGACGGAGTTACAAAAAGCGAGCGAGAAATCCCGGTTTTCAGCCTCTCCGGAGACCAGTTGGGACATCGATTGTATCAGGAGGGCGCTCTTTGCGACGGCGACAGAGATAAAAATGAAACGAAAAAGCCGCTGTTGACGGGTAGCCCATTGCGTGGCTGCGTTGCCCGTCAAGCGTGTGGCAGGGCCGAAAGCCAGCCAAAAATCCCAAAGTTTGTCAGGTGGCCCAGGTACCGGACAGATCGGGAGTGTCGCCTCTTCTGGACGGAGGCTGGGGTCCCGGAAGTCAACTTGGGTATCTTGGGAATGAGTTAAGCCGTCGAGGCCGCGTTTTCGACTGCAATACGAGCAGGCAAAAACGCAGAGAGGGCCGGATTGTTCCGGCCCTCTCCGCACTGGAAAATAACAATCGACAGCTTAAGCGCTCAGCTTGCGGCGAAGGACAGCCAAGCCAGCGACCGCGAGTCCGAGGAGCGCCAGCGTTGTGCCGCCGTCGGGCGTCGAATACGGCTGGCTCGATGCCTGAACACCAGCGAACTCAAACGAGTATTGGCTGCTGGTGAAGGTGACAGTTGTGAACGTCCCACCAGGTGAATTAGGATTAATCCCCACATAAGCGCTATCGCCAAAACCCTGGAACCCGTTGTCTGGAACAACACCCGAAAGAGAGTTACCGGTATACGATTGAGGACCGTTAGCGCCGCCGCTGAAAGTAATCGTCAAGCCGTTGTACGCATCAACGGAACCCCACAGGAAAGCGAGTGCCGTTTGTGGTGTGTTGAAAGCAATTGTGATTGAGTCGTCGCCAGTGCCTGTTGAAAAGTAATTCCCGCTTTGCGCCGTCCACGGATCCCCTGAGGAGTCGACTATCGGAACGGCGTGCTGACCGTCGGTTCCCTTGACGACGCCAGTGTCGGCCTCGTCCGATCCCGCGAACGTAACGGTGTAGTCAGCGGTCGTAATGGTCGTGTCTCCCGTTGGTAGGCCGGTCAGGTCGACACTGGTTATAGTGCCTCCCAAGGAGTAGGGCACCGTGGTGCTTGCAACAATGTCTGCGAAAACCGGCGTTCCGGCGAGCAGAGCGATAATAAACATTCGTTTCATCTTTTGAACAACCTCAGCGTCTAGGCTTGGCATGCGGTCTGCCAAACGGCGTAACCCATAGAAAATACGCCCATTCGAAGCCCAAGGGCGACGGACACCGCGGGATCTGTTGTAAGGAAATCCGACATCGCAGTTATCGCCACTTGCGTCCTCTGTCTCGCGGTTTGGCCGCAAGTCTTTCTTTTTCTGTGGATTACAGTAGCTCGGTGTATCTTCGCCGAAATGTAAACAAATCCGACGGCCGCTGTCGTTGCCATGGTTTCGCACCTTCCCCGACTGCGCCAAGACCGTCCTGACCTTCGCCTCGGACTCTGAAGCGCGGCGCCCCGGGATCCGGACTTGACCGACGCCGAGGCGCTTTGCCGCGCGGTAGCCAAGAAACGGTTAAGACGGATCTACGGCATCGTAAAGGTAATGTTTCTGTCTGCGCCTTGGAGTTCGGTGGCAACTGGCCGACGTACTACGAGTTGATGGATTGGCTGGGTATAGCGGGGAAATGTAAGAGACGTACGAATGACACTTTGGCGCGCGAGCCGTCGGATTTCTTTACGAACGAGGGAGTCCTGGTTGCTGCATCCAAATCGAGTAAATAGAACGGTTTACCGCGAAAGCTGGGAGGAACACCCATAATCGGGATGTCGGATTTTCTTACGAAAGCTACCGGGACTCTCGTCGCAACTGCGCGCGGGCATCCTAACGTAAGCTTTCTCAAAATATTAGCTTACAGCTGCTCGACCGTAGTTGGCCATATAATTGCTTGTTCCGCACAAGCACGCCCCCGACAAGGAAAGAGTAAATATGAAAAAATACACGGTTTCGTTGTTCGTATTGGCAGGAAGCCTTGCGATTGCTCCGGCGGCGTTTGGGGACGTCGATTTCACCTTCGCGTATACGGGTCCAGAGGAGAGCGCCACTGGCACGCTCACGGGAAGCGAGATCGGCAGCACTGGGGACTACCAAATCACCAGCGCGGCGATCACGGTAACCGGCAGCGCGTTTTCAGGAACCGGCACCCTCGATACCAATGTGAGCGATCTGGCCGCCTACGGAGCCGACAACGAAATCTACCCATCGCAAAATGCAGTAGACAGATCTGGATACGATCTCTACCTCGACTTGGGCGGACTGCTCTTCACTACCGGGAGCGATGTCTACAACCTATGGGGGGGTGATAACAACGGCTACTCCTCCGATAACGATAGTTATTCCCTAAGCGGTCGCAACGGAAACTATATCGACTACCCGGGTACGCTCACTTTAGTCGCAGCGGCCGCTACACCCGACGGCGGCACGACGCTGGCGCTGCTCGGACTCGCGGTCGCTGGCTTGGCTGGCCTTCGCCGGAAGTTGAACGTTTAGCCGTCGATTGTCACTTTCCAGCGCAGAAGGGGCCGGAGCAATCCGGCACTCTCCCCAGTCTTGGTGTTTGTCTGAAAGAACGCTTTACATCAGACCTACCACCGGCTGCTCGTGCGTAGTGCCCTCGAAAATGCGTCGACGGGTTAATAAAAATGCCCACGCTCACGTACGGTGCGCGTACTCCGCCCCGGCGCTCTTGGACAAGGTGGCTGCGAGCGGGGTGGGCGCGAATCTACTCGCCGGGCCTCAGACCCCCGTCTGTCTCCTCGTGGCCCGGGAGCCGACAGGCTTGCTAGTACCAGTAGTACGGTCCGGCCCAAAATGACATGCGCAGCGCTGCCTTTCGTGGTATCGTTTTGAGGCAGATCGAGACAGACGTAAGCTGTCGCACGGGCGGCCTTGCTGAACCTCAGTAACGCAGCGCAGGAACGCCCCCTGCGAAATCCGGTCACTTGATGGCATCCGAACGATTAGAGCAAACGGCCGCGCCAGCCGTCGACCGGCGCGTGGGCGGCTGCGCCGGCTACCTCGTCTTGCTGACGCTGGCGTTCGTTCAGCCTCTCACCAAGCTGGCGCAGTACGCCGCCCAAAGCGAACTGAACTCACACATTCTCCTGGTACCGTTTATCGCCGGTTACCTACTTTACATCCAGCGGGTACGGATCAAGGCTGCCTTTCGCAGCTCGATTGCCGGAACGGTTACGGCGGGCGGAATCGGATTCGCCGCACTGGCCGCTGGAATCGTGTGGCGCGCGAACCTGAGCGTCAACGACGGGCTGGCCTTGGCTGCCGTGGCGTTTGTCAGCTTTGTCGCAGCTGGCGGATTTCTGTTTCTCGGCGCCAAATGGATGGCTGCTAGCGCCTTTCCCGTCTCGTTCCTGATTTTTATGGCCCCGCTGCCGGACGCCGCGGTGGATTGGCTGGAAAATGCTTCCATGCTCGCATCCGCCGAAGCCGCCGCCCTGTTTTTCAATGCCGCGGGAACCCCCGTGTTCCGCCACGGCACAGTGTTCGAACTGCAGGGGATTGTACTCCAGGTTGCCCAGGAGTGCAGCGGGATCCGCTCCAGTTGGGTGCTGTTCATCGCCGGGCTGCTCGCGTCTCATCTCTTTCTGAGAACCCGCTGGAGAAGGATCGTGCTGGTGGCCTTCGTGATTCCGCTCGGTATCCTGCGGAACGGGTTCCGGGTATTCGTGATCGGACTGCTGTGCGTGCATATCGGACCGTGGATGATCGACAGCACGATTCACCGACAGGGTGGCCCCTTCTTTTTCGCGCTGTCCCTGGTTCCCCTGTTCCTGCTTTTATTGTGGTTGCGGCGTCGGGAGCGGCGCCTGAACCTGCCAAGCTGAGGAAACGGTGACACCTTTCTCCTTAGTGCCGTGGGCCGCCGCGGTCTTCAGCCTGATCACGGCTTACGTCAGCCTGTTGCCGAAAAGGCCCTCCCCCGCCAAGTGGTACTTCTTTGCCGGGATGGCGGCCCTCGGCTTCGAGAGCCTCTTCACGGGCTTGAGCCTGCGCGCCGCTCAGCTGTCCGAAGTGTTTCGCTGGCTGACACTGGGATTGATCGTCAGGTCCCTCGTGCCCGGGGTGTGGCTTGCCTTCAGCCTCACGTACTCGCGCCCTGATCCCGACTACCGCGGGTCGCTGAAGCGCTTGAGAGTCCCAATGGCACTTGTCGCGCTGCTGCCTGTCGTCTTGTTGTTTGGATTCCGGCAGCAGTTCCTCAGTGTGGGGCAGGGCGAGGGGGTGGAACTGCGCTTTGGTATGGCGGCAAATGTCTCAAACGCCATTCTTCTGGTCGCGTGTCTGTGGATCCTGATGAACCTGGAACAGACCTTCAGGTCGGCGGTCGGAACGGTGCGCTGGCGGATCAAGCTCGTGATCCTTGGCCTGGCGGTGATTTTCGGCTCGCACCTGTACGTTCTGGCCCAGGAACTTCTTTATCACGCGTACGACCTGCGCTGGTCGGGCATCGAATCGAGCGGGCTCCTGATCGGTTGTGTCTGCCTGATGGTGGCCTATCGACGCACGGGATTCGCCGAGGTTGACGTGTACCCCTCAAGAGCCGTACTGCGGTCGTCCCTGACGGCCTTCATCGGCGGTGGTTACCTTTTCATCGTCGGAGTCCTCGCCAATATTGCCAGGCGTTTGGGTGGGGCGGAAAGCTTTCAGCTAGTCTCCTTAGTCGTGCTGCTGGGAGCAGCCGGACTGGCGGTGCTGCTTCTTTCCGATCGCCTGCGGCAGCGCGTCAACGGTTTCGTCGCGCGCCATTTTGCCAGGGCGCAGCACGACTCGGTTCAGATCTGGGCCGATTTCTCGCGCCGGGCGGCCAACGTCAGGGATCAAACCGACCTCTGCGCCGTGTCGGCGAGATTGATTTCCGGGACCTTTGAAGTGTTGTCGGTGAGCGTCTGGCTGCAGGATGAGCACAGGGAACAGCTCATCGCCGCTGCGTCAACCGCACCTCAGGCAAGCGGGGCCGTCGCCGGTACTGAACCTGTAGTAGCGTCAAGCGCCGTTGGAGCCGCACTGCGGTTGAGGTCTTCTCCTTTCGATCTTGAAGCGGTAAACGAGCTTTGGGCCGAGGAATTGCGACGGCTCAATTCGAGCGTATTCCCGAACGGGGGCAATCGCTGGTGCGTTCCTTTGCGGTCCGGTGAGCAGTGCCTCGGCGTCCTGGTTCTGGCCGACCGCGTTAATGGTGCGGAGTACACCGGCGAGCAGTTGCAGTTGCTGCGTTGCATCGCCGGCCAGGTGGCGTCGTTGCTTTTGAACCTGCGAATGGCAAATGAACTGGCGCGTTCCAGAGAAATGGAGGCGTTCCGGACAATGTCGGCCTTCTTTGTGCACGATCTGAAGAATGCCGCCGCGTCGCTCAACCTGATGCTGAAGAACCTGCCGGTGCATTTTGACGATCCGGCATTTCGCGAGGACGCCTTGCGCGGCATCGGCAATACGGCTCGGCGGATCGACGAGATGATCGGCCGTTTGACCGCCCTGCGGCAACGGCCCGACTTCAGGCCCGTCGAAACCGACTTGAATCAGATCGTGAGTCAGGCTCTCGACAACCTGGACGGCATGCCCCACGTGGAACTGACCAGGGAGTTGCAGCCGCTGCCCAGCGTGCTGGCGGACCGCGAGCAGATCCAAAGCGTGGTGACGAACCTGCTGCTCAACGCCCGCGACGCGCTGGGGCCGGAGGGCTGCATTCACGTCCGCACGGAGGCCCTCGGGGATAACATTGTTCTTTCGGTCGCGGACAATGGCTGCGGGATGAGCGCGGCGTTCCTGCGGGACTCCTTGTTCCGCCCCTTTCAGAGCACGAAGAAGAAAGGCCTCGGCATTGGAATGTTTCAGTCCCGGATGATCGTCGAGGCGCACCGGGGCGCCATCCGGGTGGAAAGCGAGACGGGGAAGGGTACTACGTTTCGCGTTAGCCTCCCTGTCGGAGACGTGAAATGACGAGAGCCCGGCTGCTGATCGTGGACGACGACGAGGACATCCGCACCCAGATGAAGTGGGCGCTGTGCGGCGACTACGAACTGGTCACGGCAGGCGACCGCGCCGGCGCATTGGCCGCCTTCACCGCGTCTCGCCCCGCGGTGACGCTGCTCGATCTGGGGCTGCCTCCCCGTCCCAATGATCCCGATGAGGGGTTCGAGGTGCTTTCGGCGGTTCTTGCAATGGACCCGCTGGCAAAGGTGATCGTTGTCTCCGGCCAGGGCGACAAACGGAATGCGCTGCGCGCCGTCGGGGCCGGGGCCTCCGATTTTCTTTGCAAGCCGGTGGACATGGACCAGCTCGGGCTGGTGCTGCAGCGATGTGTGTATCTGGCGGAGCTCGAACGGGAATACCGCGCGACTCAGCACAGCGCGCGGCCGGATGTATTTGAAAACATGCTCGGCGCGAATCCGCAGATGCAGGCCGTCTTCGACATGATTGGCAAGGTCGCTCCCACGAGTGCTCCGGTGCTGATTCTGGGCGAAAGCGGCACGGGCAAGGAAATGGTGGCGAAGGCGCTCCATCGCCGGAGCTCGCGGAAGGGCGGCGCGTTCGTCGCCATCAATTGCAATACGATTCCGGAGAACCTGCTCGAGAGCGAACTCTTCGGCCACGAGAAAGGCAGCTTCACCGGCGCCATACGCGCACACGCCGGAGTATTCGAACGCGCCCAGGGCGGTACGCTATTGCTCGACGAAGTCACCGAGATGCCGCTCGACATGCAGACCCGGCTGCTGCGCGTGCTCGAAACGCGCCGGTTCTACCGCGTAGGCGCGAGCACGGAACTCGCCACCGACGTGCGCGTCATCGCCGCGACCAATCGCTGCCCTCTGCAGGCGGTCGACAATGCCCAGCTACGCGAAGACTTGCTCTATCGGCTGGCGGTCTTTCCGATCTCCATGCCGCCGCTGCGCGACCGGGGCGACGACGTGGATCTGCTTGCGGATCAGTTCCTGGCGGAACTCAACGCCCGCGCCGGTACGATGAAACGCCTCTCCCAGGGCGCGCGCGTGACGCTGCACCAACACAGCTGGCCCGGCAATGTACGGGAACTCAAGAACTGCATCGAGCGCGCCTTCATCCTCGGCGACGATGTGCTGGAACTCGCGCCGCTGATCCAGAGCGGCGCCGCGCCCCGAGGCCCGGATGAGGCAACGGCGCGCGAGCGCCTCGATATTCGCGTAGGCTCACGCATAGAGGACATGGAGCGTTTCTTGATCGAAGCGACGCTCGATCATTTTCACGGCAACAAGCGACGTGCGGCGGATGTGCTGGGCTGCAGTCTCAAGACCTTGTATAACAAGCTCAATGGCTACTCGCAAGCTCAAGAATTGGCGAGTCCCTGAGGGGAGAGGAAGGAATGCTGTCCGAGTCACGTGTATTGATTGCAGATGATCACGCCGTCGTTCGCGCCGGCTTCAGGCAGTTCCTCGAGAACGACTCCAGCATCACGGCGATCGGGGAGGCCTCCACGGGCAGCGAGACGCTCGATCAGCTCCGCAAACAGGCCTGGGATTTGGTGTTGCTCGACATCCATATGCCGGACCGCAGCGGGCTCGATATTTTGCGCCATATTCAAACCGGGCATCCCGCCGTCAAAGTATTGGTGATGAGCGGTCTGCCGGAACAGCAATACGCGGTCAATGTCTTGCGCGCCGGAGCGAGCGGCTACTTGTCGAAAGACAGCGCGCCGGATGAACTCATGAAGGCCGTGCGCACGGTGCTGTCCGGCCGGCG
>PLEX01000196.1:1595-38662 GCA_003136575.1 Bryobacterales bacterium | reverse complement strand
CAGAAAGCCCTCACGATTGTGGGCTGGTTGCCATCGAGCTCTTTGCGAACCTCCAGGAGACGGATGAGGTCGGCGACGGACCATTTCGTTTCGCCGGAGTGAGTGAGTTGTTCGCGGATCGCCGTAATGGCGACATCCACGGCCTCGGAGAGTTGCTCGTTGGCCAACTCGCGCGGGGTGACATCGAGGTCGTCTGGGTCGTCGAGGGGATCTATGTCAGGGTCTTGCATGCCCCGAATCTAGCAGCGGGCGAGGAGGGAAAACGGGGCCAGATTTTGTAAAGCATTGAAAATAAGATGAATAAAGCCTTCACGTTCTTGTGAATGGGTGATCCGGCCAATCGGCAAGAGGCACCGGGTTGGATCGGCCCTACAGCTTTCAGCGGTGTGCGACCGTGGTCATTGGGCAGGTCGGGATTACGACGATCACCGGGTGGCTGACGGACCGCAGCCAGTCGAGGCCGCGGGTGGGCTCGAAGGCCATCGCCATCTTCGGCGGGAGTGACCGGCTGGAGCGCTCAGAGCGACAGCCTGGCCAGTCTGCTTCACGGAACTTCCCGGTGACTGCCGCTTTGGTGCGCCAACTCCCGGTCTGCATTTGAGCACATGTCCGCGGTTCCGGCGAGGTTCCCGTGGCCTGCCCGTTAGCCTAAGCCTGTAGTTGAATTCGGCTGCGCTTCCGGAACCACTTTCCGGTCGCAGTCCCCCGGGGAGGAGGGCCCGTTGCGCCGGAACCGGAGCAGTTTCCGAGTGGCGAATAGTTCACCCGAGCACTATCCGGCGCTTCCCAGATCGGGACTTCTGGACAATGAGCCGTTCGCTTCACCGGTTTGCGCGTTTTACGTCAACTTGACTGCGGCCTGCCGCCCCGGACCGATGACCGGAAGCCGTTTGCATCGGTAAACGCGGCGCGACTTTCGGGGAGTTATCCGCCACCCTGCAATGAATCGGCTCTACTATCTTGAGATTGCGGCCGAAACGAGGGCAACGAAGTCGGGTACCGTGCCTTTCAGAATATCCAGGAGTTGACTCAAGCTCCGGCCGCGGTCGGCGGCCTGGTGGTCGAGTTTCGCTATCACCAGCGCTTGATCCTGCCGGAAAAGTTCGCTCAGGAATGATTGTGGATGTTGCGCGAGGACGCCCCACGGCGCCAGGTGCTCTGGTTTGAAGTGGCGAAGATTGAGCGTCACAATGATCGCCGCTTCTCCATGCACTGCGGCCGCTGCGACGTGACGATCCTTTTCATCGTTTGTCATTCTCGGAATCAGCGACTCGTAACCGCTAATCCAGGCCTCGCTGAAGTGGGCGTGCAGCTCCTTCTCAAGCTGAGCTGTGAGAGAGTTGGGCCACCCAAGTTTCAATTCCAACGTACGGGTAGTCTCTCGAATGATCTCCTCCGACCACTTCGGCTCAAAGAGCCGGGGCAGTTCCGCAAGGCGCAGGAGTGTATCGCATAACGAGAAGGTGGCGAGGACGCAGGCGTCCAGAACAACGAGCGGTGTGCCCGTCATTCCTGACTGGGGATCAGCACTCGCTCATACAAGCCCGCTTGATCAACTGCCTGGCCGATTCTGCGGAGCGCAGCGAGCCGCTGCTGGCCACGCTGACGCTCGTCGAAGAAGTGCCGGACCGCTTGTTCGATCAGTTCGTCGCGGCTCCGATAGTGGCCGTTTGCGAGTTCGTGCTCGACCTGTTTTGTCAAATCCGCCGGCAGCGTTACGTCCATGACCGTCTCCTCTTTTCATTTTACGCGTTCGCGGCGCATAACAAGGGCGACGGTCGAAGGAGCCGTCGGTCATGTCGAAATCCCGAAAGAAGAGAACGCCGAAGCGGGTCCTGGCATTGCCGGATCTCGAACAAGCCAAATCCGCTGTCCTCAATACGCTCACATCTGTGAGCGGGCAACGAACGTACGACCATGCCATCAACGACTTCGTTGAGTGGTATTGCTCCGAGCCGCGCCTGGCCTTCAATCGCATCGTGGTCCTGAGATACCGGATTTACCTGGAACAGAAGGGCTACGCTCCGAATACCATCAACCTGCGCCTGGCGGCCGTACGCCGCGTAGCCTACGAAGCGTGCGACTCGGGATTGCTGAGCCCAGAGCTCGGGGCGGGAATACGGCGAGTCAAAGGAGTCCGGCGCCTTGGCGTCCGCGTGGGCAACTGGCTCACCGCCGCCCAAAGCAAACTCGTGCTGGAACGGTCGGACACCTCCACGCTACGCGGAAAACGGAACCACGCCATTCTGGCGATGCTCATCGGTTGCGGTCTTCGGCGTGGCGAACTTCTGTCTTTGGCGATGGATTCCATCCAGGTTCGCGAGGAGCATTGGGTGATCGCGGACCTGAAGGGCAAGGCGGGACACGTCCGGACGGTTCCGGTTCCGCAATGGGTCAAGGCTGCGGTCGACGTCTGGAGCACTGCTGCCAGAATAACCAAAGGCACAGTGTTCCGCTCGATCAACAAGGCTGGCAGCGTGTGGGGCGAAGGCATGACGCCGAAGGTGCTGTGGGAGGTAGTAAAGGAGGCGGCCAGCCGCGCGGGAATCGAGAAGCTCGCGCCGCATGACCTACGGAGGACGTGCGCTCGCTTATGCCATCTAGCCAGTGGAGAACTCGACCAAATTCAATTCCTGCTCGGACACCTCTCGATTCAGACGACAGAACGATACCTCGGATGCAAGCAGAGGCTGAGTCGAGCCGTTAACGACAATCTCGGAATTGAGCCGGAGTGCGGCCTGTAATCCTTCTCGTGCCGTGCCAAAGGGGCGGTCTGGATCATCCGCCCCTTTCCGACTTTGCGGGAGCCATGGCCGAATCGCCCGACGTGCGACGTCGGCATGATGTTTCCTGCCTTGTGCGCTGTGAATCGCCGGATCGCGTTGATCGCCTCTTCGATCGCGTTACCCGGCTACGTACTGCAGTCTGAGCTAGTTCGCGGACGGTTTCTCTGCGTGGTCGATAACGATCATGTCGAAAGGCGCTGTCGTCGATTCCAACGTCAACCCCAACTCCCCGACCGCAGTGAAAGCGGATGGTCCCAGCTCTCCGCCGGCGAGATCGTTCGGGGCCCACGAGATCTGAAAATCGTAAAACCCCGGGAGCTGCGTCTTATCGATCACAGGACGTCCAACTCCGTGATTGTAACTCGCGAGTTCCTCCACCAGCCGTGACACCGGCGCGTGAACTGCCCGCATTCGGAATGGTGGACCATCTGCCATCGACCACGCTTCACTGACGTCGGAATGGTTCTCGACCAGCTTCGCCCCTTTCCGCGCTTCCACCAGGCTATAAACCGGCAGATTCTTCTGCTCGTGGTGAACCTGTAGCCGAAACCGGTCCATCAGCAGCGATTGGAGCGCGAGCCGGAACCCATCGCGCGAAGGCGGCGGACCATCCGGCGCTTTTGCAATCACCCGAAAAAGAGTTTCATTCTCACCGGAAACATTCGAAAGAAGCCCGTGCATCGCCCACGCCGGACCGCCCGAGACCCGATGGCTTTCCGGCGGCAGACCGTACGCGAATTCGACAAGAAGGTACAGATCGGCGTGCTCGGCGTACAGCGTGTTACCGCGCACATACACGTCGACGCCACCCTCGTTTGTCCACGGCTGTGGTTTGATGGACGCAACCTCGAACGAGGCCGTCGGAACACCCTGCGGAGATTGAGCCCGGATTCCCGGCAGATATGCACAGCCAAAAAACACGTATCCGCCCACGGCGGCGGCGGCCAGCCTTCTGACAAACCATCGCAAACGGATTACCATGGCTTCCTCCACTCTCGCCACCAATCGGTGTTCCCGAGTCCCAGAGCGTCCCATGCGGCATCCATCGCCTTGCCGTCGCCCCGCAGAACAGCGTCCCGCGTAACCTCGGGGGGCAGACTCACAAGCGACGCGAAACGGTCGAACACCCTCGCGCGCGCATCGCCATGTGTCCGGCTCATCAGATGCCACAAGGAGAGAGCGTCGCGGTCACGGGCTGAGGCGATCACGGTATCGAGCGCGATCGCATCCGCCGATGTATCGAACCGCGCCAGAGCGTTCGTCAGCACTTCGGGGGCATCGCTGAAATAAGGAGTCCCCGGCCCCTTGCCCGGCCTGGTCACACACGCCGCGCCGGCTGGTATGAACGATTCCACGTTGTTACGCTCGAACGCCACCCAGCCAATCTCTACCGTGAGCAAGCCGTTTCCGTCTTTTGAAACCTGTAGTGCGTAGCGGCAACCGAGGTCGATTGTCTTCGAAGACGGCGTGTCTACAACGAAGCGTCCCGGAGGCGCCCAGATAAACGCGTGGATCGTGCCTCGTTGAAGATCGAAGCGCTGCTCCCGGCCGTTCGCCGCAACCAGTCGGAACCGGGAACCCGGATCGATCATCACCTCCCCCGTTTCACTCGACTGTATCTTCACCTCGTTCGCGGCACCGGTTTCAATCGTCTGTCCGGCGCGCATCCGGACTCCGTCCTGCAATTGCCAGTTTGTAAGCGGGCCGCGCCATAGAAGCGGCATGGCGAACACGCCTCCCACCAGAGCCGCTGCCGCGGCTAACCACCACACGGCAAGCGATCTGGGCCGCCGTCTCGTCGCACCCTGGTATTTCAGCGGACCCAGCAGATGTTCGAGCCGTACCGTTTCCGGATCCGGTTCTCCCGTGTGATCCCAAAGATAATCTTCATTCATCGTTTGGCCTCCAGTTGCTCCCGGAGGAGTTTCATTCCGCGGCATAGATTCACCCGCACCGAGCCCTGTGTGATGCCGGTCCGCGCCGCAATCTCCGGGCCTGTCATCCCCTCCACCAGCCGAAATACCAGGGTTTCGCGATAACTTTCGGGAAGGCCTCGGATGATGGCGAGCACTTCGAATGCTTCGCCGTCCGGTCTCTGTCCGCCCGGAATCCCGTCAGGCAGGTCCGCGACAGGACGAGCACCACGGTGGTGATCGAACGCCGCCCGACGCGCGATCGACGCCAGCCAGCCACCGAACGCCTCCGGTTCACGCAAGCTTCGCAGTTGTTCCATGGCACGCACGAAGACGTCCTGCAGCAGATCCTCGGCATCCGCATAAGGGACGTGCGCAAGCAGGATGCCGTGGATCATGCGGGAGAACTGCGTGTACAGCGTCCCGAACGCCGCGCGGTCGCCCGCCTGTGCCGCCCGAACCAGCGCGGCTTCGTTGGTTCCGGCAATATGCAAACTTCGGGACTCGTGAGTCAGTAGCACGTCCTTTTACTCAAGCGTAACTTGCTTAAGGACCGAATCCACTTCGTCCGCCGATGCCGCGTGGTAGAAAACCTTGGCGGATGCGCGGTTCGCGGCGTGCCCGCCAACGGGGACCACGATGCTCGTCGCGTAGTCTTTGTAATCCGGGTTGGTAGCAATCATCTTCACGGTCCAGATGCCCCCGTGCGGCCACTCCCGAGCGACGGCAAAGGAACCCGGTTCGGAAAGGCGGATGACTTTCAGCGAAATCGTCTGGTGTTTGCCATTGACGATTCCCTCGGCGGTCGCCGTGACCACCGTCTTTTCGGGCGAATGGCACGCCGTGATGTGAGCGGTAACGACGGCGTTCTTCGCCATCGCCTCGCGATTTGTCGACGGGTCGTCGGCTTGAAGGGTCAGAGCGCCCGCAAAGGCGGGAACTGTCGCAAGACCGGCCGCGAAAAACATAGTAAGTAAACTTCGCATCGTAAAATCTCCTTCGTGGATGAGACGGAGTTTGGGCGCGAAGTGTTAACCGCGCACGATGATGCAGGCGGTGTGCCGTTTCAGGAGCGATCAAACAGCCGAATGTGCGCCAAATGTCACTAGCCTAGCTGTTTGGCAACACGGGATTCGTGATCCATCTCAAAACCTATAGGGATCATTGGACTTCACTGAAAATGAATCGATAGCCCACGATTAACGGCGCAGCGTTTACCAACCACCCGGATGAATAGTCGGCGTTCCGCGGATTTTCCTGGTCACTAGCCGTCATCGTCAGAGTTCGGAAGTTACAATGCCAGTGTCGTCCGGAGTGCGGCGTCGACTTCTGTCATTGCGCCAAGAGTCCCGATGACCCGATCAATCTCAGAGTGGCGAATCGTCGCCAGATTATCGGTCATGACTACCGAGTCCATCATTAGACCCTATCCCTCAGCGGCTTGGCCGCCGAGGCGGACGGTCACACGGCCAGGGTGTCCGGCACGCCATGTTGCTGGTGATCATCGCCACCAGCGTCTGTGGCAGGTCTGCGCCCAAACCATCGGCCTGGACATCAACGCCGGCCGCCGCTTCGACGTTCGCAGATTGGAGTCCGGAAACAGCACCAGAACGATTTCACCGCGACGGCAGGTCATCGTAGATAGCCATTTCGGGTCGATCCCAATCCTCTGCGAACGCGGCCAGGCGATGGCGCAGATCGGCGGCCTGGTGCTCGTCTATACCTCTGTCGCCAAGGTTCACCGCCGCCGGCGGATGTACCCAGGTCACGATCACAGTTGAACCCTCAGCCTCAATAAGAGGTTCGATTAGTTCGACTTTTCCGTCGCGGTAGATCCCTTCTACGGACTTCACCATAATTACAGTATCCCGTGCGGCCCACCGCCTGGTCCATGGCCGATCTCCCTTGCCGGGAAACACGTCGCCCAGCGCCACACCGCGGGCGATTGGCAATGGCCAGTCATTGGACGTATCGCCGTTTTAAACCGGCCCAAATCTGCCGGCGTGAGAAGTAAGCGTAAGTGGCTTTGGAATCAGGCAGTTTGGCCGGCTTAAAATGACATATCCGGTTCCAATCTGTGCACGCGCGCCTAAGTCGTTCACGCTGAGGAGGTTAGATGTGAAGCGGGCATCAGATTGGCCGGATATGTCGGCGATCCGTAGAAGTGATCGTATGCGCGGACCAAACTGGCCCCCCTACCGGAAATGCGCGGGGGCCAGGCCCTGTGAACCTGATTAGATGTCCAAGCCCCACGGAGCCGATACCGTTATTCCGTTCGCCACCGTGGCGGCGCGATGGTTACACGCACGGGCTTCCAATCCGCCGAAGACCGCAGCTTTCGCAGTTCGAAAACCAGGCTCGCGTTGCCGGCGCGACCGAGCCGGGTGAAGGCCGCCTGGCTGTTCAGAAGGAACTTGCCTTTGTTGTCGGCCGGGAAAAAAGCGAAATTCCCGACGGAAACTTTGCGGTCGCCCGTCACGATGAAGACGGCGAGGCCGACGGGCACCAGCGCGGGATTGGATAGTCCCGTGACCTCCACCTCCAGGATCGGTCGCGCCGCGGCCAGATCGTCCGCAGGGATGGCCACCGACTCCGTCCGGTGATCTTCGGTCAGCGTGAATGACGCCGTATCCGCCATGAGCGGCAAACTCAGGAAGACAGCTACTGCGATTCTGGCGAAAGTCCGCATAGACTATAGGACGCCAGCGGTCCGACGCGGGTTCCGGCCTGAAGCGCAAGAGCCGCCGGACGCGGCCGCAGACATCGACGGAAGCGCCAATTGAGCGAATCCGGAGGCGCAAACTTGCGCGGGTACCGCTCAGAACCGGGCAGTCGCGAGCGCCACGCGCTGGATCGTCAGAGCCTGATCCTTCGGCTGGCGATGAGCATAGGGCACCGCAACCAGCGTCAGGTCCATGCGGTCCGGCGACAGACTCCCGGCTTTGTTCAGCCGCTGAGCCGCTTCGGTAATGTCTACCAAATAGCGCCCTCTGTGGTCACCCGCCATTGCGGCCATCGCTTTGGGATCGGAAAACACGCCGAAGCTTCCGGCATAATGCGGATCGTCGATCGGCGTGCCTGCGTTGGCGTCGGTCTTTCCCAGAAATACGCGCACGAAGAATTCGGAAGGGGTCGGGATGTCAACTCCTTCGAGCGTCAGCACAAGGCGGTTTCGTTTATCCGCGCCCAACGCATTTTGGAACGCTCCGCTGCCCCCCGGAATCGGCACTGAGACCGCCTGCCCCGCCGGCGCCGAGACGGCCCTTCCCGCTTCGTGTTGTTCGCCAAACGTGAGCGTCGAAGGTGCGCCCGCTTTCAGGAATTGCTGGAGCCGCGCACCGGTCAGTTTGTTCGTGATCGGTTCGTTCGGCGAGCACGGCTCGAATTGATAGGTGAACAGCGGGAAAAGGACCGTGTCGATTACCGGGACCGTGACCGGATTCCCGTTTTCATCCACAAAATCGGGGATGTTGTATCCGCTCCAGCTGGCATCGCTGGTATTGGAGTTGCCCAGGTTGATGTTCCAATCGACCCAGAGGCAATCGAGCATGTTGTGGTGCATCCAGAAAATCGGATCGAGCGGGGACATGAAGTTGCCCATGTCACCTCCGATCCAGCCATGAATGTTGTTATGGGGATTGCCTTCCAGACTGCCAAAGCCGCTCCCCATATGAGTAGGAAGTCCTCCCGGCGGCTTGTCGCTGGCAAACAGAGTGAAGCTTGGATTGCCGAGGATGCTTTCTATGGCAGCCGGACCAACCCAGGTAGGGTCGGCCGTGTCGGATGCCGTAACCCCTCTGGTGCCATCGAAGAGCGCATTACTGGAGTCGCCCCAGAAGGGAGCCGGAATCGAAGGGCTGCTTGTCCAGTTCCAGTAGGGCAGCGCAAAGTTGCTGTCCCCGGTCACCTTGCGGCAGATTCGCTCGAAGTAAACAAGGTACGCGCGATGCCATGGCAGGAAGAACCAGCAACCGTGCGGACAGCTGTTGTTATGAATGTTTGCCTGTGCCACCCAGCTGATTGGATTGCTCGCGGGTAAGGCCTTCATGGCAGCCACGGCGGCCCGGTAGGCGGTGACGATCGGGTCGGTGGGGCTGAGGGCGGCAATGTTGCGCCGGGTCGGGCGATTCTGGATCTGCGTCAGACAGGCCTCGCAGCCTCCGCTCCAGAATGCCATTCCGAGGGCGGTAAAAGCGCTGGCTCCGGCGAGGAAGTCGCGGCGCGAAAAGAGATCCGCAAACGGTTTCCGGGTTTCGATTGGCATAGTTGTTTCCTTTCAGCAATTGCGGGCGGCGCGGTACGAGACTCACTTTACATCTTGGGTGCGCCGGGCGCCACCGTGTTTTTCCGACGATGCACCTGTTCAGTGCGGCTCGGCCGCGAAACGTTTCAGAAAAATAACCGGCGTGGGTGCGTCGGCACAGGTGAAAGAGACGGTGGCTCTGGCACTGCGACGCCGGGAGTCCGGTTCCGGACCCGGTAAAATGCCCGGGTGCCTGGAATGCCGAAGAGTGAAGCCCATCGGCAACGGCAATACTTATTTCACGGGTATCAACGACAGCGGCGAAATAATTGGCAGCTACCTGAATAATTTCGGCCCAAGCGGAGGGTTTCTGTTTGTCAACGGTGCTTTCATTCCTCTGCCCTTCACTCCGCTGGCGATCAACAATCTCGGCCAAATCCTCGGCAAGAACAGCAACGGCCAAATCTTCGCAGAGAAGGACGGTTTCACGATCGAGAATCTCGGACAGCTGCCGTTCACTCCCACAGGCTTCAACGATGACGGCACAATCGTCGGTGGTGACGACGTCTATTTTCGAAATAACATTGCTCAGCTCACTATCCCCGGAGCAACGGGAGTTCAGATTAACGCGATTAACGATCCGGGCACGATAGTCGGCACGTATATCGGTGCCGACGGTCAGAGCTACGGCTTCGAGGAATCGGGTTATGTTCCCGTCACTACGCCTGAGCCGCGCTTCCTCGGTTTGCTGTTCGCCGGATTGTGCGGTTTCGTGGTTCGGCGACGGCGCATACGTTCAGTAGACTCAAAGCGCCACTTTTAGATTTCCTCCGTTTCTCCTCGAGCGGCGCCGTCATCTCAACCGTTCCCACGGGTATCAACGACTCGCTTACGGTCGCGTGCTGGCTAGACATCGTCACCTGTAATTACTCCGTTGTCGTTGATGCCGGTTGGCACGGTATCGGAGGCGTCAACGATGTAGAACCCTGGAAAGACCGGAATTTGATCCATTTCGGTGACTACGATCGCATATCCGAAGGCTCTTCTATTCGCCTCACTCCGGCCTTCAGCCATTTCTGGACCAGTCCGGGAATGCGCCGGTCGGCAACGCGATGCCGGACGAACTTCAGGAGCCATTCGTGTGACAGATTATCGAAAAAGCTCCGGATGTCCCAGTCCGGCATCCAGTTCACCTTCTTCCGCGTGATCGCGACGTACAACGCATCCAGTGCTTGATGCTTACTGCGCCCCGGTGGAAACCATACGAGAAGCTCCGAAACTCCTGCTCATAAATCTGATTCAGGATAGTGACCACGGCCTGTTGAACAACCTTGTCCTCCAGTGCCGCGACGCCCAGTCGCCGTTTCCGACCATCCGGTTTCGGAATGTACACCGGGCCACGGATAAGTGAAGGGCGGACTGGATCGCGCCCTTTACCATGAATATGCGACAAAACGTTCAGAATGAAAATGTATTATTAGAATCATTTCAGGCGGTCGGGAATCTACGTGCTCCCCGAACCGCAAGGCAGCGTGTTCGACTTGGTCGAAGACGACGAGAACGACCGGAATAGTCGGGGGCTCGGGTCATAATCGAATTGGGATGGATATTCATATCGCAGATAATCGCGCGGCGCTTGGCCTGGCCGCGAGCAGTGCCATTGCGGCCGCCATGCGCGGGAGAATTGCGGCCACTGGTCGCGTCACCGTCGCTTTCGCCGCCGCGCCTTCACAGAACGAAACGCTGGCCGGGCTAATCGCCGAATCCGGCATCGCGTGGGATCGGGTGACCGCTTACCACATGGACGAATACGCGGGCGCAACCCCGGACTCACCTTATTCGTTTCGCCGTTATCTGCGCGAGCACGTCTTCGATCATGTGCAGCCGGCCGCTTTCCATCAGATTTGCGGTGAGGCCAAAAACCCTCGGGCCGAATGCGCGCGCTACGTTGCGCTGCTTCCCGAAGATGGCTTAGATATCGCTCTGCTGGGCATCGGCGAAAACGGGCATCTTGCGTTCAACGACCCGCCCTGCGATTTTGAAGACCTGGAGGACGTGCGCATCGTGGATCTGGACGAAGCCTGCCGTGTCCAGCAGGTGCACGATGGCGCATTTGCAACACTCGACGACGTGCCGAAGCAGGCGTACACGCTGACCGTTCCCGTATTGATGGACGCACGCCAGGTGTTTGTGATGGTACCTGGACCGGCCAAAGCCGTTGCAGTTGCACTTGCGCTGGAGGGTCCGGTCTCCGAGCGTTGCCCCGCGTCGATCCTTCGCACACGCGCGCGGGCCAGTCTCTACCTCGACAACGATTCCGCCGCGATGCTTTCCGCGTGACCCTTCACTTCCCCTTCGGCAGTTGCCACGATTCGTCGAACAGACCGCCCCAGACGATCTCCGGCGGTTCGGGCACTTCCTTGATCTTCAGAATTGCCATGTCGCCGAACCGCGGCATCGCGTAGTCGCCGTTGTAATCGCCGTCCGAAATGGTCAGCCCGGTATTCAGCACCACGTAATGCGCGGGGTGCAGCGGGCCGGGATATCCCAGCACCGGCAGATTTTCGGCGGCCGGGAAGCTGTTCCCGCCGACCGTGATGGCCTCCTTCGTCCACTTCAGCGGGAGCCTGCCCAGCATCTTCGCGATCCATTTGTTGCTGCCGGGATCGCCGAACAGAACGACGTTATATTGCGCGAAATCGGCGTCGGTGACGTCTTTGTCGTCTTTGATGCGAGGATGCGCGCGGTAGTCCATGGCCCACATGTGGTCGAAGTGACCGAGAATTCGCAGCGCGTCTCTGTTCGCCGCATCGTTCCAAGGCGTACCTGTCGGTCGGACGAGCAGAAATGGATCGAGAAACGCGTCGTCGATCGGCCCCTGCAACCCGTGGGTCTTGTGCAGACCGGTCGACGCGCCCGGCTTCAACGGCTTCCATGCCGTGCCGGTCTTCTCGAGAGTAACTTGCGTGAGGTCTCCCTTAACCTGAACCTGTGTGGTCTGGCCGTCTATCTTGATGCTGATCGCGGCGCCTTTCGGCAACTCGCGAAGGGTGATGCGCGTCAGGTTCTTCGTCGTAATCTGGTAATCCTTGCCGCCGTTACTGCGCTGCGCATCTACTTCCGCCCGTTGATAGTGGTGCTCGAGTCCATCGAGTGAAACCCAGAAGCAGTTGTCGTAACGCGTCGTGTAAGTCACAAAGCGGATGTGGTCGGGGACCTGCCGGCCCGCGTCGCCATACTGTTTCAGGAACGCATCCAGACGGGTCTTGACCTGGCGATTGACGCCGTGCTGCGTGCCGGTGGAAATCATGAAGATATCGCGCGTGCCGGGTACGGTCCAGTTGCTCTCCATCCCTTCTGTCGGCGTGTTCACCGAGGGAAGCCCTTCCTTCTCAAGCTGTGCCCGCACGCGCAGGGACGATTCGAGCTGTCCACGGTTTGGCGTGGGCGCGCTGCCGCGCGGAGCGCCAACGGTCGCGACCTGATTATCCGCGTCTCCATCGTGTCCGGCCAGCGGCAGATTAGAGGCGTTGAGCGCCCAATCGATGATGTTCTCGTAGATGTGCAGCGGACCATCCTGATAGGGCGGAAAGGGCGTGGCGGCGTACACGAGCCGGCCGGGATACGTGCCAGCGCCGATTTCAGCGGCGGCCCATCGATCCGGATATTGCAGCGCGATGTGCCACGCCGCCGCGCCGCCCAGCGAGAATCCGCGAAGCAGGATGCGCTCGGGGTCCACTTTGAACCTGCGCTCCATCGCCGCGATCCCTTCGAAGATATCAACCTCTCCGGCCTGATGATTCGCATTGTTGCCCCGGCCGTAGCAATCGAGAGTCAGTTGCCCCACATCCGCCGTGTAAGCAGTGCTCGGGAACTGGGGAGCGTTCTTAAAGCCGTTGATGAAACTCGCCTCCGACATGCCGTTGCTGCGGCCGTGCAGCCAGACGTAAAGACGGTCGGGCTTCGGGCCGTCGTAACCGTCGGGGACAGTGACACCCATCGGCTGCACGGAACCATCGAGATCGGAGTAGTAACCGAGCACCTTTCGGCCTTTCTCCGTCAGCCATGGCGATTGCCCCTTCTGCAACTGGTGGCCACGCTCGATGCCCTGATCGAGGACGGTAAGGTAGGTCGTCACGGCTTGGGCATTGGCGAAATCCTGCGGAAATTCGAGCAGCCATTTGCCGGCCTTATCAAAGATATCGACATCGGCGATAAGGTCGACGTTCGTCTTCGCCGCGCGCAGACCTTTGACGATGGAATCGAGTTCGTCAATTTTCGATTGATATGCGGCCTTCTGCTCCGGCGTGAGTTGGATGGCGGGCGCCCCGCCACGGCCGCTGCCTCCGCGGCCTCCGCGACCGGACGCACCTCCCGGACCCTGCGGAGGTTGCGCGACCAGAGGCAGCAGACACAGTATGCCGGCGATGGACGCAAATGCGGCGAATGCGAAACCTGGCTTTCTCATCAGGTACATGATACTTGAATCGGCATGGCGCCGGGGACGGGGCAAGGGCGGCCACCGATGCACAGAGATCCACCGGTATAAAGACACCGATGAGGATATGGCATAGAGGCAAGTGGTTCTGAATCCTGACCTGAGCGGAAAGCGGCAGGCGAAACCGCCTGCCCGACAACGGATTTCATGCCGCTGTGCGCGGGACATTGATCAGATGGTGCTTCTTCTTGTACTCCAGGTCGGCTTTTTTCGACTGGTTGAGGCGGTGNNTGGAAGCGGTCCGTGTATGCCTTTACTTTCGATAGAGAAAAACAAAACCGACCAACGCGACGCCGCTACAGCGTTAACGATTACCCCTGCGACGTCGCCTCAACTTCGTCTTTCGAATCGCAGGCATTCACCTGGCTGGAGCGGAGAAGAAGCTCACAGGCCGCCACTTTCAGCCCGCCATCGAGGATGGGCTGATCAGCCATTCTATCGGCAGAATGATGGAAAATCACCACCGCCAAATCGGGCAATCCGTTCCACACTAACGGAAATAATGCGCGAGATCCAACCTCGCGGAATCGCAGACGTCGTCGCTACTGCGGAACCTTAGTCACATTAATATGGCTGAAGATGTGGCTCAAACTGGACATAGCAAGGCTCCCACCGTGGCAGTCGAAACAAGTTTCCCCGGTGTTTTGACCCTGGTAAAGGACGGTTCCCGGACCCTGATCGTAGGTTTCCATCGTGGTGTTGAACAGCTGGCTTGTACCGACGACATTGGGATTAACGGTAAAGCCCGGGTAGAAATTGGCCGGGAGGCCGGTACTTGAGCCGGGCACTTCGCCGCTCGGAGCCCACTCAGCTCCGATCATGTAGTAGTTATTGCGCGGGTCGGCGCCAGCGCCGGCGGCCGTCATCAGGTTATGCAGGCTGCTGTTGACAGAAATGACTTCGGAATTGGAAGCGGCGGGCGAGGCGACGTTGTTGTTGGGAGTCGTATTCGACGCGGCTCCGAACGGCTTCAGCCGGAGCGTGTTGCTCGCCGAAATTGGCAACGCGCCGTAAGCGGTGATAATGCCGCTGTTTTCGACCATGTTCGGACAGTTCCAGGGGTTTTGCAGCCCGGGAATCTCCACCAAAATACAGGGTCCGGAAAGGGGGCCGCTCGCCCCGGCCGCGGCAAGAAGCCATGGCCCGCCTGAATCCTGAGGTACCGAGATTGTCAGGTTCTTGCCGTTGGCGCCCGTTCGCGTGGAGACATAGCTATATGCCGCGTTTGGCGCATTGCCGAAGTGCTCGAAGGTTGCAAAAATCATCTCGGGATGTCCCGCCACGCTGCCGACCACGTGCAGTCCCACGAGCGCCAGCGTCTTCTGCTGCGTTTTCCCGGTCGGCGTCCATTTGTTGGCGGACATGTTGTAGGTCGGCACCATCGCCTGCGCCGTGATGTAACTCCCGATTGTGCCCGACGGGAGGGTGGAGGCGTCGACCCAGGCTGCTTTCAACTCGATGGCCAGGGCGGTGGCATCGGATAGAACCTGTCCCTGCGTCGTCGCGAACGCGGTGATCGAGTTCAATTCGGTTTGCGTAGTCGGAAACCGCGTCGGCGCCGGCGTAATGGCGTGGGCTTTGGTTCCGGCAAGGAGGTTAACGAACACATCGTTCACCATAATGGAGTAGTAGACTAACGAGCCGTTCTGTGTCATCAGCACCGGGTAGATACCGGGCCCTTCCTGGGCCTGGTCGGTATCGGTTTCGATGATACTGCCGGTGGCTACGTCGATAACGCCCTGTATCGGACCCACCGGCCCGCCGCAGTCCGCTCCGAGATTGCATATCGTATTCAGCGCCATCACACGGGGAAAGTGCCCGGCGTTTGCGGAGGCCGACGCCTTCGGGAGGAGAGCGATGACCTTGCCGCGAGCGTCGAACAGGGTCGCCTTCTTGCCGCCACTGGCGATGCGCACCCGCGCAATCCCGACCGGCTTGCCCGATGCGTCGGTAATCAGGGGCTTACCGGACGGGCCCTTCCGCGGCGTGTCTAGTTCGAGCGTTTGTCCACTCTTGCTCTTGAAGATCGGCAAGCCGTGCGGGCCAGCCTTCCTGGCTCGCGGCTCGGCGAACCGGAAGGTGACCGGGGTGAGCGGATGCGGAACCAGCGTTCGGTTGCCGCTCGCGTCGGGCGGTGAGACGTCGTAGAAAGTGGCAGAATCGAAGACGATCGGATTGACGCCGGCGCCGCTGCCAAACGGGGAGCCTCCGGAAGGAATCGGCGATGTCACCCACAGGAACATCCGCTCGGCCCAATGAAAGAACGAGCAATTGCCCCTCGCCGGATCGAACGCGACGCTGTTGACCGGCATGACCAGGCCGCCGAGAGCAGCCGCCCCGGATTGGAACCATCCGTTGAAGGTCGACGACGATACTGCGCAAGTCGGCACCGCGTCGGATGGGAACTGCGCCCGGCCCGGCGCCGCGGTTCCCAGAACTCCGGCTACTAATACGAATGCCCGAACTCCGCCACGCCGGAGAGGGATCCAGCGGACGTGCTTTCCAACAGGCATTTTCGATCTCCTTTTCCCATAGTGCGGTCATGATCGGAGTGATTCTTCATCCCGCAACGTATCAACATATTCGTTTGTCCGGGCAGGAATTGTCAACGCGTGCGGACACTCCGGTTCACGCCCAAAGAAACGCAGCCATCGACAGCGTCCCGAATTCGAAGTGCCGGTTGAGCACTTCGCCCTTCGCGCCATCCCCGGCTGCGCCCAGTGGCGCGAACAGCGGAAGAAAATGCTCGGGCGTCGGATGGTTTCGCCGCGCGTGCGGGGCGAGGCGTTCGAAGTCCGTCAAGTCTTCCGTCCGGCCTTGGGTCACGGCGTCGCAAACCCACTTCTCGAAAGCGGCGTAGTACTCCGATGGACCGCCATCGGGTCCCGTCCGTCCGATTTCGCGAAGATTGTGGGTCGTCGATCCGCTGCCCATGATCAATACGCCTTCCTCGCGCAGCGGCGCCAGCGCCCGGCCGACCTTGATGTGATGAGCGGCATCCAGACGGGTCTGCACCGAGATCTCGACAACGGGAACATCCGCGTCGGGATAAATCAATATCAACGGCGACCAGACGCCATGGTCAAACCCTCGGGTCTCGTCGCCCACTGCCGGTAGACCCGCGCCCGAGAGGAGTTGCAGGACGCGACGGCCCAGCGCAGGATCGCCCGCCGCCGGATAGCGGAGCTGGTAAAGCTCCGGCGGAAAGCCGTAAAAATCGTGAATCGTCTCCGGATGCGCGGCCAGGCCGACATTTACGGCTGGGGTTTCCCAATGCGCCGAAACGCAGACAATCGCGCGAGGCTTGCCAAGCCTTTGCCCGAGAGACAAGAGAAAATCGCGCGAAAGTCCGTCTTCCAGCGCCAGGCTCGGCGCGCCGTGCGATACGAACAGACTTGGTGTTCTCGCCATTAGGCTCCGTAACCCAATGGCAACTGGAAACTTTCTCCCAGGTAGACGCGCTTCACTTCCAGATCGCCGGCCAGGTCGTCCGGGCTTCCGCTGCGGAAGATCTTTCCCTCGTTAATGATGTAAGCGCGGTCGGTCACGCTCAGCGTCTCGCGCACGTTGTGATCGGTCACAAGAATGCCGATCCCGGACTTTTTCAGGTCGAGAATAATGCGCTGCAGCTCCAGAACCTGAATCGGGTCAATGCCCGAGAACGGTTCGTCGAGCAGGAGAAAACTCGGATCGATCGCCAGCGACCGTGCAATCTCCACGCGCCGCCGTTCGCCGCCCGAGAGCACGTAACCCTTGCTGCGGCGAACTGTCTCCAGCCCCATATCTTCGATGAGGTGGTTCATCTTTTCGCGGCGTTCGCGGCCGGTCATGCGCCGGGTCTGGAGAATCGCCATCAGATTGTCTTCCACCGTCAGCTTGCGGAAAACGGAAGCTTCCTGCGGCAGATAGCTGACGCCCAGGTTGGCCCGCTGGTACATCGGCACGTCGGTAACGTCTTTCCCGTCGAGCAGAACCTTGCCGGAATCCGGGCTGATCAGGCCTACCACCATATAGAACGACGTGGTCTTCCCCGCCCCGTTCGGACCAAGCAACCCGACGATTTCGCCGCGCTCGACTTTGAGCGAAACGTCGTTGACGACGCGGCGCCCGCGGTAAGATTTCGCAATCTCGACGGTTTCGAGCGTCTGCATCAGCTCTTGCCCCGGACGATATGGCCTTCGACAATTTTCTTCGGAGATCCGTCAATTACAATTCTGTCGTCGTTGGTAAAGTAAGTCAGATTCTCCCCCGTGGAATCGCCCGTTTTGGAGTCTTTCACATGCGGGCGGCCACCCGTGAGGACGATCTTTCCTTCTTCCGTGTAGTATTCGCCGTGTTCGCTCGTGCCGATCCTCTGTCTGGCGAGTGCAACCTGAAGCACTTCGACCTTGCCATCGGCCAGCGCGCGGTCGATTCGCGAATCCGGAGTCTTGCCATCCACCGGTTTGCCGTCGTTCATATACGCCTGAAGCGTGGCGCACTTGACCGTCAGGCCGGCGCGCACCATGGAAACGTCGCCGGAATAGATCGCCAGACGGTTGGTGTCGTTGTACACCAGCTTTTGCGCGCGTACTACCGTGACCGGCGACGTGGGGCCGGGCTTGCCATCCGGCAGCGTCTTTGCCGCATCCTGCAACTGCGAAACGACGTGGCCCTCGGCGGTCAGGGACTTCGCCTTGCGGTCGATATCGATATTGTCGGCCATGATCCGGCTCGCACCCTGCCAGACGATCGCGTTGCCGATGTAATGGATCAGCGAACCGCTCTGCGGACCGCTCTTTGCCGAGACCACATGATCCGCTTTACCCTGCATGGCCTCGCCGGGATCCAGCATGCCGCCCTGGTCGGCGGACTTTTGCGCGGTTGTCTGCTGGGCGGCAGCGGGTGCCTTCGGATCGGGCGCGGGGGCGGGCTTCTGATCCGACAGGCGCGTCGTTTCCACTTTGCCACGCGCGTCGAAGTCGCCCGTCGCCTGATCGATCTGGATGTGATTCGCCGCCGTCGATCCCGTGTCGTCGGAGATGCGGGCGTGCGCGTCGAGGTCCATCAGGTTCTTCGCGTTGTCCATGACAGCGGTATCGGACTGCGCCTTCCGCACGCCTTCGGCATAGTGAAAATTGCCGGTCTGGAGAATCTGTTTCAACTGGCCCTTGTCGTCGAAGGTGGCGTCCAGCGTTTTGCTGCTCGTCATCGCGATCTGGTTGGCGGGCTTCTTTTTCGCCGCGATTTCCTGCTGCGAGGGATGCGTTTCGGTTGATGCCGCATCGGCGTGATACGACTCAATCTCGTTTTTCGCGCCGTAGCGCACCGTCATCCGGTCGGACTTCACTAGCCTTCGGGATTTTGCGGCCTGATTCGGCAAGAATTCCATGGTTCCCGGCGACAGCGTGCTCACACGTTCGAGTTCCTTGCCATCGGGCTTCATGAAAACGTCCACGGAATCGGCTCGAATGTCCTTTGTGTCAGGCGTGAGAACGCCGGGAACCGTCGCCGGTTTCGATTCGAGAAACGCATTGCCGCGCGCCTGAACCGACGAAAGAACGCTGTCCTTCGCCGTGGCGTTGAAAAACATGTTCAGCAGCGTGCCTGTCATCGTCGTATCGGAGGTCTTGGCATGCGACACCAGATGCGCATTACCGGTCGCCTCCAGTCTTTCCATCTCGCCATGTTCGTTGTACCAGGCCTTCACCATGTCGGCGGAATACTCCAGATCCTTGCCCTCCTGCTTATCGGTGCCTTTCGCCGACGGCGCGTCGATCGAATCGAGCTTCTTGTTCTTCAGGTGGACCGTGGTCGCACCGGACGCCATCACCATCTGGTCCCGCGTTAACCGCGACCATGGCCCAAGGTTCACAGTCGAAGCGGTCTCGCTGTAAACCAACTCCTCCGTTTCCACCTTCATAGGGTGGCCTTTGGGGTCCTTGCTCTTCAGGTTCACCACCACCCCGTGCATCAGATGGATTTCGTGGGTTTGCGGGTCGTAAGAAGCGCCGTCGCAAACGCCGTTGCCGTTTTCGAAGGTGAAGGCGACGTGTTTGTCGGTGACGGCTTTACCGGTCTGGCTGTCGAAATTAATGCCTGCCGCTTTGATGGATGTGAGAACGTGTTTGGGGTCTCCCGCGACGGGAACGTCGAGCGTGATTTCGGCCTCGCCGGGGGCGTAGAGCCTGTTGTCGCTGGAGGTGAATTCCGCATGATCACTGCGCACGCGGTCGTAGGATTTGCCGTTTTTCTGGTAAATGCGAAGTTCGATCTTTTCGAGTTGCGACGTCTTGGCGTCGGTAGCCTGGCGCATTTCCTTTGCAGTCAGTTTGAGCTGTGGGCGGCCCTGAGCGCTCTGCCCCCATTCCCAATCGACGGCATCGGCCTTATCGGTGAGCGACATTGCGGCCGGAGTCGGGCGCTGCGAAGCCTTCCGGGCCGACTGTTCGAGGCGATAGACCCGGAAAACACCCGCGGCAATGACGGCAATTACGACCAGCAACAGCCAGCGCAGACTTCGCATGAAGGAAATACCAGTTTAGCGCCAAGTCCCCAAGACAACCTTTGACGAGGACGCAACCGAGGCCCGAGCCAAGTCCTGTGACGTAGCGCGCGGATCTGGCGGTTCCGGGGATTCGGGCGATCTCGCCGCCGGACGTGCGCCTGGGCTGTTACGCCATTCAAGATAGTAAGAGAACCTTGTATACTGCCGAACAATGACATTTTCGCGGGCAATGCTCTTTTCAACCCTGGCTGCCAGTTGTCTGCCAAACGTCCTTTGCGCAGCCGAGCCGGTGCGGCGCGCCCTTCTGGTGGGCATCAACAAATACAAGTGGGCAGACCCTGCCAGCGGCTTCAGCAACATCAATGGGGCATCCGGAGACGCGGATTGGCTGAAATCGATCCTCACGTCGAAATACGGTTTTCGGGATGCCGATGTCATCGTGCTGAAAGACGCCGACGCCACTCGCCAGCACATCATCGATAAATTCCGCTCCCACCTGATCGCGCAATCGAAACCCGGTGACGTCGCTCTTTTCTATTTCGCGGGCCACGGTTCGCAGCGTCTGTCGCCTCCCTACAAGATCCCACCGGCGTCCATCATTGAGACCACTATCATTCCTCAGGACTCCCGCGACCCGAGTGGCACGGTTTTCGATATCGCACAGGCCGAGCTCCACACGCTTTTTGCGGCTTTGCTGCAGAAGACTCAAAATGTGACGTCGATTCTCGATAGTTGCTTCTCCGCCACGACGGTGCGGGGCGACGCCGTCATAAGGTCCATCCCCCCGGACACTCGGGACAGGCCTCCCGATACTCTGCTTCAGGAAGCCGTTACCCGCGGACTCGTCGCGCCCGCGAATCCCGTTGAAGCGGCGGTCCGGATCGCCGCCGCCGGCGCCAATCAGCTGTCCGAGGAGTACAGCCCCGATAACCAAAACTGGCATGGAGCCATGAGCTATTACCTTTTCCGGGAACTCGAGGCCGCGAACCCAAAGACCACCTGGCGCGACGTTATGGAACGCGTGCGCACCGAAGTCAGGCAATACAACGTGTCGCAGGACCCGCAAATCGAAGCGCCCGATCCGGACAGTCTGCTTTTTGGCGGCGCGGGCATGGCGGCATCGCAACCCTACATTACAGCCAACCGCGAAGGGCAGGGCGTTGTGCTCGACGCGGGCTCGATTCATACCCTGTCCGCCGGTACGCTGCTCGATATTTACTCCCCGGCCGAACTCGACTTCACCGGCCCGCCGCTGGCCGGCGTTTCCGTTTCCAGCGTTCAGGCAACCACCTCTCGCGCAAAGCTGGTTTCTGGCAGCGTCAGGGACATTCAGCCGAGCTCGCGCGCGGTTGTGCGGCGGCGTCCGCTCACGGGGTTCAGGTTCCACATTTTTTTCAACTCCCCGGACCCCCTCGTAGCCGAGATTCAGAAGAAAACGCTGGACAGCGTTGCGGACGCGCAATCGGTGGCGTCGCCGGCGGGCGCGGACGCCGTTGTCCGGTTCGATACGAGCGGAATTCACATTGAGCACCGTGACGGCACCATCATGTCGGAGACCGTGCCCGCCTCAGACAACGACGCCTCCGACCACGTGGCGCGTTTACTCCGGGAGTGGGCGGAATGGTTTCGCAAACTCGACGCGGCCGCCGGGCCGGCAGTCGTACAGCTGAAGCTTCTGTCCCCCGATGCGCGACCGCTGCCCGACGAAATACGCAGCGACACCCGATTCACCCTCAACCTTTGCAATACAGGAAACCAGGCGTATTATGCCGGAATTCTCATCTTTTCCAGCGCCGGCGAGGCGACTGAGTTTAAGAATTTTTCGCAATACGGCAAGCCCATCCCGCCAGGTCCCTGCGTTCAGGCCGGTGGCTCTCTGACGATGGCACCGCCTCCCGGAAGAAAATCCGGCGTGGAGTTCATTGTGGTATATGCCACCGACAAACCCGTCAACCTTGATTTCCTGACTCAGGGTTATATCCGGGGCGATGACGCGCCGTCCTGGTCAGCGGCGAAGGTATCGGTGCGAGTCACACGCCCGTAAGTTGCCGGTTTCGGGGCCAAAAGAGGCAACCGATCCACGGCGGCGGGCGTGGTTCCTCCACTGGGAATTCCCGCCTGTAGCCCACGATTAACGGGTATACTGGTGACTAAACTATATGCCGAAACGGCAAATTGCGATAGCGACAGTCCTCTCGCTGGCGTATTATCTTCTGCTGGTAATGAAGTCCAGCGACCCCGTTACCGCCGCCGATCTGCTTCCGGTTGCGGCGATCGTCGCCGTGGTCTTTGCCTTGGATTGGGCGGTCCGGCGACTTCTGCCACGAAAGGAAAAGGCACGATGATGCTTCGAGCCGGTATGTTGCTGTTGGCAGGCGTTTCTATGGTGGCAGCCGCAGACAACGATATTCTCTGTCTGCCCTCTGCGCCCTCAGGCGTCACCGGTTCGTCGGTTACCGTGAGCGTCTGGTACGGCCCGCCAACCGCCGGGCTCCAATACCAATGGTCGCCTTCACTGGGCGCGATTCTCCGGCAAGACGATCACACCTTCATCTGGGACTTGAAAAACGCGCCGGTTGGCCAGGCGAACGCTGATTTGGATATCAAGGGAAACGGGGAAACCAAAGCGTCCTGCTCGGTGGCGTTGCAGATTACAGGCGATAAACCGGCGGAGACGCGAGGCCGCGGAGGCTACAAGGCAATAGCGGCCGGCGGAGGCGAGGAGACGATAGCGGCCAGCGGATTTGAATTTATCGTTCGCGGCCCGAAGGGCTTCACCGAGCCAGCGGACCGCTACGGCCTCTATAGTTATATATTATTTGGTTCCAAACCCAAAGACGAGGAACGCGAGCGTTATCTCGCCATCTTCAATGCCCTATTGCGCCTGATCAAACCGCTCCGCGCACTGGAAGGACCGCTTAGCGCAGACCAGTTGAACGCCACCCGAATACCCGTTCTTTCCAACCCGGCGCAGGGTAAGCCCGAAGCCACGCCGGAAGCCGCGTGGATGGTGGACAACTACGATTACAACGGCGCCACCGGGCTGCTGGCGGGCTCCGGCGTGCCCCACCAGGCGGATGGCATTTACATCGTGTCCGTGAAAGCTCCTCTCACCGGCCAGGCTCCCGTGAAGCCATACCTTGTTCTCGATTTTTCCAAAGTGCCTGGCACGATCGCTTCCACGTGGGTCAATGTATTCCTCAATCAGGCCGCTCAGGTGCGCTTCTGGGACACCGATAATCTGCAGTATTTCGTGGCGAATCTTAGAAAATACAGCGAGCTCACCTCTCCGGGCGTACCCCTGGTGCAGTCCCAGATCGCCAGTATTGTTAAGTTCTTCCAGTAAAGGAGCCGTCAAATGTCCACTTCGACCCGCCCCGCTGTTCTGGTCATCGGCCTTCTGACCGTGGCTTTACCATCCGTTCCGCAGAACCCTCCTCCCCCGGAGGCGCCCCAGTTCATCATCGAGCCCGGCAGCCACTCCCGCCCCATACGGGCCATTGCGGTCGACGACGCCGAAACCCTGGCAGTCACCGGTTCCGACGATCGGACAGTTCGCCTTTGGGATCTTAAAAACGGCCATCTTAGCCAGACCGTCTATCTTCCGGTCGAGGCCAATAACCCCTTCGAGGGGCGGGTTTATGCCGTCGCCGTCTCGCATGAAGGCGACCAGATCGCCTACGCCGGCCATACCGGCTTTGCGTGGAGGAAGGATAAGGACGGGAATAGCTTCGGGTCGTATTTCACGTTCGATCGCGCGAAGAATTCCGTGATCTCCCACCCCGCCTTTTACCAGGACATCAGGTCACTCTCGTTCACCCCGCGGGGACGAGACGGATACAACTACCTGGTCTACTCCACAGGCTCTGCGGTGGGCATCGCGAACAGCGCGAAAAATTACGATTCCGGCAACGCTTTTCAAGTCGTCGGAGGCATAGCTGCCGATGTCATGAGGGCGAATGGCAGGGATTTGCTGATCATGCTTTACAGGCCGCCGGGCGACAAAACATCGGGATTCACCTTCCGCACTTATCTGATCGGAGCAGATGGTTTGCAGCTACAGGGGGAAAGCGGTCGATTCCCCTATGCCGCCGATTCTGTCCGTTTTACACCCGACGGCAAGTATTTCGTTGTGTCGGTGACACCCGGCGGGAGCCAGCCCCGGGGTTATCTGCTGTACGATGGCAGGACCCTGAATTTCCTTGGCCAGCTGCAAACGCAGGGAACGCCCATCGGCCCCGCTTACGCAATGCCGGATTCCAGCGGCTTCGCGGTTCCGACCGTGCTCGTCGCCGGCCAGGACCGCTCAACGGCGATCCTGAGATGGAAGGCCGGAGCGACAGTTCCCCAGCTCAGCAAACTCCAGGAGTTCGAGGACGGAGACGCCCCCGAGAATGGCATCATCACCCCTCTGAAGAACGGACGTTTCATCTGGAGCTCGAAATGGGGCGAGTGGCAATTGTTTGGCGACAAAGGCGTTGCGACGGACGTTTACAGCGATTTCGATTCGATCGACCTTGACGAGCACGACGATATCGCGGTATCGAACGACGGTTCGGAGATTTATTTTAAAAACAACGATCCGGACGCCGACGACAAGCGGCCAATGATCTTCTCGATCCGGCAGCGCTCCCTCAAAACCGGCACCCGTCTCGGTCCCCCGCCCATCCGTTCTTTCAAGACCGGCACGCCATCGTTTCCCGGCCTCGACACAGTCGGATTGCGCTACAACGGAGTGCCCCTTCCGATACCCGTTGCGAACAAGAACCTGAAGGCCAACTCCTGGGAAGTCGATGACGTTCGCGGGATTGTTTACGTCGGCAGCCTGAACGAAGTTTACGCCTTCAAGGGGCAGTCCTTTCTCTGGAGAACCACGACGCTCGGCGCGAAAGTTGTCCAGCTCCGCGCGACGCCCAACGGCAAACTCGTTTTCGCCGTACTTCAGGACGGCACTTTCCGCTGGATTTCAACTACCGACGGGCGCCTCGTGCTCAGCGCCTTCGTCTCCGGCGGCGAGGGCGACTGGATCGCATGGACCACCGATGGTTATTACGACGCCAGCCCCGGCGGCGAAGACCTGGGCGGCTACCTGACCAACAGCATAGCCAAATCGGGCCGCCCTTTTCGTGCCGTTTTCTCGCCCGTGTCCCGCTTCCACAATCGCTTCTACAACCCCGACCTGGTGGCGTCCGTACTCACCGGTGCGCCGGCCAAACCGACCGTCACGTCGGGCGCCCCGATCTCGCGCGGCGATCCGCTCGGCCAGCAGCCTTCCGTAGCGATCCAGTTCGATCACAGCGTGCAGACGAACAACCCGAACCTTTCCTTTTCTTATTCCGTAGCGAGCACGGACCCTGTGCTGGAAGTAGCGGTAAAGGTTGACAACCGGGTTCTGGACAAGAAAGATTATACGGTCGGCACGCCTGCACAAAGCGGAGGGCTGAGTTCGGCAGACCCCGTGATCACCCTCAGGATTCCGTCAGCCAGCTGCAACGTCAGTGTGGTTGCCCGGAATAAGTTTGGCTGGGGCACGCCGGATACTATCAAAGTCACCTGGAAAGGTCAGGAGACAAGGCCAAAGCTATGGGTCCTCGCAATCGGCACCTCCACATTCGAGAACCCGGGCGTGAAGCAGCTCCCCTCCGCTGTCAGGGACGCCACTGGCATGCTGGAGTCTCTCAACAGGCAGGCGCCGACGTTCTACAGTGAGGTCCATGAAATAGGCCTGATCACCCCGGAACGTCCTGCCTCAGGCAGCACCCCGAAGCCCGTCACTCTGCCCAACAAAGTTGCCACCAAGGCCAACATCGAAGACGCACTGGAAGACCTTGCGAAAAACGCCAAATCGGGCGATCAGGTGGTTGTCTTCATTGCCGGACACGGCATCGCGGACGCACAGGGCGCTCATTATTTCGTGCCCTACGATTTCAATCCGGATCACTATCTGCGCAGCGCGCTCACCTTCGATGAGATCGTCAAGGAAGTTGCCAGCATAAAAGCCAGAGTAGTCGTTTTCCTCGACACCTGCCACTCCGGAGCGGTGAATGATGCCGCGCTCTCGGCCTATTTCGACATCGTCAGCCTGTCTTCGCACCTCTCCGACACAGACCCCGATAAGGGCGGCGCCGTGGTCTTTACCGCCACTACGGGGAGGCAAAATGCGCTCGAGAGGCCGGAATGGGGCCACGGCGCTTTCACGAAGGCTTTGCTCGAGGGCCTCAGCGGCGCGGGCATGGACGAAAGGGGCCAGATTCGCCTTGTACTTCTGAACAACTGGGTGTCCCGCCGGGTGGGTGAACTCACCGGATGCCAGCAAACGCCGATTTTCACCAGTCGCGGGGCACCCGATTTCGCCATTGGAAGAGCCACCAAACAGGATGTCCCGCCACCGAAGTCCTGCGACTAACCCCCGCCGACCGGCACAACTTTCTTCGTCGGGGAGGTGCGGCTTTATCGCGAGTCCGTAGAGCCACCGCCCGACGGCGGAGCGTCCCTCTCTCGCATTCAAGAGGCGCAGATTCATCCAGGCCGTTAGTTGTCGGTGGGAGCGCGGTCCATGCTGTCGACAACCAGAACCGGAACGGGGATTTGTTTGCTTTCGAGCCTGAGTCCCAGCTGCGCCTGAAGCGCGCTGAAAAGATCCAGCCCTCCCTCGTCGGATTGGCCGGCAGGTGTCCATTCGATGGAGAAATCCCACGCGCCCGCGAGTCCTGTCTGGTCCGCGACACGCTTACCGGCGGGTTCCCAGCCGCCGATCTGAGACAGAATCCGCGCCAGCGACATCATCGTTTCGCGCGTGCAGACCATGCGGATGCCGCGCGTGCTTTCACCTGGGCCGCATTTCGCGTCTTCCGTTTTCGCCGGCATTTCCGCGGCTGTCATCTTCGGTTGTCCTTTCCACACGGTAAGAGTCCAAACGGATTCGCGTCTCTCTTCGATATGCGCCACCATCTTCATACGTTCGCGAAACACGGCGCGCATCATGACTCGCAGGTCGGCTTCCTTCGTTTGCGGCGATTCGGCCTTGGCGACCAGATCCACCCGGACGTCGTCGAGCCAATCCGGCCCTTTCACCGCCGCAACGGGCAGTGTCCACGCGGCGGCGATCAGCGGGCGGAGCGCGACGTTACGGATCGCCACCCGGCCATCGGCAATGTTGACGGATTGAGGATCCGAACCAGAAATGTTCAGTCTGAGGTCCGCGACTTCGAAGACCGGATCGGGCGGTGGTGCTTGCCCGAAGAGACTCGCGGCGAGAATTATCGGGATGGACAGACTTATCATTCGCCGCGACCGCATCGGTCAAACCCCCAGCAGGAGGCGCGATTCCAGCTTCTCCCGATGGCTCTTGGTTAACGTCAGCTTCGTCCCGTCGCGCAGAACGATGCGGTAATCGCCGCGAAACCATGGTTGCAGCTCCTGAACGCGATCCAGATTGACAATCGTAGACCGATGAACGCGAAGAAACTGCGCCGGGTCGAGCCGCGCTTCGAGTTCATTCATGGTTTCGCGCAACACATGCGTTTCGCGGCCGCAATGCAGACAAACGTAATTATCGGCGGCCTCGATCCAGTCGATATCCCTGAGTTTCACGAAAACGACTCGCCCGTTGTTGCGAATCGCGACTCTGTCGGGACAAACGCGGCTAGTCCGGGACGGCTCCGGCAAAGCGGTAGCGTCCGCTCGCCGATCCTGCCGGCCGGACCGATCGCACTCCACGCGCAACCGCGCGCGATGCAGCGACTCCCGGAATCGCCGGCGGTCGAACGGTTTCAGAAGATAGTCGAAAGCCTGCACTTCAAACGCGCGCAGTGCGTATTCGTCGTACGCGGAGGTGAAAATTACCAGAGGATTCGCTTCGGCCATGGCTCGCGCCGCCTCGAAGCCGTCCATCTCCGGCATCTGCACGTCCAGAAACACGATATCGGGACGCGATTGCTTCAACGCGGCGACGGCTTCGGCTCCGTTGGCGCACTCGCTCGTCACCTCGCAATCCGGCTCCAGGTTGAGCAGACGGCGGACGCGGTGGCGCGATAGTCTTTCGTCATCCACGATTAATACTTTGAAGTTCGGCATCCGCTCCCTTCTCTTCCGTTAACGCCTCCAGTGCGCGGAAAGGCATCGTAATTCGCGCTTCCACGCCACCTGCCGGAAGATTCCGCACTACAAGCGACTGATGCGCCCCGTAAAGCGATTCAAGGCGCCCGCGGGTGATGGCGAGTCCCATTCCCTGGCCCGGGACAGGTTGCGGCCCTTCCCTGAACTCCTTGCCGCGCGGCCCCGGCTTGCCCGTCTCCTCGAACCCCGCCCCGTTGTCGGTGACCCGCAGCACCAGAGTGTCCGAGTAACGCTCCGCCGCGATCGCAATCCACCCCGGCTCCGAACGCCTGCCAACGCCATGCCGAATCGAGTTTTCGACAAGCGGCTGCAGGACGAGGCTCGGCACCATGGCGTCGCGCAGAACGTCGGGCACGTCGTACAGCACGCGTAAACGTTCCTCGAAACGCGCTTTTTCAATTTCCAGATAAAGGTCCAGAATGCGAAGTTCTTCGCTGAGAGGCGCTTCGTGAATCGTGCTGTTCGCGAGAAACAGCCGAAGCAGTTCGCTTAGCCGCGCGATGGTGCGCTCCGCCATATCGGGATCCTCGTGAACCAGCGCCGTGATGCTGTGCAGCGTATTGAACAGGAAATGGGGGTGTAACTGCATCTTCAGGGCCTGTAGTTGCGCCTGCACAAGCTGCGTCTGCAGGTGCGACGACCTGGTAAGGCCGGCCTGATAGCGCTGATAGTAGACCAATGCGTGTTCGACGCCGACCACCACCGCGAAGAGGAGGCTGCCGGTATCGAACGTCATTTCCATGGAGCGCAGCAACTTCGCCCACGTGAAGTTAACGAAGGGCGAGTGGGCGAGGTCGACCGCAGGCACCATAAGGTCGTTCGCAAGTCCGATCACGGGCAACAAAACGGCCAGCAAGGCGACGTGCGCGACCAGATGCCGAAACCAATCGGGCCGCTCGAGCCGGAAGCGCCTTGAGCACCAGAGGATTGCGGGAGTCGCCATACCCCACAGGTAGGCGTACGTCAACTCGGCACGCAGGCACTGTCCCCACGACCACGGCTTTGGAGTAAACGAGTACCAGTAATGGTATTGCCACGACCACAGGAGACCGTAAGCCGTCCACACCGCGAACACGATGCCGATCCTGCGTAGCGTGTGTTGCGTGATGTGGAGCCGCACCATGATATTCGACACCGGAGTCTTCGCTGGAGCGTATGAACTTAATACGCATAGCAATGGTTTTTGTTCCGCGGGAAATTGCAAGTCACAACGGGGACTGGCGCGCCTTCGTTTCCGAATCGGGCACCCCCCTCAGAATCTCAGCATCCCTTTCAGCTCGATGAAGCGCGGCGAACTGCCCGCGCCGACGAACGAGCCCAGTAGACTCGTCGGGGGCGCCACAACGCTGATGCTCGAGCCGAAATTCGGGTTGGCGATGTCATTGACGGGCTGATCGAAATTCGGGTGGTTCAGCGCGTTGTATGCCTGGAAGCCGAACTGGAAGACGGCGTGTTTTTCAATGTTGACGCTCTTCATGATCGACAAATCCANNCCAGCGGCCGGGGCGAATTCCGAAGTCGAGAGGCACGGAGTATTGACCGCGTTCCCACAGTCGGCCGAAATGGCCCTGGCGGGAGAAGCGAATATCGTGCCGTTGTAGTTAAAGCCGGCAAGTTCACCGGCCGCGCTGTTATCGATCACCGTGAACGGCATTCCGCTTCGCCAGAAGATGTTACCCGAAACCGTCCAACCTCCCAGAATCCGGTTTGGCCCCGCTTTGAATCCTGCCCGGCGGACCACATCGTTCAGCACCACGCCGGTACTGAAGTAATGATGAACGTCATATTCCGAGTTTCCGTACTGTTTCCTGAGATTGTACGGATTATTCGCGGATGTGATACTCGCGTCCGTGGAGACGAGATTGAAAGGCTCATTCTGGCCGCCGTTGGACACGTCGTCCAGAGCGTGGCTCCACGTATAGTTCACGTTGAATGTCAGACCCGCCGCGACCCGCTGCTGGGCGCTTAACTGGAGGCCGTTGTAGTTCGCGACGCCGGCCGAGATGTACTGAATGACCGTCCCGAACGCCGGATTCGCGGGCGCTGCCGGCAATCCGGCGAAACCGTTGGGGCAGGCGGAAACGGGGCAGTACGCGTTCAGTCCGCCGTCGGGAATCGGGATGCGGATCCCGTGCATACCCGAATAGTTGGCCGAAATCACGGTGTTCGCGCCTATTGTGCGCTGGAGTTCAAAGTTCCATTTGTAGTATGCCGGCGTGTCGAATTTACCGGGGAACGAGATGAAGCTGGGAGGATTAAACCCCGGTACGGACGCGGCGACAGAATTCAGAGTCCCTCCCGATTTGAATTGCGACTGAAAGGCCAGATCCGACTGCGCAGCCTGGGTGAAAAGGCTGGTGGTGCCGCCCGGAGCGATGGTCGAGTTTGGGCTTCCGAGAATAAAACCCACGTCGCCCGGCGCGTTCAGGGCGCTGTACTCGGTAAGTCCTCCGATGATGGGATCGGAAAAAATCCCGGCTCCGGTTCGGATAACAGTCTTGTCGTCCCTGAATGGCTTCCACGCAATACCGATGCGCGGCTCCCACACGACCAGCTGGGTGGAGGCGTAGGCATTCTTCTGATTCGCCAGAATCAGCTGGTTATAAGGGATATTCGCCTGGTTGATCGGGGCTGCGCCAGCCTCGGACTGGACGAGGCAGTTACCGTTGCAGGGCGGAGCACCCGTAAACGGCGTCGCCAGATGCGCGAAACAGTTGTCGTTGCAGGTCGGGTTGTTGTAATGCTCCAGACGCAGATTCAGGGAAACCGTCAGGCGGCTGGATACTTTCCAGTCGTCGGCAACATATGCGCCAAAGATGCCGAGTTTGTAGCCGTGTTCGGGCGCAGTCGGGAACTGTTGGCTGAGGGAGGTATCCGGCCCCCCGCCATTGAAGAAATCCGCGAGGTCGGTGGAAACCTGTCCGTGAACGTTCTCCTGAAAAGCAAGATCCGTAATATTGTCGTGAATATAGTTGAATCCGCCCCGGATGGTGTGTTTTCCGGCGACATGTGAGATGTCGTCGATGACTTGCGTTTGAAAAACGCGCCGACCCTGCGGAAACTGAAAAAACCCGCCAAACGCCGCACCTTCGCCCGCGTACGAAAACGATCCGTCGCTGAAATTGAGGAACGTCGGCAGCGCCGCCAACGCCCCGGTCGGGTCGGAGGGAACGAATACCGCGGCGTAAAAGAGTCCTGTGGCGTTGATCTGGTTCACAGTGTTGGCGCTGAAAACATGGCTTTCCGACGCCTGGGCCGTGAACTGCGGCTGGTTGCTTTGAGCGTTGAATGTCGGACCGAATGGACTCGTGAAACTGGGCTGGAAGCCGTTGTCCCGCCAGAAACGGACATAGCCGTGGTCCCTGTCGCTGAATACCTGATCGACGCGAATGGCGTAATTGGTCTCGGTATTCTCGCTCGGCGGCGTTGTTCGAAACTGGAGCGCGCAGGGTGCGCCTGCTGCTAAAAGATTTGAGGCGAATCCGCCGCAGCCGCCTCCCGCCACGGGTGTCGCGCCCGCCGCGCCGGACGCTCCGTTGTAGACCGCGAAGACCTGCTTGTAGAACGGAAGCTCCGCCGCGTTGCCACGTGCCACGAGATTCGTCAGAGTAGCATTCCGGAACTGAGGGCTGGGAATCAACGTGAGATTGGCGGCGGTCGGCAATACGTCGTGCAGACCTTCGTAGTCAACGTCGAAGAAGGTCTTGTTTTTCCGGATCGGACCCTGTACTCCGGTTGCCCACTGGTTGAAGTTATTGAACGGCCGCGGCGACCCCGCCTCGTTGCTGAAGAACTGGTTGGCGTTCAGAGCGCGCCCGTTCCACATGTAGACCGCGTTTCCATGGAAATCGTTCGTTCCCGATTTCGATATGTACGATACCTGGGTGCCGGAATACTGCCCGTATTGCGCCGAGTAAGCGTTGTTGATCACGGTCGCTTCCCCGATATCGTTACCGCCGAGCATCAGGTCCGAGGCGCCGCTGTTATTCAGGCTCAGGAACACATCGTTCGCATTTCCGCCATTGATCGTAAAGAGGTTGGAGGTGGCGGGCATACCGTTAGCTGAGAAATTCCCATAGCCCGATTGGGTAGCCATCACCACTCCAGCCACAGTCTGCGCCGCATAGGTCAGATCGCCGCCGGGGTTAGGCAAGTCGCGAATCATCGCTGCGTCGAATGTCGTAGTATCGTCCGCGTTCTCAGTCTGAAGCACCCCGGCACGCTCGATTACATCGACGGACGACGAGGTTCCCGCTAGAGTCAGCTGAATGTCTACCGTCGACGGCTGCCCCGGATTGACCGTCAATCCGAGCCGTTGCCGGGCTTTAAAACCAGTCGCGCCGACGTCGATCTTATAAGTGCCCGGCGTGACAAAGGCGAACCGATAACTGCCCTGTGGCCCGGTGAGCGTCTTGTTTTCCGCATTGGTGTTGACGTTGGTCAGGGTTATGGACGCGTTCGGCACCGCCGATCCGCTTGGGTCCGTGACGATTCCTGTGACATCGCCGGAGATAATCGACTGGGCGGAGACCTGGATGCTGGCGCAGACCAGCAGACCGAGCCCAAAGGCCAATCTCGCGTCACGGCACAGAATCATTAACATCCGCCACGGCATGCGACCGTGTCTTGTTTTCATGCTGCCCCCTCAATCGCGCTTCGGCCGCCGCGGTGGAACGCGGCGCCGATTCGTATCCACTTACGAGTGTGAATCCGTTCGGCGCACGCGCGTCATCCGTTTGGGGCGAACTGTCACCTTCGAGGGGCGGAACCGCGCACGGCCGGGGCGGGAAGCCGCCCTGCGGGCATCCAACGATCCAGCGGACAGTTCGGCCAACCCAGCGCATTCGACGGCCCCTCAGGAGCGCGGCGCGGACTGCGTCGCGGAGCGGAGCATATCACGGGCACGTGATTCCAGCGCGCGCACCTCTTCCTTCGATCCACCTTCGTGTTTCAAAACGTCAGCGAGCGCGCGGAGCAGCGGCGCGACCCGGGGATTGGCGTTCTCCGGCCCCCGCCGTTCGTAGATGCCGATCGCTTCCCGATACAAAGCTTCGGCCGCCTCCCAATTGCGCTGCTGAGCCCGCAGCTCCGCCAGTAACTGAATCGCAATTGCCAGCGCTCCCGGACTCGATGTCACCTGGCGCTGAATTTCGACTGCGGCCGGAAGAATTTTTTCCGCCGAGGCCGAATCGTGAGCTCTCAGATAAACGCCCGCCAGCGTCATCTGGGCGACGGCGAGTGAGTGCGCATCGGGCCTCTGCTGCATGTTGAGGATCGAGATCGCGCGGCGCGCATAATCCCCGGCCTGCTCGTACCTGCCCTGGGCGCTCGCGACATCGCTCAGTCCGGCATAGATGGCCGCGAGTTCGGATCCGGGCGGACTTTGGAGCGATTCCACCACGAATTGCGCGCGGCGGAGCAACAGTTCGGCAGGGCCAGGCTCGCTTTCTTCCATCAGAACCAGGGCGAGATTGGTCTGGTACGCGGCGCTAACAGGATGGTCTTCGCCGAGGGCACCAGTCGCCAACGCCACGGACTCGCGCAGATTGGATTCCGCTTCGTGCAAGCGGCCCGAAGCCAGATCGATCAAACCCAGCAGATCGTGCGCTAGAGCGATTTCGGTTGCCGGCGGTTTCGCGCGGCCGCCGACACCGGGAGCGGCCATCAGAGCCAACGCTTCAGTCAGGGGCGCGCGCCCGCGTTCCGGTTGTGCGGAATCGGAATAGAGCCGCCCCAGGTGGACCAAAGCGCCGGGCAATAACGCTGATTGTGTCGCGGTAAGACTGCGGGCGATGTCAACGGCTTTCTGAAACGTGGCTTCCGAATCCGCGGCGCGCCCCGCACGGTGGTAGTGCTCGCCAAGGTCGATAAGTCTGGCGCAGTAGAGCGGCAGGTAAGCCGGTCCTGCCTGTTCCGCGAGGGACACAGCACGGAGGAATTGCCGTTCGGCGCGGGGCAGATCTCCGCGAGCTTCGTCGACCGAGGCAAGCGAATCCTCGCATGTGACCGCTTTCGCCACGGGATACGACTCTGTAACGCCGGCCGGACATGCCTGGTTGTAGTCGGATTCGGCGCGATCCAGGTCGGATGCAAGAAAAGCGGCGCGGCCCTGTGCGATCAAATCGTCGAATGCGTGCGAGTCGACGAGGACCGACGCGGAGAACAGAGGAGCCGCAAATGTGGGAAAGAGCGCGATGAGAATGGTGGTCCGCATAGATAAACCTATGCTGCCGGAAACTCACGCGGAACCAATCGGCTTTGGGGCGAATATGCGGAGGTTGGTGGCGGAAGGCGGAGGCTGAGGGGCGGAGGTTTGCCGGCTTACTCTCCGTCGTCTTTTCTGAACGGGGCGAACCACTTCGGCTCAACCAGCTTCCAGCAGGCATCGTCGATGTCTTTCCCGTCCAGCAGGTTGAACAACAGTGAGGAATTCGGCTGGCTTTTAGCCCACGCCGCAAACTCCTTCCGTGTCGGAAAGGCCTGCATTTCCGCGGACGCCATGGCGTTTCGCGCCGCAGCCTCGACTGCGGCGCGGTCGGCAATCAGACCGTCCGCCGTCTGGTTCACCCACGCGGCGAATTCGTCCGGCACGCGGTCGACAATCTCCCCGACGCCTTTGCCCGTCCGCAGCAATTCCCAGATGGTCCGCGTGCTGCACTGGGTCAGCAGGCGATGTAGCCGGGAGTACTCGTCGGCCTTGATTTTTGCCATCAGGCCGGACGACCACTTGACGACAAAGCCTTCTTCTCCGGCGAAGCGGGGATCGTCGTTGACGATGGAAAAATCCGCTACGCCGTCGAATCTGCGGGCTTTGGTGAATCGGGCATCGTTATCGAACAGGTCGGGAAGTTCCGTGCCGTCCGGCGCCATGACCGCCAGCAGAATTGGCTCCGCGCGCGCACCGTAGTCGACCACGATCCGATTGCCCGGATACACGATTTCGGCCAGCCAGGTCTCCCCGGACGGCACGAAATCGGGATGCTCGCGATCGAGCCAGGCGGCCAGCCACTTCGCCTGATCGGAATCGAAGCTGCCCCGTGTGGCGACGATGCGCTCACCGGCATAAGAGGCGATAATCCCCAGCGAGCCATCCAGTTTTTCCCAAACAGTGAAGGGTTCGCCGGCGGGAACCTGGTCGAGTACCTGGCTGTAATTCCAGAACTTGCGAAATGGCCGCCCGACGATGTTCCCATCGGTATCGAGGATGAGGCCGCGGCAATCGCGCATGGGCTCGGTCCAGTCCGACGGGGGCGAGAAGACAGCCTTAATTGTGTAGTTGTAGATGAACAGCGGATGGCGCGGGTGCGGGCGCGCGGAGATGAAGCGGTCGGCGAGCAGCTGCGGGATTTTGTCGAAATAAGGGTATTTCATCTGGGCGCGGGACCGTTGTTCCTATGGTAGCGGCGCGACGTTGCGCGGCAGAACGGCCAGCAGGCAGGCGGAACCGCCTGCCCCACAAGCAGCGTCAATGCGCCGAAACCGCAAGCAGAGCCTCGCGGTTGTCCCGCAGGTCTTCGCCGGAGCGGACCTCGGGATAGGGCTTGTTACCCATCATTCCCTTCCAAAGTTCGCGATTGAACCGGCCAACGTCCAGCTTGTCCTCCACGTCGTAATCCATGTCGCCGAGACGCCGCTGCCAGTACTTTGCATCGTGGGTGTCGCGGGCGAGGCCTGGAACTTTCGGGGTGTTCTCAGCCGTCGATGCGGGCAGCGGAAGTTTCGATGTGCGCAGAATCGCGGGTACTTGCGCCGAATAGGTCCACGACGCCTGGCTGAGGTCAAAGACTTCCGTCATAGGCACAGACGCGGCCGAGTAGATGCTGCTCGGGGACAGGCCCAGCACCGCTTCAATCGTGTGAACCATGTTCACTGTCGTATAGCGCTCCGAAACCACGGCGTGTTGCTTTACGTACGGCCCGATCACATACGCGATGCTGCGATGCGCGTCGACGTGGTCGGGTCCGTCCTGCGCGTCGTCTTCCACCACGAAGACCAGCGTGTCGCCTGCAAACGGGCTCTTTGAAAGCTTCTCCATCACCATCCCGATGGCGTAATCGTTATCGGCGAACTGGAGTGCCGGGGTGTTGATTCCATCTTCGGCGGTGCCGAAATTGCCGAAGTGGTCGTGCGCCAGGCGAAGGAGCGTCAGGTTCGGCAACGTGCCGCTCCGCGCGGCGATATCGAATTCGCGTTCCCATTCTTTGAACCGATAAAAGTCCGGCGCGTTCTGGTCGAAGCTACGGAAGTACGGATCGGTCAGCGACATCAGAGACTTATTGGTGGAGATCGCCTGCAGCTTGCCTTCCGCGAATGGCGCTTTCGAGATGGGCAGCAGGCCCGGATTGGCCTTCGGATTCTCGTAACGCGAAAGATCGCAGAAGAAGCCGTAGTTGCGGACGGTAAGTCCGGCACGAAGGGCTTCGTCCCAGATGTAGCCAGTGCCGGCGTCGCCCGCGTCGGAATCGGGAGCCGCTACGTCGACCGCGCCGGGCAGAAGGTCGGGATCGGGATGAGCGCCGAGCAAAGGCTGTGCCTTCACTCGCTCGGGCAAGGTCCCGATGCCAACGTTGATGCCGCGATTGGTGCCTTCCCAGGAATAATCGAGGCCGCGGCCGGCGTATTCCGGCGGCACGGTTTTTTCCGTGTAATCGGTGGTGCGCGCGGCTACGCTCCAGTTCCAGCCGACGCCGCTGACTTCGCCGGAATCGAGGAAGTTATCCAGCGTGACGAAACGGCGGGCAAGCGCGTGATGATTGGGCGACAACGCCTCGGGGAACTCGGCAAGCGACGGATCGCCATCGCCGACTTCGAGATCGCCGAGCACCTGATCGTAGGTGCGGTTTTCCTTGACGATGTAGATTACGTGTTTGATATGATTGCGCAGCACCGCGAGCACCGGATCGGGCGCGGTGTTCCTGACGCGATCGAAGTGGTTGTTTTCCGATACGCGGCGTGTCAAAGCGTCGAGTTCGACGGGACCGGGAACCGGCAGAACGAGCAGACTGCCTTTTTCCAGTTCGTA
>PLEX01000196.1:0-1505 GCA_003136575.1 Bryobacterales bacterium | reverse complement strand
GCGTTTGTCCCGCCATCGGTGACGTAGAGCGTGCGCTCGTCGGGCGAAACCGCAAGGCTGTTTGGATTGGCGCCGCGCGGCAGATTCCCGCTCGCCATCGTCCCGGCGGGCGCAACCACACCGAGCGTCTGCACGACCCTGCTTGAAGCCGTGTCGATGACGGAGATGGCGTCGGCGTTATCGACGGCTGCATACAGTCGCGTGCCGGCTTTATTGAGAAGTATTCGATTCGGCTGACCCTGGATCGGAATGCGGGCGGTGACTGCGAGCGACGGAGTGAGACGCAGCACCACGATTTCACGGTCGCGCGGGCTGGATATCCACGCGGTATCGTCGCCGCGAACGGCGATCCAGTAGGGATACTCGCCGCCCCCCTGGCCGGATTTCGATTTGTCGGATGCGAAGGGGCGAAGGTCGAGTTCACCGGTGGCCTTGCGTGTTTTGAGGTCGACAACGCTGACGGAATCGTTGTAAAAATTGGCTACCAAGGCGGTTGTGCCCGACTTATTGACCGCGATGCCGCCGACCATTGGCTTGGGTGCGCCCGCGGCATCGTGCTCGGGCAGGTCCGAAAGGAGACCTTTGCCGTGAGCGTGGCCGAGGGCTACGGATGCGTGCCGTGAAAACGTGTTGTCGTCGCTGCGCCCGAAGATATAAATCCTGTCGTCTACCCCGCCCGACACGTAGAACTCGTTGCCGTTTGGATTCCACTCGATGCCGCAAAACGTGTTCGGAACGGGTAGCCCCTGGAGAAAGCGCACGGGAAAAACCGTGGCATCGTAGATAAGTACGAATTCGTTGGTTTGGCCGCCTTTCACGCCGCGTTCTTTGTTGTACCCGCTGGTCAGCACGAGCAGCCGCTTGCCGTCCGGACTCATCGACGTGGAGACGGGTTGGGAAAGAGCGTAATCCGGCTTGCCATCGATGTGCGGGTTCAGGGGCAGGAGTTCGGAGTGCGGAGCGGCGGTGGGGGTGATGGCGAGGCCGTTGGAGAGTTGGATGGGATCAGCGCCGCTGGCGGCCTCAAGGAAGGCCAACGCCAAGAGTACGAGAAGGGCAGGATTGCTTTGCATAAGGGGTTGACTACGATTTTACGGCCTGAGGATGACGGCCCGATTAAACTCGCCGTGGAGGACGCGGCTTCGCCGCAGGCAGGCGGAACCGCCTGCCCCACAAGGACGCATAGTGGCAACCAAGCTGTGGGGCTTCCAGACCAAAGCGGAGAGGATCTAAGCCGCAGGCCAAAGGCCTACTCCACATGACGCAGTTCTGGCGTTGCGGTTCGTCGTAGGTCGGTCTTCGAGGCGTTTGGCGGCGGAAATCAGGCCGCCCGGCGCGTTTGGGTCACCGGTTTCGGCGGATTTTGCTTCGTCCGGTAGTTCCTTTCGGAGTTTTTGGCGCGGTTCAAACGGTGATGACGGTCGGTGTAGCGTTTGATTTCTTCGAGAGAAAAAACAATACCATCCGCCGCGGGATCGAACTCCACGCCTTCCGTTTCAGCCAGT
>PLEX01000179.1 GCA_003136575.1 Bryobacterales bacterium | reverse complement strand
AAGGAAGCGGCCGAGAAGGCCAAGATGGAGCTCTCCACGCTGCTCGAAACCGACATCAATCTGCCGTTCGTGACGGCCGATGCGACCGGCCCCAAGCACCTGCTGATGAAGCTCACGCGTTCGCGCTATGAGCAGATGTGCGAAGACATCTTCCAGCGTTCGGTCGGCCCGTGCAAGCAGGCCATGGCCGATGCCGGCGTCACGCCGGACAAGATCGACGAGGTCGTTCTGGTGGGCGGTTCGACGCGCATTCCGCGCATTCAGGCGATCGTCAAAGAACTCTTCAACAAAGAGCCGAACAAGAGCGTCAACCCGGACGAAGTCGTCGCGATCGGCGCGGCGGTGCAGGGTGGCGTGCTCGGCGGCGAAGTCAAAGACGTTCTCCTGCTTGACGTGACCCCGCTATCGCTCGGCATCGAGACGCTGGGCGGCGTGTTCACCAAGCTGATCGAACGCAACACCACGATTCCGACGCGCAAGAGCGAAACGTTCTCAACCGCGGCGGACAGCCAGACCTCGGTTGAAATCAAGGCTTTCCAGGGCGAGCGCGCCATGGCGAAGGACAACCGGCTGCTCGGCGTGTTCTCGCTGGTCGGCATTCCGCCGGCTCCGCGCGGCGTGCCGCAGATCGAAGTGACTTTCGATATCGACGCCAACGGCATTCTCAACGTGGCCGCGAAGGATAAGGCCACCAATAACGAGCAGAAAATCACGATTACTTCGTCCTCGGGTCTGTCCAAAGACGAGGTCGACAAGATGGCGCGCGATGCCGAATCGCATGCCGCCGACGATCGCAAGGCGAAGGACCAGATCGAAGCCCGCAATCGGGCTGACGCAATGGTTTACAACGTCGAAAAGACGCTGAAAGAGCACCGCGACAAGGTGAGCGACGGCGATGCGAAAGGCATCGAGGCGGCGATCGAGGACGTCAAGAAGGCGATGAATGACAACGACGCCGATAAGCTGAACGCGGCGACGGACAAGCTGACTCAGGCGAGCCACAAACTCGCCGAGGCGATGTATAAGGCGTCCTCTTCGACGCCGCCTCCGGGCGGCCCGCAAGGTGCCGCGCCCGAGCCGGAAAAGCCGAAAGAAGACGTGGTTGACGCCGAGTTCGTCGACGTGGACGACAAGAAGTAAACCGGCAACGGCATGTGGGGCAGGCGGTTCCGCCTGCCCTTGTTTTTTCCGAACCTCAAAATGGCAAGCACGCCAAAACACGATTACTATAAGACGCTCGGCGTTGCCCGCGGCGCCGCGGAAGAAGACATCCGAAAAGCTTACAGGAAACTCGCGCGCAAATACCATCCGGATCTGAATCCGGGCGACAAGTCCGCCGAGGATCGGTTTAAGAACGTCTCGGAAGCGTATGACGTTCTGAGCGACGCGAAGAAGCGTTCCATGTACGATCAGGTCGGGTTTTATTCCGAGGCTGGTTATGCGGCGGGGGCTGCCAACCCTGGAGCGGATTCGGGCGCTCCGCGCGGTGGACCCAACATGGACTTCGGTGGCTTCGATTTTTCGGATATTATGCGCGAACGTGCCGAAGCCGAACGCGGACGACGCGGTGGTGGTGGCGGCGGTGGCGCGTTCAAGGACATCTTCAGCCAGTTCTTCAACCGGGATTCCGGTGACGACCAATCCGACGCCGCGCCTGAAAAAGGCGCCGATCTCGAGTACGGACTGAACATTTCCTTCTGGCAGGCCATTCGCGGCACCCAGACGAAAATCGAAATCACGCGATACGAGCAATGCGCTGTTTGCCACGGCACAGGAGGCAGTGAGGCGGGATCGGCGAGTTGCCCGCAGTGCGGCGGAACCGGCAATGTTTCGCAGATGGCCGGCAACATGAAGTTCAATCTGACCTGCCCGCGGTGCAACGGCAAGGGTCGCATCAAGAACGCCTGCCCGGCCTGCCACGGCGACGGCAGGATTTCGCATAAGGAATTCGTCGAGGTGCGGATTCCGGCGGGCGCGCAGCATGGGTCGCGCCTGCGGGTACCGGGCAAAGGCAATGCGGGCACGATGGGCGCCCCTCCGGGGGATCTGTATATCACGACCAACGTAGAGCCGCATCCGGTGTTCCGCCGTGAGGGCGATAATATTCATATGGAAGTGCCGATCACGATCTGGGAAGCGGGCCTCGGAACGAAGATCGAGGTTCCGACCATTGATGGCAAGACGCTGCTGAAGATTCCTCCCGGAACGCAGAACAACCAGAAATTCCGCCTGCGCGATCGCGGCGTGACAAATACCCGGAAGAACACGAAGGGCGATCAGATCGTGCAGGTCGTTCTGCGCGCGCCCGAAGTGCGCGATGAGCGTACACGCGAGCTGTTGAAGCAATTGTCGGAACTGCACCATGAGGATCCGCGGGCCGGGTTGTGGGCCGAGGAGAAGCCCGCCGCGGAATAAGGCGGGCGATAAAGCGATGCGCGCGAAATCCAAAGCCGCTTATATGATTTCTTCGGTGGCCGAGCAATATTCGGTGCATCCGCAGACGCTGCGCCTGTACGAGCGCGAAGGCCTGCTGAAGCCGAGCCGCAGCGACGGCAATACGCGGCTCTATACGGAAGAAGATCTGGAACGGCTCGAAGTGATCCTGCACCTGACCCGCGATCTGGGCGTGAACCTCGCCGGCGTCGAGATTATTCTCAACATGCGGAGCAAGATGGCGGCGATGCAGAGCCAGATCGAAGACTTCGTCCAGTCTCTGAATTTCGAGTTGGCGAACCGCCCGCCGATGCCCCGCTCGGGCGAGCAGAATTCGCTCGTGCCTGTGATTCGCACGGCCATTGTGACGCGCGCAAAGAAGGGCTAGTACATCGTTTCACTAAAACATATCCATAGACTCCTGTTTTCTGCTAAGCTGAGGCATGGCAGGTAAATCGAAACGATCCAAACTGGTTTTATCGGACGAGGACAAGTCGGCCCTCTGGAGCAGATCGCCCTCTCGCG
>PLEX01000148.1 GCA_003136575.1 Bryobacterales bacterium | reverse complement strand
GGGCAGTCGACGTGGGCATAGTGGCGCTTGGCGGTTTCGTATTCCACGTGCGAGGCTGCGATCGTGATGCCGCGCGCCTTTTCTTCCGGGGCGTTGTCGATCGAATCGAACGAACGAAACGATACCTTCGGATTGTGCTTCGCCAGCACCTTCGTGATCGCCGCCGTCAATGTCGTCTTGCCGTGATCGATGTGCCCGATCGTCCCGATGTTTACGTGAGGTTTGCTGCGGTCAAATTTTTCTTTCGCCATGTGCGCGCTAGTCCTTTAAAGATTCATCCCCGCGGGATTCCCCCGGGCGGGTGTGCTCCCGAGAGAGCTTCAATCCGCCGGCAAAATCCGCAAAAAATCTGGAGCCGTTGACCAGGATTGAACTGGTGACCTCGTCCTTACCAAGGACGCGCTCTACCGACTGAGCTACAACGGCCCTTACGTGCCGGGCTTCAATGCCCCGGCTCAAAATAATGCCGGGCCAGACGTGCGCGGCCCGGACATCAACTCAAAAACTCTGGTGGACAGGGGAGGATTCGAACCTCCGTAGCTCGCAAGGAGCGACAGATTTACAGTCTGTTGCCATTAGCCGCTCGGCCACCTGTCCGGGTGTCTACCTTCAATAGCTTAGCAGACTGGTTCGGAACGTGACCTGCTCGATTGGGCTATTGTTTGGACCATTGTCTTTTGGACACTGGCCCGCAATCGTCCATCATACCGCATCAGGACGCGCAGCCGAAGGGCTTGAAGCGTCGGTAGTCCGCTAAATGTGTGCGCCTGAAATCCATTTGGTACGCGCGTGGCCGACATAGTGTTCCCCGCCACGTGGACATAGTTCAGCCTTTATTACCTCCGAGGCAACCAATCGTCTAAGGAGTTCCCGTGCTTCCTCGTCGGTAATCTCAAGCATGGCCTTAACGATATCGGCGCTTTTGGAATCTAAACTCTGTTGGTTGCGAACTGGCGGGAGCGCAACCAGGGCATCGTGTAGCTGTTTTCTTTGTTCCTGTGTAATTGCCACTGTGAGAATTATATGGCACCCAAAGAGGCCTTTGACATACCGAGCCCGAGCCGAAATTGCCGCTGCCATTGCGAGCCTGACGCGCAGGCTCTTGTGAATCCGGCAGAAGTTGGGCGGACTACCGAAACGCCAATCCTCATCTCCTCTTACCGAGACTTGGAATGCCGCACTCGCTCCTCGTCTGTTATCCCAAACAGTAGGCCTCTCGGGGGGGAACGGTAATTCCCAAACGTNNTAAATAGTTCCGCTTTCGCTAACATCAAAGGATGCGAAGGGCTTTTTCTCTTTATTCTTTGGCAACTTGGCGAGGTCAAACCAGCCCTCGACGCTGCCACCGCGCCCCGTCTGAGGTGCCAGCCCGTCGTGTTCTGTCTAACCGCTCTGCGGTGGGCTTCGTCAATCTCCATTTGCGCCAACTTTTGTTCTAACGGCAGATTCGCGAACCATTGCCGACCTTCACCTTGCTCGAAACGCGGCTCTTCCACTGGAAAATCGTCCCCCAGTTCCAGCGTGGGATCACCTTCTTGCGGCTTCCGAGGCCAAGACTGGAATCTTACCTTCCACCTTGTTTCGTTAATTTCAAAGGTATCAAAGGCGGTGTGGACGATCCTGTTGATCCGGATATTTGCGCGTTTTGCTGCGTGATCCGGCGTGACCAGAAATGATTCGCTTGTCATCGACCCACCTCAGCTAACCTACTTCGACTGTCTCCGCCAAAGTCGTGGGTGCAGGCACATGTTCGCCATGCAGGAGCATTCCCTCAATATGGAATTCAATGGCTTCGTGGATTAGTTTCACCGTTTCGTCGTAGCTCTCAGCCGCAGCAATGCAACCTGGAAGGTCGGGAACGTGCGCACTGTAGCCCGTGCCGGTCTTTTCAATTAACGCGATATATCTGCTCATTGATTCAGCCCCGCTTGCTTCAGGATAGACCTTTCGGTCTTCGGGTCAAGGTCCATCGACGGGTGTCCTGCGATTGTAACCGTGCCCGCCTTCGAAGGATGGTGGTACTGGCGATGACTTCCCTTCTGCCGGACCTGAAGCCACCCGTCCTGCTCGACCATTCGAATAATGTCCCTGACCTTCACGGAACCAGTGTATCGGGCGAGAATAACAAATTCAGTGGGTCTATTCGTTGGTCCATTGTTTGGTCCATTGTGGGCAGCCACAGGCAGCCAGTTGCGCACGGGCCAGGATGCTAAATGATTGAAAACGTGGCTGTGAGGGGCTGTGGGGATACGCTGTTCGCAGATTTACAGTCTGTTGCCATTAGCCGCTCGGCCACCTGTCCGGATTGAAACCATACCCCGCCGAAAGAGGAAAAGCCATTAAGCCGCTGTCAGCAGCCGTGCGATCCGCCCCCATGAATCAGAGGAGCTTCCAGATTAGCATGGCGGGGCGCGGGGAAGCGTTGAGGCGGTGGGGAACGGCAGGGAAATGACTGGAGGGCTCGCGCTTGCTGAACGTGAGAAATATCAGGGAAGCAGCCAAAGACATCGTCATCACTCTCGGGCACGGCGAACGCACAAAGTCCCCAGGCCTTTCATGGCTATTTTCGAGGCGCCGGGTTCCGTCGATAAATCCAAGTATCTAAACCTCGCCCGGCGGCGTGACAGTGCTACTCCACAGCCAGTTCTCTGGAATTTCAACTCCGCCCTTTACCCTGCCCCGTGACGGTCGCACTGGCCGCCGAGGATGGATCGAAGAGATGTCGGTAGCCGCCAACCGGCATAACCAGCAAGAGACAGAGATTCGTCGCGGGCAGGTAGTCCTCTTCCGGGAAGTGTGCGACCCGAAAGTGGTTCTGGAAGCGCAGTCGAGGTCAGTCGTAGGCTTATTCTGACGCCAGCGGCCCAGCGTGCCGTGCCGGTACCACGATTGTGCTAGCCTGGCACTATGCTCGCCAGATTTCTCATCCTTCCGCTCGCCCTAGCCGGCGCTCTCGTCGCCCAAACACCCGACTGGACGGAACCCTTTCCCCCGCACAAAATAGCCGACAATCTCTACTACGTCGGCAGCAAAGGCCTGGCCTCATACCTGGTAACCACCCCACAAGGAAACATCCTGATCAACAGCAGCCTCGAAGCCTCCGTTCCCCTGATCCAGGCCAGCGTCGAAAAGCTCGGCTTCAAATTCAGCGACACGAAAATCCTGCTCATCAGCCACGCCCACTGGGATCACGATGCCGGCAGCGCCGCCATTAAGAAACTGACCGGCGCACAGTACATGGTGATGGACGCCGACGTTCCCGTAGTCGAAAGCGGCGGCACGACCGACTTTCAGTACGGCAAAACTCCCGGCAACCAATATCCGCCCGCCAAAGTGGACCGCATTCTTCACGATGGCGACGAAGTCAAACTCGGCGGCGTCACGCTCACCGCGCACAAAACACCCGGCCACACCAAAGGTTGCACCACCTGGACTATGAAAGCCGCCGACCGTGGCAAAACGTTCGACGTCGTCATCGTCGGCAGTCCCAACGTAAACACCGGCTACAAACTGGTGAACAACGCGCTCTACCCGCAAATTGCCCAGGATTTTGAAACGACGTTTCGCGTCCTGAAGTCGCTGCCCTGCGACATCTTCCTCGGCGCGCACGGCGAGTACTACGGCATGATCGAAAAATACCCCCGGCTTCAGAACGGTGGCGCAAATCCATTCGTCGACCCCGAAGGCTACAAGAAATATGTCACGGAAAGAGAGCAGGCCTTTCGCGCCGAGCTGAAAAAGCAAACGGCTTCCGTTCCGTGACCGTAAGGGAGCGGCAACAAAACGCCATAGGCCCATCCTACAACGCTCTCCCTGTGGGGCCAGGGCTTCCGCCCTGNNTCCGAGCCGTGACCGTAAGGAGCGGCAACAAACCCTCAGGCGCTACGCGAACTTTCCGAAAACGTTACCCCCTCCGCATTCTGCTAACCTGAAAGTGGCCAGAGGCTTATAGTTGGCCATAAATTCGCCGTGCACCAGAACCCTCCGGAATTCCAGCCCGATCAGCCGCAGGAATTGCCGCGTCGCCTGACCGCGCGCGATGAGACCAAATTCGCTGCCGCCAAAATCGCCGGCTTTCAGTACACCGCGGTCGCGATCTTCCTTTTTCTGATCGCCGGCTTCTGGCAACTCCAGATCCAGAGCCCCGAAATCTACAGCGAACGCGCCGAACGCAATCGCGTCAAGATAATTCCCATCGGGGCACCGCGCGGCCGCATTCTCGACCGCGATGGCAGAGTCATCGTCGACAACCAATCCTCCTGGACCGTCGTCCTTTCCCGTGAAAACGTCAAAATGGAGCATCTGCATGAGATAGCCGAAGGCCTCCACCTCGACTACGACGATCTCGTGGCCAACGTCGCCCGCGGCCGCCGCCGCTCCAAATACGCGCCAATCACGATCAAGGGACAACTGACCTTATCCGAGTTGGCTTTCGTCGATTCCCACCGCGACGCAGGCACCTTCCCTGAGATGGAACTGGTCCAGTCCCCGCAGCGCGTGTACCCGGCCAACGGCATGCTCGCCCACGCGATCGGCTATACCGGAGAAATCAGCGAAAGCGAACTCGACAATCCCGATTATGCGAAATACAATCAGGGCGAAATCGTCGGCAAGACCGGACTCGAGAAACAATATAACGATCAATTAATGGGCGTCGATGGCGAACGCCGCGCCGTTGTCGACAATCTTGGCCGCGAGCGCGAAATGCTGGGAGAAATCAAGGCAATCCCCGGCAAGAACCTCTCCACGACCATCGATCTCGACCTTCAGGCCGTGGCCGAACTCGGCATGGAAGGCAAGCGTGGCGCCGTCGTGGCGCTCAATCCGAACAACGGCGAAATCCTCGCCATGGTTTCGCGTCCCAGCTTCGATCCCAATAAATTCGCCGTCCGCATCAAGTCGTCCGACTGGAAGCAACTCACCGGCGATCCCGATAACCCCCTGCTGGCGCGCGCCACGCAGGCGCAGTTCGCCCCCGGCTCCACCTTCAAGCCCATCATGGCCATCGCGGCTCTCGAAACCGGCAACATCACCGAAGATACCGTTTACAACTGCCCCGGCGGCGTAACGTTCTATGGCCACCTGTACCATTGCGATACTAAGCATGGCTCCGTGAATCTTCACAAGGGCATCGTTCAATCCTGCGATACGTATTTCTACAATGTCGGCGTCAAGATGGGCATCGATGACATCGCCTATTACGCCCACATGGTCGGCTTCGGCGCGAAAACCGGCGTCGATATTCCCAATGAGGCCTCGGGCACCGTGCCGTCTCCGGAATGGAAGCTTCGCACGCAGCGCGAAAAGTGGTACGCGGGTGAAACGGTCTCGGTCTCGATCGGCCAGGGCGCGCTCACCATCACGCCGATCCAGCTCGCCCGGGCGATCGGCGGCCTCGCAATCGGCGGAGTTTGGCACACGCCGCATTTCGTGTCCGGCGTTCCGGATAAGCCCAACGAATGGCCGCTGAATCCCGAAAACGTCCACAAGGTCGTTTACGGAATGTACGGCGTGGTGAACGAAGGCGGCACGGGCGTGGGCGCAAAGATTCCCGGTATCGACGTATGCGGCAAGACGGGAACCGCGCAGGTGGCCTCCGCCGATTTTGCCAAGACCCACAAGGACGCGGTCGAAAACTCCTGGTTCGTAGCCTTCGCCCCGTGTTACAACCCGGAGATCGTGGTCGCCGTCTTGTGGCAGGGGGGAAACTGGGGCAAGAACTCCGCGCCGGTCGCGCGCGATGTCCTGAAGTCGTATTTCGATAAGAAGGCGCGCAACGCGGACATCGAAGCGCAGAAGCAGAACGCGGCAGCTCCGTCCGCCATTTCCATGTTGATTCCGGACTCCGCTGCCCCGCCCGCCCAACGCCGCTGAGCGTGTCTGCCGCTATCGGGGCCGGGCCTTCTGCCGGTGCTTTTTCACCCTGCCGGATCCGGACAGCGCATTCACGAGTTGATAGAACAACTCGGTTCCCGCTCAGATTGACGCTGAGGCCAGGCTGCTCGAAGTCATGGTGGAACCAGACGACGAGCCACTAAACGACCACGATGACCGCGCGGTTGCCGCCTCGTGCGAATGCACCGCTCTCACTCTTACGGGTTCCGTTTGGGCAGTCCGTAAATATAGTGGTCGTGCTACCTGGCGCCGTCTTTCGGCATGGCCGCCGGAATCTCAGGGGGAACTCTGCTCATGTTCTCGCGGATAATTTCCGAAATGTGGCGGCGCGGCTTGACGCCCGATTCAAGGTCCTGCGACAGCACCTGGCGGGCATACTCTTCGGCGGAGACGCCGCGTTCGTGAGCTTCTGCGGCCAGCGCAGCCTGCTGCTCCCCGGGAAGTTCGATCGTCAACGCGATCGCGGCACCCTCGTCAGATTAACCTGTGATCGCCGGCGAGCGCAAAGCCGGCAAACCTCATCACCCGTCCAGCCCCGACGCCTGATCCTATGCCCTGGCCCTCATTCCCCGGCGCCAGCCGCCTTCTCCGATGGCGACCCGCCCTCACCCGCGCTCTCCTGCGAGAGTTTGTCAATCGTGGCCAACGCCGGAATCACGCTATCCTCCATCTCAATCCCCGCCTCCCCGCAAGCCCCCACGTATTCCTGAGCCAGCGCCGCAGCCACCCGCAGATACGCCTGCGGCAACGCCGTCACAAACGGCGCGATGATCTGCAAACCCTCGCCAAACTTCTCAGCGGCCAGCTGCGGCTCATCCTCGCGGAGAACTCGCCCCCACGCCCCAAACGAGATCGCAAGGCTGGGCAGGAAGGCGTCCGGGTTCGCGTCCGCCAGCTTCCGACGGAT
>PLEX01000215.1:7011-38086 GCA_003136575.1 Bryobacterales bacterium | reverse complement strand
GCAGGGGGTGGCCAATGGTTGCCAGATGGATTCTGATTTGATGAGGGCGGCCCGAATACAGGTTGACCTCGAATGTTGTGGTGCCGATTGTGGTGCTGCGTGAGATCACCTTCGCCGTTGACTTTGACGGTTTGCCACTTGGGTTGGCCGCCCACACGGAACCGATGAGCGGGTGCGGTACCAGGCCGATGGGTGTGAGCATTTCGTAGGTATCGTGCTGCGCAATGTTTTGAGCCACCGCCCGGTAGATTTTTTGAACCCTGGGTGTGTTCCAGTTTTCGAACAGATTCGAGGCCGCCTGCGGTGTCTTGGCGAAGAGGACGATGCCGGTGGTGGCTCGGCCCAGCCGGTGGACAGGGTTTGCGCTCGGGGTTTGCTTTTGCACCAGACGCAGGAGGGTGTTTTCCATGAAGCCACCGCCGGGGAGCGTGGGCAGCCCGTTGGGTTTGTCGACCGCCAACAGATGGGCGTCTTCAAACAGGACCTCGAAGTGCTGAGGCGCGTCTGGTTCCGTCCAGGGTGGACGTTTCCAGACAAGGGTTTCGCCTGAAGTGACCGATTCGCCTCCGGTGGCGATGACGCCATTGAGGGTTACTTCGCCATTGTTCAGTTTTTGTTGCCAGGCTTGAGGGGTTGAATGCGCGTAAAGGCTTGCCAGGTGGGAGAGCAAGGTTTGTCCCTGGTATTTACTGCTGATGATTGTCGTGTAGGCATAGCCCTGGTTGAGCATGTAGTCTGAGTGTAAGTTACGGCATCTGCGTCGCCGCGGCAGATAGGTTTCTTGCGAATCAATCGGCGCGAGAGCTAATCTCAGAGTCCCCGATTCCCCCGATCCGGCCAGCTCCGCCGCCCTCAGCTCACAACTTCAGAATTTTCCTCTCATTTTCAATAACTTGCAGCTCAAGACCCTTGCACCCCTGTGCCTATCCTGTAACCGGAGAGCTTCACCAAGACATATGTCCAGATCGGCACAACCCACCAACGACCCCGGGCAACTCCTGCGCCCGGATCGAACGAACTCAACGGGTCCTACCGTGGCGGTCCCCGCAACGGAAGCCGGCCTTACCGCGTCCTCGCAAAACACCGTCAAAACGGCTCTGTTCGCCGCCGGCGATTTCGTCCACCCCCGCGAGCAGGAAGAATCCGACGAAATGTCCGAGTGCCTGCCCTGGGTGCGGAACTCAATCTGAACGGCGCTCTCGAACACACTCTCTTCGAGGAAATCCGCAGCGCGTCCGGGCGTCTCCGCCGCTGCCGCAAAGTGGAAGCGAATCTCGTCCTCGCTCTGGATCCCACGGAAGCCACCGTGAACTCGCGCGCCGAAAAAAAGTGCAAACTCCGTCGACCGCGCTCGCGCGCAGGCCGACCGCCTGCTGAAGCAATCGATGTCGGAGCTTCGCAAACTGTAGACTGAGCGCCAGACCAACTGCGACCTCGCGCCCGAAGATCACGACGTCATTTCCGACGGCCTCTACAGCCGCCGCGAATTCCAGAAGGCGGCAACCGAACAATACCGCGCTGCCTTGCTGAAGCGCAAGCTCGCCGCAAACAGCCCGGTCGCGAGCGTGTCTGCGGAGGATGTCGAGACAACCAGATCAGTCGCGTCGGTCGCGATGCCCGCGTCCTCAGCACATAAAACAGGCGGCATAGCCGGACCCGCTGGCGTCCGGCAGCCAGCCACCGGCCGGGTGGCGAAGCATTTAACCAGACAGTTCGATCTTTGACATCGCGAATATAGACCCCCGCGAAAGCACAACGCACGAAGTGTGTCATATGAATCTTGTGGGGCAGCGGTTCCGCCTGCGGTGCCGCGGCACCGACCATTGATCGTGGCCGAAGAACAATTCCGCCTCGCGTTTCCAGGTTCGTTTTGCAAAATCGTCGCCCCCGCAGTCCGCTCGTTGCCTGCGCGGCAAGAAGGGCGACGTGCTGACGGTGGCACTCCCGTCTCGGCCTCAATGGCGGACCGGCGTTCCGGCACACCGAGACTTTTTCCGTCCCCGATGCGATCTTGCGCCGATTAGTTCGATCTTGTGCCCGATAAGTCGCTCACCCGGCCTGAAGGACTGCGCAAAAAGAGTTCACAAAGCTTTTACAACCTTTTCACACCTGTCCTCTAGGTTGAATGTTAGAGTCTTAAGCAGAGAAATCGGGGTCCGAAAGTCTAGCGCTTCCGGCAATTTGGGCGGTTTCGCCTGCCTGGCCGGGCACCGAATACTTTTCGGTGAGCCGGCAGTCCTTTCAGTGGCTGCCCGGCGGCACCGTCGCAACCACCGACACATCCGAAAACACTACGGTCTCCGATTTATCCGCATTGTGCGCGCAAACCGCTAGTCCCACCAGTATCGGGCCCCGCAAAGTGACTTCGGTGCGCAGCGCTTGCTTCAACTCCGCGCCGTCCTTGGCCAGCGACACCGTTAGCCCGACGCCGCTCCGCACCAGCATCAACCGGTACTTCCCGGGGCTGTCGAAAGGCATATCGAACGTGTTGGTCGTTTCGCCCTTGTTGCTGCGCCACTGTAGTCCCGGCATGCCGTTCCCGTGAATCACAATGTCCCCGTAGGCGGAATCGGCATCGAGCGACTGTCGAAGCATGATCCCTGCCTTGCGGTGATCCTCTCCCTGGCCGAGGAACTGCAGCGTAGCCGTGACAGTGAAGTTGCCGGTCATCTCTTTCCAGACATATTGGAACTGGTCCTGCTTATCCCAGATGTTCGCTCCCGATCCCGTAATGCGGTACTCACCGGTCGCGGCATTGAACTCCGTCGAGCCTTTCCTCGCCGGCGCGCCAACGTCACCGGAATTCGTGAACGCTCCGAGGTCGACGGGTGCCGCGTTCTCGATTTGTGCAAAAGCCGGAACGACAGCCAGGCAGAGAAGCAGAAGCTTAGGTGAGTGAGACATGTTTATCTATTCCCCGCTGGCGGAGCTAATTGTTCAATGTTCACATCCGAAAACAGGACCGTGTTCGTCGCGGTCTGCGTATGCGAACTCACCCCAAGCCCAACCAGCACCGGACTTCCCAGTTGGTTCTGCGTGTGCCCCAATTCCCGCATCGGACCGCTGTCTTTGGCGATCCACACCGTAATCGTCGTACCTTGCCTGACCAGTTTCATCTTCCAGATTCCCGGACCGTCCACCGGCATATCGACCGTGTTCGTGTTGTCCCCTTTGGCATTCCGGAACTGAACGCCGGGCATTCCGTTGCCATGAATCACCAGATGCACGAACGGCGAATCGGCATCCGGAGACTGGCGCAGCATAATCACGGCCTTGCGGTGTTCGATGCCTTCCGTGAGGAACTGAGCTGTCGCCGTAACGGCGAAATCGCCCGACAACTGACGCCACACGTAGTGGAACTGATCCGCCTTGCCCCAGATGTCGGTCCCGGAGCCCGTGATCTTGTACTGTTTGGTTGACGGGTCGTACTCGGCGGACCCGTGAATGGGAGGCGCGCCGACGTCGTCGGAATTCGTGAATATCCCGAGGTTGCCGGACGGCGAAACTCCGCTCTGCGCGAACGCCGCGGCGGAAAACAGGCAAGCTACCAGAAATTCATGCATGTTGGCATTCTACTCCGCATTCCCGCGTTGCGGGTGATATGATTTTCCCGAGCCGTGGGCGACGACGGCTTCCCGGCAAATGAAGAACGTCGGCTCCGATCCGCCCTTTCACTCCGTTCTGAGTCTTATCGCACGGGCGAACCAGCCTGTAATCTCGCCAATTCGTCGCGCGCGGTGCGCAGGATGGGAATATCCGGATCCGCGTCCTTCCAGAGATTGAAAAACTCCCGATAGGCCGTTTGCGCCTTGTCGGGCTGCGACGCAAGAACGTAAGCACGCGCTTGTCCCAGATAAGCCAGCACACCAAGCGGCGAATTCAGCAACATACCGGGGTGGTCGATCAGCTTCCGGAATTCGATGGCAGCTTTGACGCCATCCCTTCCGGCAAGCCAGGCTTCACCTCGAACGTAAGGGGGATACAACGAGTTTTCGAACCCGCCCGGGACGGCGTAGTCGAGAGACTCGGCCACCTGAAGGGCTTGAATGGCCCCCATCCATCTGCCTTGTCGCAGCTCCACCTGAGCCCGAATGAGGGGAATCCAATATTTCTGCACCAGCGTGTCGAGCGGGCGCTCCTTCGCCAACTGGTCCTCCAGCAACAGGGCTTGCCTGGAATCGCCGGTTTTGGCCATTACGAGAGCCACCAGGGGCGTCACGGAATCGAGGCTACGCGATAATCCAAGCGCCTTCGATGCGTACGACTTCGCCTGCGCGCTGTTCCCGACTTCAGATTCCCAAACTGCGCCAGTCAATAAGGTATTGGCCGCCGACTCGCGGTCTCCGTCGCGTTCCGCGATCTTCGCAGCTTCGCTCCGGTCCTCCCGCGACTTCCGAAAGTGCCCGAACCAGGCATCCGTATCCGCCTGATATGCGAGCAGGGTATCCCGGGCGACGCTGCTTTGCGAAACCAGGCGCTGCATCTTTGCCGTGTCTCCATGAAGAAATGCAAGCCAGTACCGGGGAGTGAGCAGACGGTCGGTCTGAACGTTCGGCGGCAGCGCCGACGCCACCACGGCGTCCGCTTCGCCCACGCGGTTCAGGCCCGTCAGAGTCACAACGAGATTCAGGATCGTATCGTCTGTTTGGGCCAGCCGCAGACTGCCACGAAACATAGGTTCCGATTTCGTATATTCTCCCAGGGAAAAGTAGACCAACCCAAGGTCGTTAAGAATCCTGAGCGTAGGTGGGTATTTGCGCAGGGCAAGTTCGTACGTTTGTTTTGCCCGTTCCAGATCGCCGTTAACGAACAGACTATGAAAAAACTCGATATAGGTCCGCTCCAGCTCCGTCACGCGGTCTTTAAGTTCGTACGCCTTCAACCCGTTTTTTCGCGCCAGTTCAAATTCGCCGTTGTTCCAATCGAACTCGGCCAGTTCCACATACGCCATCGCGAAATTCGGATCCAGCTCAAGCGCCATCCTGAAATGACCTGCCGCTTCCTCCTTGCTCCCTTTATTCGCCGCTTCCAGTCCTTTCTCGAAAGCATTCAGAGCGTCGAGCGACGGAGTGGTCGCCTGCTCCAGCGGTGCGTTGTTCCTTTGGATAGAGGGCAACGATTCGCCCAAACGCTCACGCAACCGAACCGCGGCTTTTCCGAGCACGCCCACTACGTTCTCTTTTCCCTTTGCCTCCGCCTGCTCATGCGCGACGGGATCGCCCGTATCGCATCGCCGCGCAGTCAGCCCCACCAGATAGCTGCTCCCGATGCTTGACACAGAGCCCTCAACGGTCATTGCGCCGCCAACACGCTTGCACAATTCAAGCGCCACCGGACCGGCCATCCGCTCATCCGGCGATCGCCCCATCTGCCTGAGCACTGTGTCCGCCTTCTTGTCCGACAGAATCTGCACAATCGGCGATTGTTCCAGCCCTACAAGCAGCCCTTGCTTCAGCGCGTCGTCGAAAACCGCGTCTCCGGTCGTGTTCGTAAAGTCCGCCAGCACCACCGTGTCCTGCGGCGTCAGGACCGCCTTTCTGGCGCGAAAACGCGGGGCCACGGCCAGAATTCCCAGGACGACCACGGCTGCCGCGGCGCTCCCGAAAACAATCCGCCGGACAAGAGGACTACGGAGGGTGCTTCCCGAGTCCCGTTCGGCGTCTTTCAACGCCGCTGCGAATTCGGTCATCGCCGAAAATCGTTTGGCAGGATCCGGCTGCAATGCGCGTTCGAGGACCGGGGTAAGCGGCGATGGGAGGTCCGATGACGCCGTCAGTTTGGAGATCCCCGGAGTCGGCAAACGTCCCTCAATCATTTGATACAGGACCGCCGCGAGACTCCAAATGTCGGACCTCGCGTCTGCCGGCAGTCCGGTCGTTAGCTCGGGAGCCATGTAACCGGGCGTGCCAATGACCATGCCGAACGGAGTCAGCGAGGGATCAGATTCACTATCGGAACGCCTCGCGAGTTTCGCAATTCCGAAATCGACCAGCTTCACCCGGCCATCCTTCGCGATCAGAATGTTTCCGGGTTTTACATCGCGATGAACAATTCCGGCGGCGTGCGCCACGCAAAGCGCATCGGCAACCTGCAGCGTGACCGCGATCGCTTCCCGCCATCGCATCGGGCTCCTGGCAATACGATCCGACAGCGGAGAGCCATCGACATACTCACTGGCAATAAAATGCCGCTGGTCAATCTCGCCCGCCTCGTAGACCACGGGAACGTTCGGGTGATTCAGGGCGGAAGCGGCCAGCGCTTCCTGGGTGAATCTGGTTACAAGCGTCGGCTGCCCATCCAGCCAACCCGCAAGCACTTTGAGTGCGACCTTTCGCCGCAGACGCGTATCTTCGGCAAGATAAACGTCTCCCATACCGCCGGAACCGATGAAATCCCGAATACAATAGAAGCCGAACGAATCGCCCGGTTTGAAACGCCGGGATACAGGCGCGCCTCGCAATACCGCTTCCCACGCGGGGTTCCCAAGGCTGGGCAGATCGGTGTCGGAGCCTTCACTTTCGAGCAGCAAGGCTATTTCTTTCCTGAGTTCCGGATCATCGCCGCATTTCTCAAGAAGAAAGGCGTCCACGTCCACGGGGCGCAGATCCCTGGCCTCATAGAAAAGCTGCTCGAGACGCCGCCACCGTTCGCTCGTCATGTTCACGATGATCTTCCGCCCCGTCATTGGCAGGCTTGGCGCAAACGGTGCAGGCCCGTCCCGCGGACCGGGCTTCACCCATCAGCATACAGGGAAGCACCAACCCGTGCTGCCGGGACGCGCGCGCATTCGGCGGTAGTCTTTGCAAATGCACATCCAACGGCGGTATGATCGCGACTATGGCTGGGTTACGCGTCAATAAGAGACAGCGCAGGCGATACCGAAGGTGGGCAAACGAGTACAACGACGACGCCGAGAAGATCCAAGCGGAGATGCCCGGCGAGGCAGCCCGATCCCGACGCATTGCCGCCATGTTCGCCGGTTTAGGCAGCCCCATGCACAGCAGGAAATGGCGCGAGAGATCGAATCTGACATAGGGGAGGACTCAAACGCCGCAGAGTACCTGCCCGGGGCAAAATCCTACCTCGCTGTTATTATGAAGAGAGCAGTTCCTCCTTTCATCCCGTGATCTCAGTAAATAACCTCAGCATGCGCTACGGCGCCAAAGTCCTGTTTGACGACGTATCCACCACGTTCCTGCCTGGTCGCCGCTACGGCCTGACCGGCCCGAACGGCTCCGGTAAGTCCACCTTCATGAAGGTTTTGACGGGTGAGCTGGATGCGCAAAAGGGCGCGGTCGTGCGGCCCAAACGAGTCGGCGTACTGAGCCAGGACCAGTTCGCGTTCGATGCTTTCCGCGTGGTCGACACCGTAATCATGGGCAATCGCCCGCTATGGCAGGCGCTCGAGGAGCGCGACAGGCTCTACGCGAAAGAAGACATGACCGACGAGGATGGCATGCGCCTCGGCGAACTCGAAGGCGTCGTCGCGGAAAACGACGGCTACACGGCGGAAGCCGATGCCGCGATTCTGCTCGACGGCCTCGACATTCCCGAACCGCTGCACGAGAAGAAAATGAGCGAATTGCAGGGCGGCCAGAAGGTCGGCGTGCTGCTCGCTCAGGCTCTGTTTGGCGGCCCCGAGGCGCTGCTGCTGGACGAGCCTACGAACAACCTCGATCTCGAATCCATCCACTGGCTACAGGATTTTCTGTGCCGCTACCAAGGCACGCTCATCGTGATTTCGCACGACAGGCACTTTCTTAACAGCGTCTGTACTCACACGGCCGATATCGATTACGAAACCATCATCACTTATACCGGCGGCTACGACGACATGGTTCTGGCGAAGACTCAGGTTCGCTCACGCCTCGAAGCCGAGAACGCGCAGCGCGAAAAGAAAATCGCGCAGTTGAACGAATTCATCGCGCGGTTCTCTGCCGGAACGCGGTCGAGTCAGGTCACTTCGCGCAAGAAGGAAGTGGAACGGCTGGCGACCAGCGATCTGGCGCGGTCAAACATACAACGTCCGTTTATCCGCTTCGACATGAAGCGTCCGTCGGGAAGGCATGCGCTGGAGATCAAAGGACTGACGAAGTCTTACGACGGCGGCGCGCCGGTCATTTCCAACTTCACCGCGAGCATTTCGCGTGGAGAGAAGATCGGCATTATCGGACGAAACGGAGTGGGTAAAACGACTCTGCTGCGCTCTCTGGTCGGCGCCGCTCCAGGGATCGCGGGCGAAGGTTTTGCCGTCGACAGCGGCACTATCGAATGGGGACACGAGGCGCAGGTCGGGTATTTCGCCCAGGATCACCGGGCGACGATCCAGCCGGGTCTGACCGTGTTCGACTGGTTGCAGCAATTCGATCCGACGGCGGGCAACGAAGAACTGCGCGGGTTGCTCGGACAGATGTTGTTCAAGAGCGAAGAAGGGATGAAGCCAACGGCGGCGCTTTCGGGCGGCGAGGCGGCGCGCCTCATCTTTTGCCGGCTGATGTTACAGAAGCCCAATGTTCTGATCATGGACGAGCCGACGAATCACCTGGATCTCGAGTCCATCAACGCGCTGAATTTCGCGCTGCAGAAGTTTCAGGGCACGTTGTTTCTTGTCACGCACGATCACGATCTGCTGGAAGAAACCGCAACCCGCATCTGGCGTGTATCTCACGCAGGAATTGAAGACTTCAAAGGCGCGTACGAGGAATTGCAGTCCGTGGGCGCGTAGACGGCGCCGCACTGTATCCCGCGGCCGGCGGATTAGCGAAATACTTCGTTCAGCAGTTTCGCCAGGCGAAAACCCGCCGTGGCCAGGCGCTCATCGATCACGGGCATCGCGTTGTCGAAGTAGCGATCACCGATGACGATGTGCAGAGCACGAACCTTGTCGCGCTCCGCCGAACAAGCGGCCTGAGGGTCGGCCTTCGGATCGATTTCGCCGACCGGGATGCCGGGGTCGAGATTCCCGTACGTATTGCGCAAGGCAAACCCGTGCGTTTCCCACGCCCAGGCTACGGGATCGTCCGCAGCCCCGGAAAGTCCCGTAAACCGGTCCGCGAATCGCTTGTCCAGATCCGCCGCATACGCCGATGGCGAGAGTTTGCCGCGATCCAGGGCGCGCTGAATCAGTTTGTAATCCCAGATGGCGTGGAGGTTAGCCGGCTGCTCTTCGCCGAAGAACTGGATGGCCGTGCAGTTTCCGCCCTGATCGTCATTATCCACGTCATGCAGCGGTTGGTGAATGTCGCCGACGAAATGAATGATGTAGCGCAGGGCTGTAGCGCGGTCGGCGAGAGGACTGGCTTTGTCGCGCAAAATTGCCAACTCGTAACCGATCGCATTCGTGATGCATCCGGGACGGTTCTTCCCATCAACCGATGGCCCGATGGGCGGGCACCATGCCTCGACACCGGATGGACCGGTACTGGCTGCGGCTGCCACCGACCGCGGGATATCGATGTAGTGCCAGACACCCGTTTTTTCGCGGTTCTTTGCGTCGTCCGCCCATGTGGCGCTGTCCGCCATGAGGTCGGACGGGTGATCCCTGCAGAATCGATTCAGCGCCTCGTCGATGGGACTCGCGCGGAGGAGGCCGTCGACCGCCGCCGATGCTTCGGCTGTGAGGTGAGCGCGGGCGATCAGAGCTACGATCTGATGCCCTTCGCAGCCCCATCCGAGGGCTGGTGACGAGAGCGCAGGCAACAGAAATGCGATCCGGAGGAAACGACTCATATCCGATTGTAGCGGTCTCTCAGCATACGACCGAGTGGCGGCATGGGGCCGGAAACATCTGTTTCAGACGGGCGGCGCGGCCAGTCCGCGGGCTGCTTTCCGGAGGCAAATCGCTCGCGCTCAGGAGCACCGGATCGCGGTGGCGCTTCAGCCGAGGGCTCGCGCCGCAGTCGGACCTTCGGGGACTGGCTACTTCAGGTGCCTGCGCAGGGTGAAGGCATCGGGCCGTGCGCTGTCGTGCTCGAATTTCTTCCAGTCGTCCTGCACGTAAATCAGCTTGCCGCTCAGGTGGTTCGACCGCTCGGAGGCGAGAAAAAGCGCCAGTTGGATTTGCCTGTCGGACAGCGTTCCGCCGGTCGCCTGCACATGTTCGGCGGACTCTATCTCGCCGACGCCCGCGCGTTCTCCGGCGTGGAGAATTTCATCTGTCATGTTTGTGTACGTTTCTCCGGGAAACATGCAGTTAACCTGCACGTTGTGGTCGCGAACTTCCTCGGCCACGCACTCGACGAAACGGACGACCGCCGCTTTGCTGGCGGCATAAGCCGCGAAGCGGGGCCGTGGAGTTGCCCCACCCTGCCCGGCAATGACGATGATCTTACCAGCGCGCCTCGTCACCATGCGCGGCAGAACGGCGCGGCAGCAATTCATCACGCCGATAATGTTCGTTTCGAAGACCTCATGCCAGGCGGAGGGACGGTTGTCGACAAAAGGACCGATCGGCCCCTGAATCGCGGCGTTGGCGACCAACGTGTGGACCGCTCCCCATTCATTAGTCATCCGGTCGACGGCCATAACGATCTGATCGAAGTTGCGCACGTCCGCCCGCAGCCGGAGCGCCGTGCCGCCGCTATCTTCGATTTCCAGCTTGGTAACGTCGAGTTCGCCCTGGCTGCGGCCGAGAAGTCCGACCTTCGCTTTCGATTGCGAAAAGCCAATGGCCAGTCGTTTGCCGATTCCGCGTCCGGCTCCGGTAATCAGAACGTTTACATCCTGCGGTGAACGCAAACGTTCATTCTATCCTGAAACGTGCGTCGGCAGATCGCTTGTTTCGCCAGGTTCAAAATCGTGCCTGGCAGGGACTCAGACGACAGGCCGCAACACGATGACCTGGAAGACGCCGTCGGCACATTCAAAAGAAAACCTTTGTCTGACCTCATAGCCGGCAGCTTGCCCGACATAGTCGCCTTCCGTGACGGTCGGAATGGATAGATTCAGCCCCAGATTCAGGACGCTTTTGATGTTGCCGCCGATCATATTGGCCAATTCCCCGAGGACATCCGGAACGACGTCTTTCATGTCGCATTCGTAGCCGCTCCCCTCCATCGGCTCGGAACATGGGCACGGAGACTTCGACCCACCGGGGTCGCCCATGCCGACGTAGCGAGTGGCGAGCCGGCAGGCCAGCTGACTATCGCACTCCACCAAAACGGCGCCTTCCCAGTCGCCCGAGAGGTAGACTCCGGACGTTAACCGCCGGATCGCTTGCGGTCCGGACTCCGGCGGCGCAGGCTCGCATTCAACGACGGCGATGCCCAGCATGGTTTGAAACACCGACACTACGGTCTGCACCAGTTCGTCCGGTCGAATTTCCGTACTCGTTTCAGCAGTCATACCTTCCTCTCCTCTCAACGCGCTACGTATACGATCGCGTTTCCGACGGCCCGCTTCTCAAACCACTGCTCATACCCGAATGCCGTTTCCGAACCGCCAAGCAGCAGCCAGCCTCCGCGGAACAGAGTTCCATGGATCTGTTCGATGATCTGTTTCTTGGTCGGCGCGTCGAAGTAGATCAGAACGTTTCGGCAAAAAACCAGATCGAATGGCCCCATCGCCCTCATGCTCTTTCGCAGATCGATCGTTTCAAACCTGACCATTCGCCGCACTTGTTCGCTGAGCTGCCAATTCACACCTTCGCGCTTAAAGTGCTTGACCAGAAGCGACGCCGGTAGGCCTCGGTTAACTTCAATCTGCTGGTAGGTGCCCGATTGAGCGCGCTCGACCATCTGAGACGAGAAGTCCGTGCCGAGAATCTGCAGATTCCAGTCGTTCAAGCCCTGTCCCAGAAGGAGCATGGCGAGACTATACGCCTCCTGCCCGGTCGAGGAAGCGGCCGACCAAAACCGCATCTTTTTCGTGTCCAGCCGCTCCTTCTTGAGCTGCGGCAGCAGCTCGTTGCGTATCGCGTCGTAATGGGTCGGGTCGCGAAAAAAATAGGTCTCGTTCGTCGTCATGGCTTCGACGACTCGGCGGTTCACGTCGCTTTGCTTCGTTGCGCGCAGAATCGCGCACAAATCGTTGACCGAACCGAGTCCGAGCTGCGTAGCGATCGGAGACAGGCGGCTTTCAAAAAGATAATGCTTGTCGCCCTCGATCACGATGCCGACGTGCGTGCGCACGTATTCCTGCAGGAAGCGGTAATTGTCCGTTAAAATGTCCGCTCCCGTTGTCAGAGTTGCCATTGGTGTCCGCTCTTCCGCTATTAGATTTTCAATTTCGGCCGGCGAGCCGGACGAGTTCCCGCGCAATCTGATCGAGCGGCAACACTTTATCGGCAAGTCCGGCGTTGGTTACCGCTCCGGGCATTCCCCACACGACGCTGCTGGCTTCGTCCTGGGCGACAACACTGGCGCCCTGCGCCTTCAAAATCTCGATACCGCGCAGTCCGTCCTGCCCCATCCCGGTAAGGATCACCGCGATCACCGCGCCGCCGTATACCTCTCCAACCGAACTGAACAGCACGTCGACAGCCGGGCGGCACGAGTTCTGAGGTGGCGCCTGATCGAGGCAAATACGGACGCCAGCGCCATTTTTTGCCACTCTCATGTGAAAATCCCCGGGCGCGATCAGAATACTTCCGGCCGCGACGGTAACGCCTTCCCTGGCTTCCTCAACCGAAAGCTGGCATGTGCTGTTGAGCCGTTCCGCCAGCAGCCGCGTAAACATCGGCGGCATGTGCTGCACCAGCACGATGGGCAAAGGGAAAGTCGCGGGCAATTCGGGAAGAAGGGCGCCGAGCGCCGTTGGGCCACCGGTAGAAACTCCGATAGCAAGGATCCTGGGCGCAATTCGCGGACCGTGGATTACCTGTCTGCCCTGCGGCACGGTCGTGGCTGGCGTCTGATTGAAGACCGGAGTGGCGAGAGCCGTGCCAGAGCGCGGTGGCGTCACACGACTCTGCCCGGGCAAAAGGAAGAACTGCTTGATCTTGGGGATCAGTTCATTTCGCAGTCGTGCCATCGACTGATCGAGAGAGCCCTCGTTGGAGGCCTTAGCGACATAGTCGTCGGCGCCCAGAGCCAGGGCTTCCAGCGTCACTGCCGCGCCACGCTCAGTGAGTGTACTGAACATAATGACGCGCAAATGGGGAAATTCTTTCCGCACCCGTTTCAGCGTCTCGAGACCGTTCATCTCCGGCATCTCGATGTCCAGGGTCAGGACGTCGGGAGCCAGTTGAACGATTCGCTGCAGAGCGATGGAGCCGTTCGATGCCGTGCCGATTACTTCAAGCGTAGAATCTTCGCTGAGAGCCTGCGTGACCAGACGGCGGATCACGACGGAATCGTCGACGATGAGGACGCGAATTCGTTCGCCGGGCTGGAGTTGCCGCTTGTTCAGAGCCACATCGATACCACTTTCACAGCTGAACACCCGCCATTTGGAGCTTTTCGACGAGTATGTCCGGCGTAAACGGCTTCATGACGTACTCGTTGGCGCCCGCTTCGAGCGCTGCCAGCATGTGGTCCATTTCGCTCTCCGTAGTCACCATGACAATCACCATCGACTCGAACTCGCGGTGCCGCCGCAGATTTTTCACGAGATCGAGACCGTTCATTTCCGGCATGTTCCAGTCGACAAGCACCAACTGAACGGGAGACTGCTCGGCTTCTATCAGTTCGAGCGCCTCTTTCCCGTTGGATGCCTCGCTAACCTCAAATCCGAGTCCCGTCAGAATACGGGAGAGAATCATGCGAACTGCTCTCGAGTCGTCAACTACGAACGCTTTGGCCATCATTCCCTCTTGAGATTGTTCCTTGCAAATTGGCGAAGCACCGCGCGGAAGAAGAACTTCCGCGCAATGCCCCGTTATTGTTAGTGCAGGTGGTTACGTTCAGAACGTGAATCTGGCGACCACGGCCTGAAGCCGCGACGCCATCTGACTCAACTCCTGAGACGCTTTCTGTGTGTCGTTCGCACCCTGAGTCGTGTCCTTCGCCGCGCTGGCCACGCCGCCGATATTCTTGGCGATATCGCCGACCCCCTTCGCCGCCTCCGTTACGCTGCGTCCGATCTCGCTGGTCGTGACCGTTTGCTCCTCCACTGCCGACGCGATGCTGTTGGAGATATCGTTGATCTGATTAATGATCGATCCGATCTCCTCAATGGCTTTGACTGCGCCCTTGGTATCGCCCTGAATAGCTTCGATCTTGCGTCCGATGTCTTCGGTGGCCTTCGCTGTCTGCTTTGCCAGCTCCTTGACTTCGTTGGCGACCACTGCGAAGCCCTTTCCCGCCTCTCCGGCGCGTGCGGCTTCGATCGTCGCGTTGAGGGCCAGCAGATTGGTCTGTTGCGCGATGGACGTGATCACCTTGATCACGTTGCCGATTTCCTGGCTGGATTCCCCGAGCTTCTTGACGGTTTCGTTTGTTGTGTGCGCGACACTGACGGCATTCTTGGCAACGCGGGCCGATTCGTTGACGTTCTTCGAAATCTCACGGATAGACGCCTGCATCTCCTCGGACGCCGAAGCGACGGAGGCGACGTTCCTCGAGACCTGCTCGCTGGCGGCCGATACGACGTTGGCCTGCATTGCGGTTTCTTCCGCGTTCCCCGCCATCTGCTGACTTACTGCCGTCAGTTCCTCGGAGGAAGAGGCCAGAGCTGTCGCGTTCTGCGAGGTGATTTTCAGCGGCTCCACCACGGTTTCGAGGGTCGCGTTGATGCCCTCGATGATCTTGCGGAAATCGCCGAAATGCCGTGAAGCATCCGCTCTCTTGCCCAGCTTGCCTTCCGATGCGGCCGTCGCGAGTGTGTTGATATCCACGATGACTGCCTTCAGGTTCGTCCTGACCTTCTCGATCGTGTCGTTGATGAAGGCTTTCTTGCCCGGGAATTTCTCGAGTTCGGCTTCGAAGTTTCCCTTGCCGAATTCGGCTATGCAGGCCATCGCCTTCTTCTTCACTGCGATGTGCCCGAACACCATGTCATTGACCCCCTGTGCCATGACGCGGTAATCGCCTTCAAATTTCTCACTGGAGATCGCGACATCAATGTCGCCGCGATTGTGCTCTTCCGACATATGTTTCATCTCGGCGATGAAGTTTTGAAAGTTGCCCCGCAAAAGTTCGATCGTGTCGTTGATGAATGCCTTCTTCCCGGGAAACCTTTCAAGCGCGGCCTCGAAGTTCCCCCTGGCGAACTCGGCTATGCAGGCCATCGCCTTCTTTTTCACGGTAATGTGTCCGCTGACCATCCTGTTGACGCTCGCGGCCATGCCCGAGAAGTGCCCAAGGAATTCACCGGGCGGCACAACTACGTCGATATCGCCCTTGTCGTGCTCTTCGGCCATCTTATTCAGCGAGGCGATGAACCCATCGAGCTGTGTGGCCATCGCCTGTTTGATCTTGCCGACCTGCTCGGCCCGATCGCCGCCGGAACAAACGTCATCCAGACGGATACCGCAGGACGCCAGCATCCGCTCCAGGGTGTTGAGCGTGAATGCGTCACCTATCGCCTGGAGGTCGAGATTGAATACCTTGTTGACCGCGGCCTCCACCTGCCGCACCTTTTCTTCATCTTCGATATCCCGCCGCAGATACTGTCCGAGCACACGCTGGAACTCCGTATAGGATCCCACGTACCACTTGAACGGGAGATTGATGCGATCGTGAACTGCTCCGACGTTCAGGCGTTTTTCGAGGTAGCGTAGGTCCCAATTGACGGATGCGCCGGCAAATACTTCCGTGATGTAGCCTGTTTGAGCGGCCTCGAGGAGTTCGCGGAGCGCTGAAATCGATATCCCTTTCTCCGCGGCCATCCCTTCAAAGAACTGACGCGTGGCGGAAAACTGAAATTGCCATTCGTAGAAGTCATGAGCGATGTTCGGGGCTACTTCCTGAGCCCAGGGCGCCATCTCTCCAAGCACTTGCCGATCCTCTTCGCCCAGACGGATGAACTGCCGGCGCGCGGCCAGGCTGTGTTCGTCCATTCCGAAACGGCGGGCCATCGAGTCTGCGCCGGCATTCGGCCAATTCACATGCACGGCCGCGGGAGGGCGTGTATGACGGGTCTGCGGCCTCGTTTCCGGTCTGGACTCTTCGGGCCAGTCGGCAACCGCGGCTCCGCCGCCCTGGGACGACCGCGCTCTGTCCGGCGTTGTGTTCAATTTCTTGTTACTGGTCTTACTCGTCATCTCGTTTGTCTCCTGTCGTGCCAAATCCGATCTCTCTTGCTCGTAATCTACCTGCGGCCTGGGACGCGTCGGATTCAGTCTGGCGATACTTGCGCAGACCAACACCTTCGCTCGCTTCCCCGCCTTCTTTCACTCCCGAACTTATGCCCTGCCGATTCCCGCCCCGACGCCAACCGCGAGATCCACCGTCCGCTCGGCATCCAGAATCAAAAGCAGACGATCGGGGAGTTTATAGACGCCGAGAATGATCTCCCTTGCCGCCGGAGCAAGGCTTTCCGGCGGCCTCTCGTAAGTGGCGGCATCCACATCCAGCACGTCGCCGATTTCGTCGACAAGCAGACTGACGGCGCCGTCCTCGGTGCGCACCACCATGTTCATCGGCGTCAGATCTCCCCCGCGTGGCGGCAACCCGAGACGCCTTCTCATGTCGATGGCGGTGACGATCTGCCCGCGAAGGTTGATCAGGCCTTCAATCACCCGCGGGGCTTGTGGCACGCTTGTCATCTGCTGGGTGCGAAGAACCTCCTGAACGCAAAGAACGTCGATGCCGAAGAAAAGGTCGGCCACGTAGAAGGTGGAGAATTGTCCACTGTTCTTTCCGCGGCCGCCCTGAAGGATTTCCGGCACTTGCGCCGGGGCTCCATTTGTCATCCTGTTAGTGCTCCTTTCCCGCCCACGCCGGGACGAGTTCCGACGGAGTCAGAGCCGCCCCCAGTCTGGCAAGCGATTCCAGCATGGCTTCGCGGTCAAACTTGGTCTGGCAGTCGTGGAAACCCGCCGTCCGGATAGAATCCATTTGTGTCTGCAGAGCGGGATCGGCCAACGCGAGTATCGGGATAGCGGACCACTCCGGCCTGTGCCGCATGGTCGAAAGGAGCCCGTCGGATCCATCGGCGGGGAGATCCAGCGCGGCGATCACCATGTCCACCCGCTGCTGCTCCAAAGCGCGAATCGCCTCGTCTCCGCTCGAAGCCTCCAGGACGCGGTAGCCGGCCATATCGAGGCCGCTGCGGATGAGGCCGCGCGAGAACGGCGACGCCTCGACCAGCAGAATTCGCCGTCCGATCGGCGATCCGACGGTGCGTTGCGACCAGTTCTCCGAAGAAGAATTGATGACGTAGTTCAGATCCACAAAGTCCGTGACCCGCTTGCCTACAACCGCGGAACCAAGCAGCCCCTGGCGGTTCGACTTTTGCCGCACCGTCACCACTTCCTCGGCGACGTCCACAATCTGATCGACCACGACGCCGACACTTCTGTCACCGTCGTTGAAAACAACCACCTGCACCGGGTCGGCAACCTGATCCGGCTCGCATGCGCCTGGCTCCAATACGTCGCGAAGCGAAACCAGAGGCAGAATGCGGTTCCGATACTGGACCACCTGCCCGCCGCTGGCGCGTTCGATAGCGGACTGGGGAAACTCCTCAAGCCTCGCGACAAGGGAAAGAGGAACCGCCAGACGATTGAAGCTCCCCGCGCGGAACAGAAGTAGCCGCTGCTGCTGATCGTTCCCCGACTGTCCGGTCTGGTCGGAGGTCGGGCGCGTCGCCTCGCGGGATTCGGTCATTACGCCGGAGCGCTGGCCTATACCGAGAACGTCGAGAATCAACGCCACTCTTCCGTCGCCCATGATGGTGGCTCCGGCGTATTCCGGGATACCCTTCAGTTGCTTGCCGAGCGGCTTCACGACGATTTCCTGCGTGTCGTTAATGCCGTCGACTACCAGTCCGAATTGCCGGTCCTCCGCCTGGAGGACGACCATGTTGACCGCGTCGTGCGATTCGGTGGAATTGAGTCCGAGCACACGGTTCAGATAAGCGATCGGCAGCAGACTTCCGCGCCTCCGGTACACGGGTGTTCCGTGAACTTGCTCTATGTGTTTTTCCGAAGAGTCGCCTTCGAGACGGATCAGTTCCAGCAGGCTCACTTGCGGGATTACGAACCGTTCGCCGCCGCTCGTGACAACGAGACCGGGTATGATCGCCAGCGTGAGCGGGATCTTGATCTTTACCGTCGTACCCTCGCCCGGCTTGCTGGCGAGGTCCACAACTCCGCCGATCTTCTCGATGTGCGACTTGACTACGTCCATGCCGACACCGCGGCCGGAAAGATTGGTCACGTTTTGCGCTGTCGAGAACCCGGGGGCGAAAATCAGGTTAAGCGTCTCGCGATCCGAGAGTTTCTCAACCTGTTCGGGCCTGAGGAGACCTTTTTCCAAAGCCTTCTGTCTGACTCTCAGCACGTCGATTCCGCCACCGTCGTCGGCGATTTCGATGTTGACCTGACCGCCTTCATGGTAGGCGCGCAAGCTCAATCGGCCCTGCGGCGCTTTGCCTGCGCGAACCCGGATGTCGGGCATCTCGATGCCGTGGTCGCACGAGTTGCGCACCAGATGGACCAGCGGATCCTTGATGGCTTCGATAATCGTCCGGTCCAGTTCCGTTTCCGCGCCGTCCATGTCGAGGCGAACCTGCTTGCCCAGCGCCACTGCGATGTCGCGGACCACTCGCGGAAGCTTGTTCCAGACCATTCCGATCGGCTGCATGCGCGTCTTCATGACGCCTTCCTGCAGTTCGCTGGTAATCAGATTCAGCCGCTGCGAGGTTGCGTTGAGGGCCGCGTCCTCGCGCTCCGTATTGAACTGAAGGATCTGATTGCGGGTCAGGACGAGTTCGCCGACAAGATCCATCAGCTTGTCGAGAAGGCCGACGCCGACCCGGATATTTGCGTCGGCAACCGCCGAGGATTTTGCGCTTTCGTCTTCCGATCTGGACGCCGGCGACTTTTCGGCGGACCTGGAACCCTCCGAAATTACAACGACAGGTGAGGCTTTCGGCTCGGGGACGGACGGGACGATCTCGGGCGCTGTCGCCGGAGGCCCTGCTTCGGCGTCTCCCGAAGCCATCTTGCCCTCGTTTTTCGCCACGACCGGGCTCGCGGGCGAAGGTCCGGCTGGCGGAGCGACCGCGTTTTCAACTGCTCGGCTGTCGTCCGGCTCGAGTGTCAACTGCGCGGCGGATCTCAGGCGTTCGGTTAACGCATCGAAGCCCTCCGGTCCTTCCTCGCCGGTGGCCTCGATGGAAGTCAATACCTTACGTGTCGCATCGACGGTGTCGAGGATCAGGGACACAAGCGAAGGCGTCAGGTCGCGCAGACCGTCGCGAAGCTGGCTCAACAGGCTTTCCGCCTGGTGTGTTATCCGTTCCAGCTTGGAGAATGCCAGGAAGCCGCAGGTACCTTTAATGGTATGGATCGTCCGGAAAATGCTGTCGAGCAACGCCGCATCTTTGGGCCGTTTCTCAAGTTCTACGAGTTCCTGATCCAGCCGCGCGAGGTTTTCGTAGCTCTCTACCAAGAACTCGCGGATTACTTCCTGATCCTGCATTTCCTGTGTTCTCCACTTGGGTCGCCACCGACCCTGTTCTTCCTGCAACGACTCTGGCGCCAGAACCTGAAGCGAGCCTGGCGGAACCTGAACTTACCGATCATTCCGCGCTCGCATCGGTTTTCCGTGGGACGCGTGAAATCCCGGCTTGAGGCCGCGCACGGCGATGCTAATGGTTTCATCGGCAAGCGGGGCAAGATGCTGTAGTCTTTTTTTTTGGGCCGCCTCTCCAGCCGCTGGTTGGCGCGTGGCGCCTGCGGAAGGGAAGATCAGGCAAACTGTAATCGCTCGCAAAAACGGAGCGGATCGTTCGCCGCTAACCGCACAAACGGCTGGCTGCGGGTGGCTACCCAAGTAACGGCGCTGCCGGGCTGGAATGGAGCGAAACCCCGTTACTGGTCGGCGCACCCATCCGGCTGAAGATCGGTCGTTTCGGGCCTTTTCGCGCGGGCGCCCGGACCGGGTTCGGCCCCATGAAAAAAACTGTAATCCGGTGGAAATACGGCCGATATGACTTTCGAAGCGAACTGGAAATCAAACCCTATGCCTTTTGACCTACTTATTGTCGACGATTCAGCGGCCATCCGGAAGATTCTGCAGAGGGTATTACAGAAGGCCGAAGCCCCCATCGGAAACGTCTATGAAGCCGGTGACGGCGTCGAGGCGCTGGCGGTAATGAGGGCCAAAAATGTCAATCTGGTTCTGAGCGATATCAACATGCCCAATATGGACGGGTTGCAGCTGTTGACCCAGATTCGAGCCAACGAAGAGTGGAAGACCATCCCCGTCATCCTCATCACGACGGAAGGCAGCCAGGCGAAGGTGATGGAGGCCGCCCATATGGGCGCTACCGGATACGTGCGAAAGCCTTTTACGCCAGAGCAGATCAACCACGTGCTGGCCGGACTGGTGGGTAGTCCCGTCGGCGCGTAAAGAGGATACCGAATGGAACAGTTACTAGATACGACAACGGTTATTGGCATGGTGCACACCGCCGCGCACGAAGTTTTGTCGACGATGCTGGATATGCACGTCGAGGCCGGCGAGCCGTACCATGAAAACGCGCCGCCCGGCAGTTCGGAGGGCGTTGTGTCGTTCCTCGGACTGGCGGGCGCGGACTGGGCTGGCACCGGGTGCCTGCGATGCAGTTCCGCATGCGCCTGCCAACTGGCATCCCGCTTCCTGATGGCGGAGTACGATGCGGTGAACGACGACGTGCTCGACGCCTTCGCCGAATTGACGAACATGATCATCGGCAATTTCAAAAACGACCTGGAGCATCGGGTGGGGCCAACCGGACTGAGCCTGCCGACCGTCATCCATGGACGCAACTTCGCCACCCGGAGCCTTCGCACGGAAGATTGGATCGTCGTACCTTTCCGCAACGGCGATTGTCTGCTGGAAATCAAAATTTGCCTCCAGGCGAGGGAAAAAGTGGCGACCGTCAACCGGTACGGCGAACGGCAGGAATTCATACTCGGCCGGTAGTCGTCGGCAGCGACCGGAAGAATCGGACCAGCCAAGCCGCAAAAGTCGCCTAACCAGGCAGCTGAACCAGCCGGTGGACCAGCAAAACACCCAAGCCGCCATCAATGGCGACCCTCGGATTGCTGCAAATCGGGAAATTGGTGGACGGAACGGGATTCGAACCCGCGACCCCCGCGATGCGAACGCGGTGCTCTCCCAGCTGAGCTATCCGCCCACTCGGGCTGAACATCTACAATATAACAAATGGCATCGCCCGCCCCCGATCCCGGCCCGGAAACTTCGGATTTGACGAGCCCGGAAACGGCCGATTTGACAAAAAAGATGCGCAGCGAGTGGGATGAACGGGCCCGCGAAAACGCCCGCTACTACATCGCCACCGCGAAGAACGACTGGAACGACGAAGAGTATTTCGAATCGGGCCGCGAAAATGTCCGGCGCGAGATCCTCACCGACATGGGTAATATCTGCCAGGGCAAAGACCCGAAGCAGATGTCAGTCCTCGAGATCGGCTGCGGTTCCGGCCGCATTACGCGCGCGCTCGCGGAAATCTTCGGCCAGGTCTACGCCGTCGATATCAGCGGCGAAATGATTCGCCAGGCGCGCGAGTCCCTCCGCGACTGCCCTAACGCTCACGTGTTTCAGAATAACGGCATGGATCTGGGCGTTCTCGGAAACGTTCGCGTCGATTTCGCCTTCTCCTACATCGTTTTCCAGCACATTCCCAGCCGCGATGTGATCAGAGGTTACGTCCTGGAGGTGCATCGGCTGCTGCGGCCGGGTGGCCTTTTCAAGTTCCAGGTTCAGGGCGGAAGCAGCATGGATGCCGCGCCGGGAGATACCTGGCTTGGTACCCCGTTTTCCGATGCCGACGCGGCCGCGATGGCCGAGGAATGCGGATTCGAGCCACGGTACCGGATCGGCGCTGAGACGCAGTACTTCTGGCTGTGGTACTTCCGACGCACCTGGTGGAGTTCACTGTGGCTTAAACTCCGGCGGAAGATCGGGTCCCGATTCCGCCGCGCCCCGCAGACGGGCGAACCCGTGCGTTCCTAAGTGCCGCGGTCCGCCCCGGTCCGTCGGCAGGCGGAACCGCCTGCCCCACAGAACCTACGACGCGGGCATCGCGTTCGTGTGGTCGTCTCTGGTCCGGCGCTTCGCCCAGTAGGATTTCATCCGCGCGGACGCGTTCCTGCGCGCGGCCGGACTCATGGGCCTCCTGCCCCGGGCCGAAGTACTATCCTTCGCCTGTTTGGCGCCCGCCGCACCCATTTCTTCCAGCGACAGAATCAGGCGTTGTACCCGTTCTCGTTCGGCAACCAGATCGCTGATAATCCGGTACAGATCCATTTTCCTCCGGAACCTACTCCGTCAATTTATCACGACGCAATTTGTCGCCCGACAATGCGTATCAGCGCACCAGGAACGGAGAGTGCGTGACCAGCTTGTAACCGAAGTAATGCGCACAGAGCCAGACGATGCCGGCGATCAGTACTACGATCGGGACGAACCAGGCCAGGAACGTTAACCACGGGAACCTTCTGTTCTCTCTCTTGAGCACCAGCAGATAACTGGCAAATATGCCTACGTAGAAGAGAATAATCATCGGCGTGGCGAACAGAGTAAGGTTGAACACGTCGCCGGTCGGCGTGATGACCGCTGCGAGGATCACGATCGCCATAATGGCGTAGCGGCTGTGCCGCATCAGAAACGACGGGCTGACGATACGAACCAGCGTCAGCAGGAACAGCAGGACCGGAATCTCGAAGACCATTCCTACAGCCAGCATCACGTCCACAAAGAGGTCGTAGTACTCGCTGACGCTGACCGCCGGACGTATGCCGCCCCCCATTCCCAACCCGAGCAGGAATTCGAGACCGTAACGGAAAACCACGAAGTAGGCGAAGAATCCGCCGACGATAAACAGCCCGGCGCTCGACACCACGAATGGCACTGCCCATCTGCGTTCGTGCTCGTAAAGGCCGGGCGCAATGAACGCCCACACCTGATAGAGAATCCACGGCGAGGCGATGAATATCGCAGCCAACAGCGGCAGCTTCATCCAGATGATCTGAAAGCTGTCCATCGGCGAGATCAGCATCAGATCCGGGGGATTTACGCCCAGGTGCTTCAGCGCGGTTGTGGCGGGCCCGTGAACGATGTCCCACATCTGGTTGTGGAACCCGATGGCGAGCGCAAACGCCACGACCATCCCGTATACCACCATCAATAACCGATGGCGAAGTTCTTCCAGATGCTCGAGGAAGCTCATACGGACCATGCCGTCGTCTTCGTCGGGCTTTGGCGAGGTCGCGCCTGCCACGGATCGCTTGTCGCCTCCGAAAATGCTCGTCAGGCGAGCGAACAGAGACTCTTCTTCCGGAGGGGTGTTCCCTCCGCGTGGTGCGTCGTTGGATGGCATGCGATTTGACTAGCCGTGAACCGGGCTACCGGCAGCGGCGTGATCGGCCTCATGGTGCATGGATGACGGTTCCATCGCGTCGGCGTGAACAGCCTCGGCGTGACCCGCATCGTGCACGTGTCCGTTGGGGACGGTATCGGCAGCAGCCTCGATTTGCAGAGGCCCGGCCACGGACTCAGCGCCCTCTATTGCGGATGCGCTGGTGTCATAGGTGGTGGTGTTGGTGTCGTCGGAATACGTGTCGTAGGAATCGGGGGAACCGTCGTAGTACGTATTGTCGTTCCCGTAATTGTACGTGTCGGCCATATAGGTCGTGGCCGTCAGTTCCTTGATTCCACTCTCGCGTTCCAGATTTTGCATTTCACGATTGAACGTGGTCTTCAAATCGTTCTGGGCCCGGCGAAATTCGGTCATCGCTTTCCCGATCGTTCTTGCGATCTTCGGAAGTTCCTTCGGTCCGAAGAGCAACAGCGCGAGAACCACGATGACCAGCATCTCCTGGCCGCCAAGTGTACCCATACCTGTATTGTATTCCACCTCCGGTCGGCGGGGTTAAAACGCCAGAAGCGGGCGTGTCACGCGGCTTTCACCTGAGCCATGCCGTTACCCCAAACAGTCAGCCGTCCGACGCCCGTCCACCAGAGCGCCTCGAGCCAGGGCAGGAACTCCGCCAGGTCGCCTTCAAACTCGGCTTCGCCCGTAAAACCGCCCAAACCATGTCTCTGGCCGGTCCGCGCGCTTCGCCTTTCAATTTGGTGCATTTCAAAATGCGACGCCGTCATGCGGACGCGATTCGCGCGTTCTCCTATTCCGCGATAATCAACGCAATCGGCATATTCGCAAGGCTGGTACAGCCGGATCAGCCCCGCAACGCGATCTCGCGCCCGTTTGACCAGTGCGCCAAACTCCGGCTCCCGAAGAATAGTTCCGTCGAACTTCAGTTCAGTGGGCGTCAGGAATACGACCTTGATCCGGCTTACCGGCATTCTACGAGCCGCGAGGTCGATTTCAACAATGGGTNNGGCCGTCCGGGGCCGAGCCCTTCTTCGCCGAACTGCTCGAACGCCCGGCGAAAATGATCGAGTGCCGGTATGTCGAGGTCAAAAAGGTTTACCCCCAGATTGAACCTGTCCCCCGGCCCGAAGCTGGTTCCGTCGAGCGATGCGGCGCGGAGCACGAAAGGCCTGGGTCGATCCACAAAGCCGCTGGGATTAGCACCGCCCAAAGCAAGATTTCCACCTGGCGGCTGTCCTTCGAACAGCCGGGCATAGGCGCACTCGCCCGATCGCGGAGAGGTTCTTGAATCGTGGCAATCCGGGTTGCATGCAATGCGGCGAAAAACGTCTCCGAACGCGCCGCGAAAGATGTTGGCCGCTTTGCCACGTGGAAACGCGACCGGGTCCAGCGCCCGGAACTCGAAGTGCAGCGGCCGGACACGCAAGGCAGGCGGAACCGCGTGCCCTACATTCATTTCAACCGAGCGAATCCGTTTTCCGTCAACACGGCGGTGGCCCGCTCCCTCGTTTCCGGCGACACGTAAAAAAAAGCGCCGACGCGCGTCGACCGAAATATCACCCCGCCCTGATACATGTCCGGTGCCACTTCGTATTCGACGCCGGCTGCCGCAAACAGTTCCTCAAGCCTCTCTGCGTCCGCAAGACGTTTGGCGATAAAAACCAGATTATCCGCGGATTTCTCCACCACAGGGCGCCATTCCGGCTCCGGGTGACCCACGCGCAATTCCGTCACGATCAAGGCCAGATCCCGCGAGTCGCCCCGCGGCCTCCAGTCCCTGTTCGCCGCGAAGTTCACCTCCAGCGTGAAAGTCTCGCCCTCGTCGCGAGTAAACGCCGTCGGGACGTCGCTCGAGCCAGACTCCACTTCGGCGTTGGCCACCTCGACGCCGTCCACCAGCACCCGCAAACGTCCCCCTCCCGCGTCTTCGGGCCTGAAGGCGCGCAGCGTCACCGAACTCACAGGCTCCACAGGCCGCACGCGGACCGTCATCGCGGAAGCAATCCATCCGTCGCCGTAAACGCCGGTCGCCACCCCTTCCTGAATCACATATCCCGTCACTGGCAACCGTGAAGCGGTCTGAAGCCGCTCTATGCGGCTGCCCAATTCGGCGATAGTCCGGTTCTTATCCATTTCCATCTTTTGATAGAGTTCGATCCAGTGGTCGCGCCGGACAAGAAGCGATTTCAGCTCAAAGACGTCTTCGGCCGTCAGCACATGCCCCGGCGCGAGGTTCGCCGGCAGCGGCCGCTGAACGTAAAACGTGCCGTGCGAGGGAGCGATTTCCCCCGCCGGACGATCCTTCGTATATAAATAGATGGAAAGCGACTTCCGGGACCTGTGCCGCTCCGCTTCCGGCAGATTGATGCGTGGAAAACCGTGCCAGGAAATCTCGTTCGTTTCAAACATCACCGCACGGTTGAACAGCGGGTCGAAGGGGCGAATCTGGTTTTCTTCCGGTGACCGGGGATTAGAGTGGATCTCGATCGCGCCGCCCCATTCGGTCCTCCAGTCCTTGTTGAGGTAGACAATCAGGTTCAGCCTGCGATGCATGCCGTGGTCTTCGGCATAGTTGAAGTCGATATGCGGATCCAGTTCCTGGCCGTGCCGGTTTTCGTGCGTGCCTCCGCCGAACATTTTGGGATCGAGCAGAAGGTCCGGAATGCCCGAAATCCGCGACATGAATTCCAGAAACGGAGCCGATGAAATGAACTCGTACAGCTCCTCGTAGGCGGGGCTGATCTCGCGAATCTTCGGGTTGACCGCTTTTCCGCCCGTGAAACCGCCCTCGCTGACAGCGAGCTTACGGTCGAAGCTCGGGAATTCGGCCAGCAAGCGCTCGGCGAACTGCTCTTTGAGAAAACCGTCGATCGAAATGTGCCGAAACGGCAGCGCTTCGGTGAAAACCTGCCGCCAGGAGTCTGCGTTCTCAAGAACGGGAGACGACAAACGCTCCAATTCGTTCAACGTGTGCATTTTAGTGAGAGGAAAGGGCTGAAAAAGCAACTATATCAGGCAATGGCGACGGCAATCATCTCCTCCTCAATCCTGAGCAACGAAGAAGAACTCTACTGGCTGGCGCTCCGCATGATGCCGGGCCTCGGCGCGCGCCGGTCCTCCCTGCTGATGGAACGCTTTCGCGGCGTTCGCGCGATTTTCCACGCGACCGCGGCGGAACTGGAAGGGGCGGGTATGCCGGGCGCGCTTGCGCGTTCCATAGCCAGCGGATGCAGCTTCGAAGACGCGGCGGCGCAGCAACAACTGGTTCGCGATGCCGGCGTCCATTTGATTCCGCTCGGCGACGCCCGCTATCCGGAACTGCTTCGGCGCGTGTTCGACCCTCCGCCCGTACTCTTTTGCCGTGGCCGAATCGATCTGTTGTCGTCGGTCAACGTCGGCGTGGTCGGGACACGCCATCCGACGCCTTACGGGGTCGCCGCGTGTGAGCGCCTTTCCGGCGATCTGGCGCGCGCCGGGGTGACGATTATCTCCGGCATGGCCCGCGGAATCGATACCGCCGCTCATAAGGCGGCGCTCACGGCCGAAGGCATGACGGTCGCCGTGCTGGGCTGCGGCGTCGATGTCGTTTATCCCTCCGAAAACCGCAAGCTGGCGGCCGAAATCGCAGCCAAAGGACTCATCCTGTCGGAGTTCCCAATGGGCGCAACGGCCTTCCCGCAGAATTTCCCCATCCGCAACCGCGTGATCAGCGGGCTGAGCTGCGGGCTCCTCGTAGTGGAGGGCGCTCAGTACAGTGGATCGGCCATTACCGCTCGGCTCGCTCTCGACCAGGGGCGCGAGGTATTCGCCGTTCCGGGGAACATCACGTCGAAGATGAGCTGGGGACCAAATCTGCTCATCAAGCAGGGTGCAAAGCTGGTGCAGGACTGGAACGACGTGGTCACGGAACTCCCCGTGGAGGCGCAACAGAAGTTGATTGCCGCGGGGCGCCAACGCATTCTGAATGAAGGACTTGGCAAAGAAGATGCATCTTTTGCTCCGTCGGCTGCATCTCAACTGCCAGACCCGAACCAGAAGATTCAGCAGGCGGTGCTGCGGCAGTTGAAGCCTGACGCGTCCACTCATCTGGACACGCTGGTTGAAGCCTGCGAAGAGGTTTCCCCCTCGGAGATTATTGCCGCTCTGTTTGAGATGGAGATTCAGGGGCTTGTGAAGCAACTCCCCGGCCGCAACTTCGTCAAAGTCTGGTAACCCGCGTCAGGGCGTGTACCGCCTCAGCGTCTCCGGTAGTTTATGCTGAAAAAGCAATTTTATGGCTAAAGCTCTTGTAATCGTGGAATCGCCGACGAAGGCAAAGACCATCACCAAGTATCTCGGTAAGAACTTCGTCGTGAAGGCCTCGATCGGTCATGTCAAGGATCTCCCCAAAAAGAATCTGTCGGTCGACGTGGATAACGGTTTCAAGCCGACGTATGAAGTGATCGAGGGGAAGAAGAAACTCATCCAGGAATTGCGCGACGCCGCAAAAAAAGTGGAGATCGTGTACCTCGCGGCCGACCCCGACCGTGAAGGCGAGGCGATCTGCTGGCACCTCGAAGAAGAACTGAAGCCGAAGAAGGGCGTTGAAGGCCCGAAGTTCATGCGGCTGATGTTCAACGAAATCACCAAGGCCTCCATCCAGAAGTCTCTGGAGAAGCCGACGCTGGTGAATCTGAATCTGGTGAACGCGCAACAAGCCAGACGCGTGCTGGATCGGCTGGTGGGTTACAAAATTTCGCCGCTGCTCTGGGATAAGGTGCGCCGCGGTCTTTCAGCCGGCCGCGTGCAAACGGTTGCCGTTCGCGTAATCGTCGAACGGGAGCGCGAGATTCGCGCTTTCGTGAAGCAGGAGTACTGGACTCTCGACGCGAATCTCGCGGCGAAGAAGACGCCCTACTTCGACGCCCGGCTGACGCGCAAGGGCGACGAGACTCCGATAATCGGCGATCAGGCCACATCCGACGCGCTGGTGGCCGATATCGACGGCCAGCAGTTCATCGTCAAATCGGTCGGCACAAAGGAAAAGCGCCGCAATCCGGTTGCGCCTTTCATCACCTCGACCCTCCAGCAGGATTCTTCCCGCAAGCTGCGTTTCAGCGTAAAGCGCACGATGATGCTGGCGCAGCAGTTGTACGAAGGCGTTGAAATCGGCGCTGAAGGGTCGGTCGGTCTTATCACTTATATGCGCACCGATTCGACGCGCGTATCGGACGATGCGCTGGCCGACGTTCGGAATTATGTGGGCGGCAAGTTCGGCAAGGAGTATCTGCCGGAAACCCCCAACATCTACAAGACGAAGAAAGCGGTTCAGGACGCCCACGAAGCGGTGCGCCCGACTTCCGCCATGCGTTCGCCAGAAGACATGGCGCCTTATCTGGCGGAAGACCAGCTCAAGCTTTACCGGCTGATCTGGATGCGGTTCCTCGCGTCTCAGATGACGCCCGCCGTGTTCGACCAGACGACGATCGACGTGAACGTGGAAGGCAAATCGAAGACGGAGTACACGTTCCGCGCAACCGGGTCCGTAATGAAATTCGATGGCTTCCTGAAAGTGTACGAGGAAGGCAAGGACCAGAAGGACGAGGAAGACGAGGAACTGAAGCACAAGCTTCCGGCCGTTACCGCCGGCGAAGAACTCAAGCTGCGCGCGCTCAAGCCCGAACAGCACTTCACAGAACCGCCTCCGCGCTATAACGAAGCGACGCTGGTGAAGAAGCTCGAGGCCGATGGCGTGGGACGCCCCTCCACCTACGCGTCGATTCTTTCGACGATTCAGGAACGCGGATACGCAACCAAAGAGGGTGGCAGGTTCAAGCCAACCGAACTGGGCATGGTGGTAACCGATCTTCTGCTCGAAAGCTTCGCCGACATCTTTGACGTGCTCTACACCGCGCGCATGGAAGACGAACTGGACGACATCGAAGAAGGCAAGCTCGACTGGCGCGAGGCGATGAGCGAGTTCTACGAGCGGTTCACGAAGGATCTTGAGACCGCCGAAACGCAGATGACCAACATCAAGCGGATGGAAAAGCCAACCGACTTGTTGTGCGACAAATGCGGCAAGCCTCTGGTGATCAAGTGGGGCAAGCATGGCAGCTTCCTCGCCTGCACCGGTTACCCGGATTGCACTTACACGCGTGAATTAACGGTCGATCTGCCGGATATCGAAGGCGCCGATCTTTCCGATCAGGGCGACGAAGAGTACTGCGAGAATTGCGGCCGTCCGATGGTGCTGAAGAAGGGGCGGTTCGGAACGTTTTACGCCTGTTCCGGTTATCCCGATTGCAAGACAACGAAGCAGATTGGCGGCACGCAGAAGAAGCCCGACGTCCAGCTGGACGAAAAATGCCCGCAGTGCGGCAGCAACATGGTGCAGAAGTACGGGCGCTTCGGGGAATTCACCGCGTGCAGCAATTACCCGACCTGCAAGTTCGTCAAGCAGAAGACCATCGGCGTGAAGTGCCCGGAATGCACCGAGGGCGAAGTGGTGGAGCGCCGGTCGAAGCGCGGGAAGACGTTCTACGGCTGCAACCGCTATCCGGACTGCGCGTTCGTCGCGTGGGCGAGGCCGGTGATGGAAAAGTGTCCCGAGTGCGGGAGCCCGTACATGGCGGAGAAGTACCTGAAGGCCGGCGCGTTTCTGCAATGCCCGAACGCGGAGTGCAAGTACAAACGGGAGTTCGTGCCGACGCCGCTGGCGGAAGTGCCTGAAGCCCTGGAACCCGTTGCGGCGGAGTGAGCGGCCGCGAGTGTTCTCAGGACTTCATGCGGATAGGGAGAACGCGTCTCCAAAGACGCGATCGGAATCGGTTGAGCGTTTACGAGTCAATTCACGGGATGAATCCTCACGGCCAGAGACCAGGCAGTATCGTTGATCAATAGGCTCTCTGCGGTTCTCAATTGCGAGTACGTGGATCGCGTTACCGGGTACCCTCCGGAACGCGCCAGCCGCCGACCCGCAGCCGGTGGGTACCGGAGAATCTTCCCTCAAGCGCCTAAACTCGCCTTCACCGGTCTCGCTGTAACGTGTCAAAGCGAGCGGTATTCGCATGGCGGTTCCCTGACGATCCGGCGAAGTTCGGCACGTGCAGCCGGACGCCCGGATGAAGGCCAAATTCCCGCATCAGTTCTTCGTTGGGAACTCCTTCGCCGCGCGATCGATGCTTCCGCCTCAGTGTCCAGCCGAGCTTGCTCCTCCGTGAAAGGAGAAGTGACAGGAGGACCGCGCCGGCAGCGAGGTAGTTCATATAGCGCACCGCCTCGGTCACATGCTCCGCAGGAAGCTTGTCGACGAGGCGACGAAGCTCTTCCCTGTTACTGCTTATTAAAACGTCCAGTCATGCCATTTCACACTCCAAAGCATTGTCCCGATCTAAATTCTACGACCGTGAGGTCGTGACGGTGAAAATATATTTGACTCATCCTGCCAATCCTGCGTCCCTCTACACGCAGCGCACGCAACGAGCCCGCGAACGGTACAAAAAGGAGCTCAGCGAAATGCAGGCCGAGCGCAAAGCCCGCCGCGAGGCGAACTCGAAGAAGCCCGCCTGCTATTCCAACTGGCTGAAACAGAAGGCGTGGCGTTCGATCCCGCCGATGGTATTGTTTTTTCGCTCGAAGAAATCAA